>NZ_JBXWRT010000002.1:0-289058 GCF_059613045.1 Ruegeria sp. BHSC037
CGCGATCTTTCCACGGGTTCACGTCATATTTGCGGTCCAGCCCATAGGCCGAGGTGTCCTGGCTGATGACCAGCAGTTCGCGCACGCCGTTTTCCACCAACTTTTCGGCCTCGCGCAGCACCGCATGGGCGGGGCGGCTGGCCAGCTTGCCACGCATGTCGGGGATGATGCAGAATCGGCACTTGTGATTGCAGCCCTCGGAAATCTTGAGATAGCTGAAATGGCGCGGGGTCAGCTTTACCCCCGAGGCCGGCAGCAGATCGACGAAGGGGTTCGGGTCGGGCGGCACGGCGCTGTGCACGGCATCCAGCACCTGTTCATACTGGTGCGGGCCGGTCACGGCCAGAATGCGCGGATGGTGTTCGCGGATGTAGTCCGGCTCGGCCCCCAGGCAGCCGGTCACGATCACCTTGCCGTTTTCCACCAGCGCCTCGCCGATCGCCTCAAGGCTTTCGGCCTTGGCGCTGTCGAGAAACCCGCAGGTGTTCACGATCACCGCGTCCGCCCCGTCATAGTCGGGCGAGATGCCGTATCCTTCGGCCCGCAGGCGGGTCAGGATGCGTTCGCTGTCCACAAGCGCCTTGGGGCAGCCGAGCGAGACCATGCCGATGGTGGGCTGACCGCGGCGCGGGGCATCGTCAATCCGGGCGGCAGGCGCCAGGTCGGGGCGGAGGTTGGGCGGGTTGGTGCTCATGGCGCGGCATATAGTGGGGAAATCTTCCCCTTGCAAATCCCACGCGTCGGGCAGACATCATTTAGGCAAAGGACAACAGGGGCGCATAGAAATCATGAAGTGGCTGTTTCGCATTCTTTTCATTCTGATGGCCGCCATCGGATTGACCATCGGGGCCTTGCTGTTGATGCCCGGCGACAAGCTTGGCGCGATCCTGGCGGAACAGGTCAAGGCCCAGACCGGGCGCGACCTTGCGCTTGAGGGCGACGTACGGTTTTCGTTCTGGCCCGTCCTGGGCCTGGAAACCGGACCGGTGCAATTTGCGAATGCCCCCTGGGCCGGACCCGAACCCATGCTCAGCGCGTCCAGCCTGGAGGTGGGCGTTGATGCCTCGGCCCTTCTGGGCGGCGAGGTCCGGATCGGTCGTGTATTGGCGCGCGACCCGGTCGTGCGGCTGGAACTGTCCGACGGACGCGGAAACTGGGAACTGGCACCCCGCCAACAGGCCGCGCCAGCCGAGGCCGCCTTGCCGTCTGGCGGGCCGAAACCCGCATCGCAGCCCAGTTCCGTGACGCTGGACAAGCTGGAGCTGACCAATGCCCGGCTGGTCTATGTCGAAGACGGCGCGGTTCGCATGGATTTCGCGAACGTGGATCTGTCGGCCAGCTGGCCCGACATTTCCGCCCCGATGCGGATGGACGCGGAAATGCCCGTGCCGGGTGGGGCGGTTACGGTGGCGTTGAGCATATCGGATCTGCCGGCCTTTTCTTCAGGTCAGGCGACGCCGCTGGCGCTGGACCTGAGCGCGCCCGGGGGCCAGGTTAACTTTGACGGACGCGTCAATCTGGCAGGGGAAATGGACGGGCGCACCCGGATCACGACGACCGATACACACAAGATGCTGGCCGCTTTTGGCCAGGCGGGTGTGACCGTGCCTCAGGGTCTGGGCCGCGCGGCCGACGTGCGCGGTCAGATGACCTATACCCGCGACGGACGCATCGCGCTGCGCGACATCCAGGTCGCGCTTGATCAGAACCGGATCACGGGCAATGCAGACATCCTTGTCGCCGCCACTCCGCAGATCACCGCAAACCTGACGGCGGGCCATCTGGATCTGTCGCGTGTCGCCGATGCGGATGCTGATACGCAGACCCGGAGGCAACCAAAAAACGACGCCCCGAAAGCCGGATCGTCGCCACGGGGCGACGACGGATGGTCAAAGCAGCCGATCGACGCATCGGTTCTGGGCCTGGCCGATGGGCAGATCCGCCTGAGGGCCGAGTCGATTGCGGTTCCCGGTCTCGAATTCGGCGCAAGCGACCTGACACTCAGCCTCGACCGGTCGCGCGCGGTCATGCAGATGAACCCGGCCACGCTGTTCGCGGGGCAACTGACTGGGCAGGTGGTCGCCAACAACCGCAACGGATTGTCGGTCGGCGGCAAGCTATCGGCGCAGGGGATCGACCTGCAGCAGGCTTTGACGGCGCTGGCGGGGGTTGAACGGTTGTCGGGCAAGGGGGGGCTGGATCTGGAATTCCTCGGCGAAGGTCAGAGCGAAGATCAGATCATGCGCTCGCTCAGTGGCAAGGGCAGTCTGAAGGTGGGCAAAGGGGTCATCGCGGGGATCGACCTTGATCGTCTGATGGGACGTGGCGATGCCGTGGGCGGGACGACGGTGTTCAACAGCCTGACGGCCTCATTCGTGATCCGCAAAGGAAACCTCAGAAACAATGATCTGCTGATGCAGTTGGACAATTTCCGCGCGGACGGGTCTGGCCGGATTGGACTGGGTCGGCGGGATATCGACTATGTTTTCACGCCGGTGGCCTTGCGCGCCAATTCAGGCGAGGGGCTGGCGGTTCCCGTGCGGATCCAGGGCCCGTGGAGCAACCCGTCGATCAAACCGGATCTGAGCAAAGTGATCGAGGCGGCCACCGACGAAAAGCTGAAAGAGCTGGAACAGGACGCCAAGCAGAAGGCTCTCAGGAAGGCCGGAGAAGAGCTTGACACGACCATCACGGACAGCGACCAGATCGAAGACGCGGTCAAGAAAAAGCTTGAAGAAGAGGCCAAGAAAGGCCTGCTGAAACTGCTGGGAAACAACTGATCAATGGTTGTGGGGGCGCTGGCGGCGCCCCCATTGCTGTCAGATCGTCTGGTCGTAGTCGCCCACGCCGGGCTCGGTGCGGATCACGGCGTCGAGATCGGCGAAAATGGCCCGCATTTCCGCCTCGCTTTCACTGCTTTCACATACGACGACCAGATTGGGAGTGTTCGACGAAGCCCGCACCAGACCCCAGCTGCCATTGTCCAGGATCACGCGCGCGCCGTTGACCGTGACCACCTCTTTGATGGGGCGCCCGGCCAGTGTTTCCTGCGCCTCGGCCTTGGCAACCAGCTTGTCGACCAGCCGCGCAAGGATGTCGTATTTCTCGGTATCGGCGGCATAGGGCGACATGGTCGGGGTCGACCACGTTCTGGGCAGCGCGCGGCGCAGGTCCGACATGCTTTTGTCCGGGTTCCGGTCCATCAGCTTGCAGATTTCGACGGCCACCCGCATGCCGCAGTCATAGCCGCGCCCGACAGGCTCGGCCAGGAAATAGTGGCCGGACTTCTCGAACCCGGCCAGCGCGCCGATTTCCTTAACGCGCCGTTTCATGTGGCTGTGGCCGGTTTTCCAATAGTCGGCCTTGACGCCAAGCGCCTGCAGTTCGGGATCGCTGGCGAACAGGCCGGTCGATTTCACGTCGGCCACGAAGGTGGCGCCGGGATGCAGCTTGGCCAGATCGCGCGCCATGATCACACCGACCTTGTCGGCAAAGATCTCTTCGCCTTCGTCATCGACGACGCCGCAGCGGTCTCCGTCGCCGTCAAACCCCAAGGCCAGATCCGCGCCCGTTGCTTTGACGGTCGCGGCCATGTCGTGCAGCATCTCCATTGCTTCGGGGTTGGGGTTGTAGTTGGGGAAGGTGTAATCCAGCCGATTGTGGCTGGGTACGACCTCGACCCCGATGCGCTCAAAGATTTCCGGTGCAAAGGCCGAAGCCGTACCGTTGCCCGTGGCACAGACGACCTTCAGCGGGCGGGACATTCTGAAATCGCCGACCAGATCGTCGATATAAGCCTCTTTCACCCCATCGACGAATTCATAGGACCCGCCGGGGCGGGCTACGCCTTCACCGTTCAACACGATATCGCGCAGTTCGGACATTTCATCGGGGCCATGGGTCAGCGGGCGGTCAAAGCCCATCTTGACCCCGGTCCAGCCGTTCGGGTTGTGGCTGGCGGTCACCATGGCCACGGCCGGGACATCCAGGTGGAACTGCGCGAAATAGGCCATGGGCGACAGCGCCGGGCCGATGTCCTTGACCCGGATGCCCGCCTGCATCAGACCAAGGATCAGTGCGTTCTTGATCGCCAGTGAATAGTCGCGATAGTCGTTTCCGACCGCGATCTCGGGCTTGATCCTGCGCCTGTGCATCTGCGTCCCCAGGCCGAAGCCCAGCGCGGTCATGCCGGGCAGGTTGATCTCGTCGGGATATTTCCAGCGGGCATCATATTCGCGAAAGCCGGTAGGCTTGATCATCGCGTCGCGCAGAAAGCTCCAGGTGTTCGGGGTCACCTCGGACAAGGGTTTGGTCATGTCAAATCTCGGTTTTCAAATCTGAATTGGGTTGGCTTTGGCAAGGGCGTCGAACTGCATCAGTGTCCCGATCAGGTCGCCAATCTGATCCAGCGGGATCATGTTCGGCCCGTCTGACGGTGCGTTGTCCGGGTCTTGGTGAGTTTCGATGAACACTGCGCCAATGCCCAGCGATACCGCGGCGCGGGCCATGACCGGCGCGAATTCGCGCTGACCACCCGACGATCCGCCCCGGCCACCGGGCTGCTGCACCGAGTGCGTAGCGTCCATCACGACCGGATATCCCGTCCGGGCCATTTGCGGCAGCGATCGCATGTCGGCAACCAGCGTGTTGTAGCCAAAGGATGTTCCGCGCTCGGTCAGCAGGATGTTCCGATTGCCGGTGCTTTCGATCTTTTCGACGATGTTCGGCATCTCCCATGGGGCCAGGAACTGACCCTTCTTGACGTTGACCGCCTTGCCCGTTTCACCCGCAGCCAACAACATGTCGGTCTGACGGCACAGGAACGCCGGGATCTGCAGGATATCCACCGCTTCGGCCGCGATGGCGCATTGTGCTTCGGTGTGAACGTCGGTCAGGACCGGAACACCCATCGTCTTGCGGATGTCGTCCAGAACCTTGAGGCCCGCATCGATCCCCATGCCGCGTTTGCCGGACAGGGACGTGCGGTTGGCCTTGTCATACGAGGCCTTGAAGACGTATTGCGCTCCGGCCTTGTCGCAGATTTCCTTCATCCGGCCAGCGATCATCTGGGCATGGTCGGCGGACTCAAGCTGGCACGGCCCGGCGATGACGGTCAGCGGAAGATCGTTGCCGACCGTCAGGTCAGCGATTTTTACATGTTGCATATGCTCTACGAAGATACCTGTTCACGGAGGACTGACGTGGTCAGCGAAATCATAAGGTAGATACCAGCAAACAGCAGGAATGCCAAAATCGTATTTTCGAATTTGCGCGGATAGCTGGGCTCTTGGCTGGGTACCGGGTTGACCGAAACGGTCAGGTATCGGACCTGACGGTTGGCCTCGGTCCGGGTGTTCTCCATCTGCTGCATGGCGGTCTGCAGCATCATGTCCCGGGCCGCCAGGTCGGCCTGGGCCATCTGGATGCGCACGCTCAGTCGCGCCAGCGAGTTCTCGCCAGCAGACGCATCCAGCATCTTTGCGTTCAACTCCTCCAGCACCGCCTGCAACCGCTCGATATCGGCGCGCACGCCGTCGACCTTGGCCTGGTTCGGCCGCGGGTTGTCCAGCAGGGCAGCCAGTTGCAGTTCCTTGTCCTGCAGCTGAATCTCGATTTCATTGATACGGGCGCGCAGGCTGGCGATCACGTTCTCCGGGTCCAGAACAGCGCCTTCAAGCTGCAACTCGATCAGGTCTTCCTGCGCCTTGCGCCGGGCCGCCTGTGCCGCCTCGAAGCTTTCGACGGCGTCGCGCATCTGGTCTTCGCGTTTCTTTTCAGACAGGGCGTTCACACGGTCTTCGGCATAAGAAATCAGTTTCTCCGAGAACAGGGTCGCCGTTTCCGGATCCGGTGCCGCGACTTCCATTCGAATCACGCCTTCGGTCGGGTCATAGCCGATGGTGATCATCCGCTTGTACAGCTTGAAGGCATCTTCCAGGGTCGCATCCTGTTCGAGGCGTTGGATGGGGTCGATCCAGTCTTGCTGGAAGACCTGCGAAAACCCGGCGTCACGGTCCAGAAGCAGCAGCGCCTCTTTCGATTCCAGAAAGGACTGCACCGAGATCGAATCCTGGGTCGTTGCAAATTGCGTCCCGGCAAGCAACCCGCCGATGCTGCCGGGCCCGCCATCGGCCTGCAGGATCAGAAATTCCGAATTGCTGGCGTACATCGGCGTTGCCACCTTGTAGAAATAATAGCCGACCAACAGCGTCGGCAGCAGCACGAAGGCGGCCAGCCGGGCGAACAGACCGATCAGCTTGCGCCGCCGCCGCCGGGCGATGTCTTTCTGGATCTGGCCAATCTCGAACGCACGACGCTCGGCCGGGCTGAGTTCGGGGCCCGGCAGGTTTTCAGTTTTTTCCTTGATCGTCTGCGGCAGGTGGATCTTGACTTGGTCTCTGGAGGTGCCGTCCGGGGCAGGGGCATCGCCCAATTGGCCGACGATATCCAGCAGGTTCTTGCGCGGGAACGGGTCGATCCCCTTTTGGCGCAGCAGCCGCACGGCGTCGTAATCCGACGTCGCGGCCAGGCCATGTTTCTGCGCCATGCGCCGTGCTATGCGCAATTGCCGCCCCGTAAGCCCCTCGCGCTTGATCGCATCCAGCTCGGTTCCTGCCGGCGTTTCGGCCACGCCCTGCGTCGCCTTTCGAATGCGCGAAATGGCTTCGGCCCGGGCTTCGACCGTTCCTTCGCCCTTGGCAGCCCGGTTCGGGTCGTATTTCTTAGCCTTGGGTTTGGTAGTCATACACCTGTTTCGCTTCTTCCAGAGACTCAAAAACGTGAAGCCGGCCGTCCAGTAGTACGGCCGCCTGTCTGGCGAATTTCTCAAGAACCTTCGGGTCGTGCGATACGATCACCAGAGTCGTCGTCCGCAGGCGTTCCTGCAGGATCGAACCCGCTTTCTTGTTGAATTCCACATCTGTGGTTGCCGGCATGCCTTCGTCGATAAGGTACATGTCAAAGTCCAGTGCCAGCATCAATGCGAAGGTGAACCGTGCGCGCATCCCCGAGGAATAAGTGGCCAGCGGCTGGTTGAAATATTCGCCAAGACCACAGAGCCAGCTGCAATAGGCTTCGACATAGTCCGGATCCATTCCATAGATTTTGGCGATGTAGCGCGCGTTCTCCAGCGCCGACAGGCGTTTGGACACGCCGCCGGTAAACCCCATCGGGAAAGAGACCCGGCAGTCCCGACGAATCACGCCTTCGTCGGGCTTTTCAAGACCCGCCATCATGTTGATGAGCGTCGTCTTTCCGGTTCCGTTCGGGGCAAGGATGCCCAGCGACTTTCCCAGCTCGACCCGGAACGAGGCCCGGTCCAGGATCACCTTGCGGCGTGTCCCGGTCCAGAAGGATTTGCTGACATTTTCAAACTCGAGCATTTCCGGCCTGTGCAACCTGTTCGTTCCGGCCCGGCCACGACGGTCCGGCCAAAGCCCCTTTGTTATCGGGCCATGTTGGCTACATTATGTCGAATTGTGAAACAAATCTTCAATGCGCGCGGAAAACTGTTCCGTGCGAATGTGACATGCACTTGGTCAAAATGTCACTTGGCGAGCGAAGGCCCGGCTCAAAACGAGAAGGTGAGCAGAGTTTATGGAAAGCCTATCCGACCGGATCCGGTCGTGCAGATTGTGCGCCGAGCGGTTCGCCGCTACTGCGACCGGACACAGCCCGCGACCGGTGGTGTGGTTCCGGCCCGGCGCCCGGATCCTTGTCGCGGGGCAGGCGCCGGGCGCGCGGGTCCACGACTCCGGCCGGCCCTTTACCGATCCGTCCGGCGACCGGTTGCGTGATTGGCTGGGGCTCAGCCCGGCTGAGTTCTATGACCTTTCGCGGGTCTCGATCGTTCCGATGGCCTTCTGTTTTCCCGGCTATGACGCGCGGCAGGCTGATCTGCCGCCGCCGCCCATCTGCCACAAGACCTGGCATGCGAAGGTCATGCGGGAATTGGGGGCGGTGCCCCTGACCGTGCTGGTCGGCAACCATGCCCATCGATTCCACCTGGGGACCCGATCCTCGGTGACCGAGACGGTGCGCGCCTGGCGGGACCATGCGCCGCGGGTCTTCGTCTTGCCTCATCCGTCGTGGCGCAATACGGCATGGTTGAAGAAAAACCCCTGGTTCGAGACCGAGTTGCTGCCGGTTCTGCGCGCCCGGGTGCAAGAGGTGCTGAATGACTGATACCACGGCCTTGGATGCAGCCCATGCCGCTATGGAGGCCCGTCCGCAGGACGATGCGGCCCGGCTGCGATTCTTTGAGCGGCTTGCCGATTCCGAGCTGTTTCTGATGCTGACCGAAGAGGCGCGCGGCGAAAACATCTCGCCCGAGTTGTTCGAAGTCGCCGACGGGCGCTTCGTGCTGGCCTTCGATCGCGACGAGCGTCTTGTGCAGTTCGCAGGCAGACCGGCGCCCTATGCGGCGCTGTCGGGCCGGGTTCTGGCCGGGATGCTGGGCGGGCAGGGGATCGGGCTGGGCCTGAACCTCGAGGTGGCGCCCTCGTCGATGCTGATCCCGGCCGAGGCGCTGACCTGGCTGGCCGAGACGCTCAGCCACGCTCCGCAGGCGGTCGAGGCGCGGCTGGAAGAGTTCCTGCCGCCTGCCGGCTTGCCCGATGCATTGTTGACGGCGCTGGATACCAAGCTGGCAACGGCGGTAGGGCTGGCCTCGGCCGCCTATCTGGTGGCGACGCGCGCCCAGGGCGGCGGGGCCGGGCATCTGCTGGCCTTCGTCGATGCGGTCCAAGGCGCGGAACCGGCGCTGGCCAAGGCGGTCTCCGAGGCGCTGACCTTTTCCGGGATCGAAGCTGGAGCATTGGACGTTGGGTTCTTTGCTGATGACGATGCCGCGACCGAGGCGTTGTCGATGGTTGGGCTGCGGTTTGACATCCCGCAACCGACCCGCCCGGATCCTGTCCGCGCCGCGCCCGGAAGTGATCCGGACAAACCGCCGATCCTGAAATGAAAATGCAGCGCCGGGGCGCTGCATCTTCGGTCAGGCGGCTGAAAAAGACGTCAGACTATTCGGCGGCTTGTTCCAGCTTGTCCTGCGTGCGCGTCTCGAAATCACTGGCATCGTGGCGTTCGCGCAGTTGGGTGTGCGGCTCGCCGAAGGCGCGGTTGACCATCCGGCCGCGTTGCACCGCCGGGCGGGCATCGATCTCTTTTGCCCACCGCATCACGTTCGTGTAGGAATCGACATTCAGGAATTCAGCGGCGTCGTATAGGCGGCCCAGAACCAGTTGGCCGTACCACGGCCAGATCGCCATGTCGGCGATCGAGTAGTCATCACCGGCAATGAAGGGTTTGTGAGACAGTTCCCGGTCCAGAACGTCCAACTGGCGCTTGGTTTCCATGGCAAATCGGTTGATCGGATATTCCCATTTCTCGGGCGCGTAGGCATAGAAATGGCCGAACCCGCCGCCCAGATAAGGCGCGCTGCCCATCTGCCAGAACAGCCAGTTCATCACTTCGGTGCGGTCCGGGCCGGATTGCGGCAGAAACGCACCGAATTTCTCGGCCAGATGGAACAGGATCGACCCACTTTCGAACACGCGCACCGGTTTGTCGCCAGACCGGTCCAGCAGGGCGGGGATTTTCGAGTTGGGATTGATCTCGACAAAGCCCGAGCCGAACTGGTCACCCTCGCCGATATTGATCAGCCAGGCATCGTATTCGGCGCCGTCGTGGCCCAGGGCCAGCAGTTCTTCCAGCATCACGGTGACCTTGACCCCGTTCGGAGTGGCCAGCGAATACAGTTGCAGCGGATGCTTGCCCATGGGCAGATCCTTGTCATGGGTGGCGCCCGCGATGGGGCGGTTGATGCTGGCAAAACGTCCGCCGCTTTCGCTGTCCCAGGTCCAGACTTTCGGGGGAGTATAGGTGGATGTGTTGCTCATCTTCTGCCTTTCATGCCTAAGCCCGGCGCGCCGGGTCGTCCCAGAGGTAGTATCGTCACGCCCCGAGGCCAACCCCCGACGTTGCGCGTTTCGTGAAACAATCCTCCGCAATTCGCTCACGTTTTCTCGTGGCCGGTCACAGCAGCGTTAGCTGGGCTGTGCGATCCGGGGAATTCCAATACTCTCGCATCTGACGATCACGCTGACACTGCCTCCAGAACAAGGATCACGCACATGAACCGTTTTGCACTGACTTTTGCCGCCGCCATGATGCTGGGCGTTCCGGCCCTTGCCGGGCCTCAATATGTTGACGGGACCGGCTATGCCGCATCCGGCTACGACGTTGTCGCCTATCGCGACCTCGAACAGGTGCCCGTCGGGCAATCCCAACCCGAAGCCGTGCGTGGCCGCGCCGACATCACGGCTGAGTACAACGGGGCCATCTGGGCTTTCGCATCCGAGGAAAACCGGGCGAAGTTTCTTGAAAATCCCGCCTATTACGCCCCGCAATATGACGGGCACTGCGCCTATGGTGTGTCCAAGGGCGGCAAGGTGCCGGGCAACCCCAACCTGTGGCGCATCGTGGATGACAAGCTGTATCTGAACATCACCGATGTCGTGGTCGGTTTCTGGGAGGAGGACGTGTCGGGCAACATCAACCTGGCCGAAGGCAACTGGCCCGAGATCGAGCCGTCGGACGCCTCGACCAGCGTCATCCCCAAATTCACCTCGGCCGGACCGATCCAGAACTGATCCTTTGTTTCGATGATCGCGGGCCCTGCGGGACTTGCAGGGCCTTTTCGCGTTTTCAGAACGCTTCGTTCATGTGCGGGTCGGCCTCAAACCGGATCCGCACGCTTTTCGCCCCGGGGAACTTGCGTTCGCGGATCGTGTCGGGAACCAAGACCTCTCCCGCGCCGGATGACGTGGCCTGAAAAGACAGGATCTCGGCCTCGAACTTGCGGCCGCTGGTCAGGATCGAGGTCGGCAGGGCGACCCGGTTCTTCCCCTCGCAAACCGGCGTGGCCACGAAGAACGTCAGATCGCGCCCCCGGCACCCCACGGCCGAGGGAATGTGGTCTGCGTTGGCCTGTTCTGAATTTCGGCAGGGCGCGCGGTGATCGTCATGCGGCAAGGCGCCGCCGGCCCCAAGAAGAGACCGACATGACTCGAGCGCATCTTCGGCCAATTCGATCAGACGCGCCCTGAGCTTGGGGCGGCGTGGACGTGCCGGGCCGGCGGCCTTAGTGGCCAGCCCTTCGCTTCTGAGAAGGTCAAAGGCCGATTTGGCCTTGGCAAACTGCACGGAATCCCCGCCGGTGCGGTCGGGGTGCGCGCGAAAGGCGATGTCGCGCCATGCGTTGCGAATGTCAGATGCCGTCGCGGTCTGATCCAGGCCAAGCGCCCGCAATGCATCAACCCGAGCCTGAATTTTGTCGACTGGCTCCATACCAAAATCACTCTTTAAAACACGTTCCCTTATTTTCCGGGACAACCGGTGTTTGTGTCAAATAAATCAACTGATTGGGCGCTTCTGGACAACAGTTCGAGGTTTGCGCGGCGATTGTATTCATGGCTGGTTTACGCAGCCGCCGGACGAAAAAAGAGGGCCGCCCGGGGCGGCCCCAGCACAGGGGATTGCGGCAAGAGAGGTCAGGCGACGTGTTGCAGGTCGACCTTGGGCGTTATCCCCAAGGCGAAACACACGTCGCGCGTCAGCTCGGGGCGGTTGAGCGTGTAGAAATGCAGCTTGTCCACGCCGCCCTCAATCAGGTCCGAGCACAGTTCGGTGCACAGCGCGGTGGCCAGCAGGTCGTGCCGGTCGTCGCGGACGGCCTTCTCAAAGGCATCCTCGACCCATCCGGGAACCCGGGCACCGCAGCGTTTCGCGAATTTGCGGGCGCCCGTCCAGTTCTCGATCGGCAGAATGCCCGGCACGATCGGCTTGTCGATCCCCGCCTTTGCGCAGGCATCGCGAAAGCGGAAGAATGTCTCGGCTTCGAAGAAGAACTGAGTCAGCGCCTCATCGGCGCCAGCATCCAGCTTGGCCTTGAGCCAGTCGATATCGGCCTGTGCATCGGATGCCTCGGGGTGGATGTCGGGATAGGCGCCGACCCGGATCTTGAACTTGCCGGTTTCGGCCAGCGCCGCGATCAGTTCGACCGAGGTCGCGAAACCGTCGGGATGCGGAATGAAACGGTCCTGCCCCTTGGGCGGGTCGCCGCGCAGGGCAACGATGTCGGTGACGCCGGCGGCGGCGAATTCCTGGGCGATGGCAAGGGTTTCAGAGCGCGAAGCATCGACGCAGGTTAGATGCGCGGCCACCGGCAACCCCGACGATTTGTGCAGCGTGGCCACGGCGTCACGCGTCAGCTCGCGCGTGGTGCCGCCCGCGCCATAGGTGACCGAAACGAATCGCGGCCCCAGCGGTGCCAGGGTCTGAACCGTATCCCACAGCCTAAACGACGCTTCGAGCGTTTGCGGCGGAAAGAATTCAAAGGAGATCTCGGGCTTGGTCATCGGTGTCTCGCTGTTTGTGACCAGGCTCTTGTGCCATGATGCGGGTTGTGAGACAAACTCATATTCCTCAAGAACAACATGAGTTAGACTGCAAATGCATATCGAGTTCCGGCACCTGCGCACGATCAAGGCCATCCATGACTGCGGCGGGCTGGCGCGCGCGGCCGATCAGCTGAACATCACGCAATCGGCGCTGAGCCATCAGATCAAGGGGCTCGAGGATCAGGCCGGGGTCGAGCTTTTCCTGCGCCGGTCGAAGCCGATGAAACTGTCGGCGGCGGGGCTGCGCCTGCTGCGTCTGGCCGAGCAGATCCTGCCGCAGGTCGAGGCCATGCAGGAGGAGTTTTCCTCGCTGCGCGACGGGCGTACGGGGCGGATGCACATCGCGATCGAATGCCACGCCTGTTTCGAGTGGCTGTTCCCGGTGCTCGAGGCCTTCCGCAAGTCGTGGCCGGATGTCGATGTCGATATCCGGCCGGGTCTGGCCTTTGACGCGCTGCCCGCGCTGCAGAAGGAGGAGGTCGATCTGGTCGTCTCCTCGGACCCCGAAGACCTGCCGGGCGTCGAGTTCATCGAGCTGTTCGACTACAACCCCGTTTTCGTTGCGGCCTCGACCCATCCGCTGGCAGAAAAACCGTATATCGAGGCCGAGGATTTCCGCGGCCAGACCCTGATCACCTATCCGGTCGAACGGACCCGGCTGGACGTGTTCAGCCAGCTGTTGATACCCGCGCGGGTCGAACCGGCGGCGATCCGGCAGGTCGAGCTGACGGCAGTGATCCTATTGTTGGTCGCATCGAACCGAGGGATTTCGGTCCTGCCCGACTGGGTCGTGCGCGAGGTCAAGTACAACTCGGACTATGTGACCCGCCCGCTGACCAAGAATGGCATCACGCGGCGCCTCTACGCTGCTGTTCGCGCCGAGGACATGGAAAAGCCTTTTGTGCAGGAGTTGGTCAAGCTGGCCAGCCAAGAGGCGCGCAAGTTGCAGGCGCAATAGGGCCGTGGCCCCGCGCGAGACGGTGGGCTGCCATGCGCATCATTCCTCTTGGCAAGGGGGCGTTGCGCCAGTATACGCGCGGTTTGACCGGACAGGAGCCTCGGAACAATGGTTGGCAGTGCAAATCTCAACATCATGATCAAGGCCGCACGCAAGGCGGGCCGATCGCTGGTAAAGGACTTTCGCGAAGTCGAGAACCTGCAGGTGTCGATGAAGGGCGCGGGCGATTTCGTTTCGAAGGCCGACATTGCCGCCGAGAAGATCCTGAAAGAGGAACTGCTGGGCGCGCGCCCCACTTATGGCTGGCTGGCCGAAGAGGGCGGCGAGATCGAGGGCGAAGACCCGACCCGGCGCTGGATCGTCGATCCGCTGGATGGCACCACCAACTTTTTGCACGGCCTGCCGCACTGGGCCATTTCGATCGCGCTGGAACACAAGGGCAAGATCGTCGCCGGCGTGATCTATGACCCGGCCAAGGACGAGATGTTCTTTGCTGAAAAGGGCGAAGGCGCCTGGATGAACGACATGCGTATCCGCGTGTCGGGCCGGCATCGCATGATCGAGTCGATCTTTTCGACCGGTCTGCCGTTTGGCGGGCGGTCCGATCTGCCGGCCACGCTGCAGGATCTGGCCCGGCTGATGCCGGTCTGCGCGGGTGTGCGCCGTTGGGGCGCCGCGGCGCTGGACATGGCCTATGTGGCTGCCGGTCGCTACGAGGGGTTCTGGGAACGTCGGCTGAATGCCTGGGACATGGCCGCGGGCATCATCATCGTGAAAGAGGCCGGTGGTCTTGTGCAGCCGCTGAACCCCGAGGGCAGCATTCTGGAGGATGGTGAAGTGATCTGTGCCAACGAGCCGATCTTCGACCAGTTCGCCAAGGTGATCCGGGGCTGAGCCTTCCGCTCAATCGGTTCGGTCCGAGGGGTGGTTGACCCCGTCATTCCACGGAATCGGGCCATGCGTGCGCGGGTTGCCACCTTCGATGCACCCCAGGTTGACCCCGCATTCCGCGGGGTCTGATCGCCTCTGGTGATAGACATATATCCCGCAGGTCTTGCAGAAATAGTGTTTGGCCGTGTGCGTGCCCCATGTGTAGAGGCTCAGATTGTCTGCGCCCTGCAGGATGCGCAGGCTGTCGGTGATGGCGGTCACGGCGGCGGCCCCACGGCGGATGCAAAAGGAACAGTCGCATCGGGCGGCCGTGGACAGGCCGCCGGGGAACTCGGCCTCAATCTTCACGGTGCCGCAATGGCAGGTGGCGGTCATCCGGGTCATCGGCGTGGCACTCTTGGTATACGGGACTGGCTGAGCTTGTAGCGGTGTTCGGGATGCGGCGGGTGACCGTGGGTACGGCTCCAATAAGCTGGCCCGCCGCGTTTCAGCCACAGCGGGATGCACAAAATCAAACCGATCACGAAGCCGCCCGTATGCGCCCAATAGGCTACACCGCCGGCGTCAGGGTTGCTGGACACGCTGCCAAGGAACTGCATTCCCAGCCAGACGCCCAGCATCACGAAGGCCGGGATGGTGAAGACCCGCACATAGACGACCAGAATCAGCAGGATATCTACGCGTGCCCTTGGGAACATCAGAAGGTAGCCTCCCATGACCCCGGCAATGGCGCCCGAGGCGCCTATGGTCGGAACCAGCGACCCCGGTGCCGTGATGATGTGGATCAGCCCTGCGCCGATACCGGCGACCATGTAGAACAGCAGGAAGGGCAGGTGGCCCATCTCGTCTTCCAGGTTGTCGCCGAAGATCCAAAGGAACAGCATGTTGCCGATCAGATGCATCCAGCCGCCATGCAGGAACATCGACGTCACCAACGTCTCGAGCGCCACGCCGTCGCTGATGCGGGCGGGGATGATCGCATAGTCGAAATAGAACCGATTGATCAGCCGGGCGTCGTCCATGATTCCTACATAGCTGAGGAAAATCAAAACATTCGCCGCGATCAGCGCATAGACGACATAGGGCGTGCGCCCCGAGGGGTTGTGGTCTCGAATTGGGAACATGGGGGGACGCTGGGCTTTTCCCGGCCCAGCGTCAAGTCAGCTTATGCCGCACCGCCCAGAAGTGCGGCGTTTCCTCCGGCGGCCGTGGTATCGACGCAGAGATGGCGCTCGGCCATCACCCGCGACCGGTCGGGCAAGCCGGGGATCAGCGGCAGGATGGGCCCGGTTCTGCGCGACAGATGCAGTTCGATCTGGCGCGCGGTGTCCGCGTCGCCCCACCACAGAACGCCTGCAATTCCCTGCAGGTCCTCCAGCCGGTGCAGGGCCAGCGCCCCCTCGGCCCGGATTGCCGTGCCGCCCAGAGCGAATATGGCCTCCGCCTGCGCCTTGGCCGCCTCGGGGCCGGGGCCTAGGCACAAGAACGGCGCGCGGGGAAACTCGGTCAGCCGGTTCGATTCACCGGTCGGTCCGGGCATCGAGCGGGTCGTCGGCGCGGCAGGCTGCCCGATCGGTGCGGGCAGGTCGGCCGCGGCGGACCATTCCGCGGCCACGACCTGTCGGTCCGGGGCGCAGAAACGGGCCAGATAGTTCGGGCCACCCGCCTTGGGGCCGGTGCCGGACAGGCCTTCGCCGCCGAAGGGCTGCGAGCCGACGATCGCGCCGATCTGATTGCGGTTGACATAGATGTTGCCCGCGTGGATCGCTTCAGTGACGTGCTGCACGCGGTCGTCGATGCGGGTGTGCAGGCCGAAGGTCAGGCCGTAGCCGGTGGCGTTGATGTCGGCGATCACCTGGTCGATTTCGTGCGACTTGAAGCGGGCGACGTGCAGGACGGGGCCGAAGATCTCGCGTTCCAGCGCATTGATGCCGGGGACCTCGATCAGCGTGGGCGCCACGAAGATCCCCTCGGGCGGCAGCGCCAGTTCTTTCAACACACGACCCTCGGCGCGGGCCTTGGCGACGTGGTCGGCGATGCCCTGACGGGCCTGCTCGTCGATCACCGGGCCGCAATCAGTCGAGAGCAGCCACGGATCGCCCACCGACAGAGCGTCCATCGCGCCCTTGAGCATGGTCAGCACGTCATCGGCGATGTCCTCCTGCAGATACAGGCAGCGCAGGGCGGAACAGCGCTGGCCCGCCGACTGAAAGGCGCTTTCGATGATCGACTGCACGGCCTGCTCGGGCAGTGCGGTGCTGTCCACGATCATCGCGTTCAGCCCGCCGGTTTCGGCGATCAGCGGCGTGCCGGGTTTGAGGTTCTGGGCCATGGCCGCGCGGATTTTCAGGGCCGTCGCGGTCGAGCCGGTGAAGGCCACGCCCGAGACGCGCGGGTCGGATGTCAGCGCGGCGCCCACCGACGGCCCGCCCGGCAAGAGTTGCAGGGCATCGCGCGGCACGCCGGCCTGATGCAGCAGTTGCACGGCCCGGTGGGCGATCAGCGGGGTCTGCGGCGCGGGCTTGGCCAGCACGGCGTTGCCGGTGGCAAGCGCGGCCGCGATCTGGCCGGTGAAGATGGCCAGCGGGAAGTTCCATGGGCTGATGCAGGTGAAGGTGCCCGCAGGCTCGCCCTCGGGGATGTTGGCGGCGTAGTAGCGCAGGAAGTCCACCGCCTCGCGCAGTTCGGCCACCGCGTCGGGCAGCGATTTGCCGGCCTCGCGCGCCAGCAGGGCGAAGATCTCGCCATAGTGCTCCTCGTAGAGGTCGGCTGCGGCGTTGAGGATGCGGCTGCGCTCGGCCGCTGGGGCCTGCCACGGAGCAGCTGCGGCCAACGCAAGCTCGACATCCGAGGCGCTGGCCGGGGCGACGGTGCCGGGCCGGTCCTGCGGGTGGGCCGGGTTGGTGACCACCTCGTCGGCCTCGGGCGATGCCTCGCCGGCCAGCAGCGGGCGGGCATACCAGTGGTGGGCGCGGAAGGCGTGGCGCGCGGCGTCGATCGCATCCAGCGTCGGCGTGTGGGTCAGGTCAAAACCGCGCGAGTTCGGGCGCTCGGGCAGGAACAGTTCGGGGCCGGTGGGCAGGTGTTTCGCGGGCTCTTGAACCGCCTCGAACGGGTCGGCGGCGACCTCTTCGGGCGGGACGTGCTCGTCAACGATCTGGTTGACGAAGGAGCTGTTGGCGCCGTTTTCCAGCAGGCGCCGCACCAGATAGGCCAGCAGGTCGCGATGCGCCCCGACCGGCGCGTAGATCCGGCAGCGGGTGTTCTGGCGCTCCATCACCAGCCGGTGCAGGGTTTCGCCCATGCCGTGCAGGCGCTGGAACTCGAAGGGCTGGTCCTCGGCCATGTGCAGGATCGCGCTGACCGTGTGGGCGTTGTGGGTGGCAAATTGCGGATAGATCCGGTCGGTCATGCCCAGCAGCTTGCGGGCATTGGCGATGTAGGAGATGTCGGTCGCCGCCTTTTGGGTGAAAACCGGGAAGCCATCGACGCCCGCGACCTGCGCGCGCTTGATCTCGGTGTCCCAGTAGGCACCCTTGACGAGGCGCACCATCAGCTTGCGGTCGTGGCGCTCGGCCATGTCATAGAGCGTGTCCAGCACCAGCCCCGCGCGCGGGCCATAGGCCTGCACCACGATGCCGAACCCGTCCCAGCCCGCAAGCGCCGGTTCGGCCATCACCGCCTCGATCACCTGCAACGACAGCGACAGGCGGTCGGCCTCTTCGGCGTCCACGTTCAGGCCCATGCCGGCGGCCTTGGCCAGCAGGGCGAGGGCCCGCAGGCGCGGCACCAGTTCGTGCATCACGCGCTCTTCCTGGGCTACTTCGTAGCGGGGATGCAGGGCCGACAGCTTGACCGAGATGCCGGGGTTGGCGCGGATGTCGTCATGGGTGCAGGCCTCGGCAATCGCGGCGATGGCGCGAGAATAGGCAAGGTGATAGCGCGCCGCGTCCGCCTCGGTGCGGGCGGCCTCGCCCAGCATGTCGTAGGAATAGGTGTAGCCCTTGGCCTCCATCCCGGCGGCGCGTTTCATGGCGGACTGGATGGTTTCGCCCAGAACGAACTGCCGGCCCATTTCCTTCATCGCGCGCCCGACGGCGGTGCGGATGACCGGCTCGCCCAGCCGCTTGATAGCGCCGCGCAGGGCGCTGACCGGCGAGGCCTTGCCCTCGTCCAGCACCTTGCCCGTCAGCATCAGCGCCCAGGTCGAGGCGTTGACCAGCGACGATGACGAGTGACCGAGATGCTTGCCCCAGTCCGAGGGTGCGATTTTGTCCTCGATCAGCGCGTCGATCGTGTCGGCATCGGGCACGCGCAAGAGCGCCTCGGCCAGGCACATCAGCGCCACGCCTTCTTCGGTCGAAAGGCCGTATTCGGCGAGGAATACCTCCATCAGCCCCGGCGCGGTGCTGGAGCGGATGTCGCGCACCAGTTGCGCAGCCGCCTCGCAGATGGCGGTGCGGTCCGCTTGGGTCAGGGCGGCCTGATCGGTCAGGGATTTCAGCAACGCGGTCTGGTCCGCGTAGGTCATGGAATCGATGGTGTGGCGCAGGCTGTGAGTCATATGTCCTCCGGTCTTTCGCGCAGTATACTTATCATTTTGCGGGACAACGGACCGAAAATGAAATATCGGGCACCCGATGTCCTGAATTTAGGATCAAATGCCATGCGAAAAGACTTTCCGGGTTTGGACCGGTTCGACCGCGTGATTCTGTCCATCGTGGCCGAGGACGGGCGGATCTCGGTCGCGGATCTGGCCCGTCGGATCGGGCTGTCGAAATCGCCGACACAGGCGCGGCTGAAACGACTCGAGTCCGAGGGGATCATCACCGGCTACCGTGCGATGCTGGACCCGATCCGCCTGGGCCTGGACCATGTGGCCTTTGTCGAGGTGCGCCTGACCGACACGCGGGAAAAGGCGCTGGCCGAGTTCAACGCGGCCGTGCGCAAAGTGCCCGAGATCGAACAGGCGCACATGATCGCGTCGAATTTCGACTATCTGCTAAAGGTGCGGACCGGGTCTATGACGGAATATCGCGCGGTTCTGGCCGAAAAGATCTCCTCGATGCCGCATGTGGCCAGCACCTCGACCTTCGTGGCGATGGAGGCGGTGAAAGAGACCGGGCTGGCCGATGCCATCGATGGTGTGGGTTGACGAAATCTGGTGGTGCGCCACCATTGGTATATGAGAAACCTTGTCCTTTCCGCAGTGCTGAGCACGGGCGTCGGGATCCCGGCGCTCGCCGAAACATGTCCTCCCGCGCCCGACCACGACGCCCGGCTGGGCGAACTGATCGACCAGATCCGGCAGGCCGAGACCGAGATGGCCGCCCGCGAGATCTCGAACCAGATGTGGGAGTTGTGGGCCGACGCGCCAGACGAGGCCGCGCAGGCGGTTCTGGACAGCGGCATGTCGCTCCGCAGTGCCTGGGACCTGCTGGGCGCATTGCAGGATTTCGACCGGCTCATTGCCTATTGTCCAAACTATGCCGAAGGGTACAACCAGCGCGCCTTCGTCAATTTTCTGCGTCAGGATTTCGAGGCGGCCTTGACCGATCTGGACCGCGCACTGGCGTTGTCGCCCAACCACATCGCGGCGATCAGCGGGCGCGCGCTGACCTTGATGGGCCTGCACCGAATCGACGAAGCGCGCGAGGAACTGGCTCGGGCGCTGGCCCTGAACCCGTGGTTGCCCGAACGTCACCTGGCCGCCAAGGGCGGGCCGCTGGCCCCTCTGGGGCAGGATCTTTGAACCCAATGATGGCCACCTCCGGCACAGGCCGGAGGTGGCGTTGAACCTGAGGCCGGATCAGCCCAGAACCTCGTTGTCAGTGCGCTTGATCGCGATGATCGCAGAACGCGGCGTGCCTCCGTCGGGCCAGTTCTTTCCGGGATGCTGGATGCCCACAAACATCGTGCGCCGATCCGCCGACCAGGTCAGGCCGGTGACCTCGCAGCCGTTCGGGCCGGTCATGAACCGCGCGATCTCGCCGGTGACCGGATCGCCGACCAGCATCTGGTTGTTGCCGTGCCCGGCAAAGTCGCCTTCGTTGTCGTCATTGCCGTCGGTCTGGATCCAGACCATCCCGGTGCTGTCGATCATCATGCCATCGGGCGAGTTGAACAGGTTGCCCTCGTTGATGTTTTCGGACCCGGCATAGGCATCGGAATGCACCGTCGGGTTGCCCGCCATGACGTACAGATCCCAGTCAAAGCCATCGGCGGCGTGGTCGTCATCCGCGGGGCGCCAGCGGACGATCTGGCCGTATTTGTTGGCTTCGCGCGGATTGGGACCGTTGACCGAGGTGTCGTCGCCACCCGCATTCGGCTTGACGCCGCGGTTCTTGTTGTTGGTCAGGCAGCAATAGGCCTCGGACGCGACCGGGCTGGTGGCCACCCATTCGGGCCGATCCATGGTGGTGCCGCCCGCCTTCGAGGCCGCCATGCGGCTGAAGATCAGGATCTCGGCCTGCTCCATTCCGGTGGTCTCGGGCGTCAGCGGAACCCATTGCCCGGTACTGTCGTCATTGAATCTGGCCACATAGAGCGTCCCGTCATCCAGCAGCCCTTCGGTTTCGCCGCCGGGTGTGTATATGCCGTTCGAGACATAGCGGTACAGGTATTCGCCGCGTTCGTCATCGCCCATATAGACCACCACGCGGCCATCCCGGGCCAACTCGACAGCGGCGTTTTCGTGCTTGAAACGCCCCAGACCGGTGCGCTTGACCGGCGTGCTTTCGGGGTCGGTCGGGTCGATCTCGACCACCCAACCGGCGCGGTGCGGCTCGTTGGGGTTCTTCGAGGTGTCAAAGCGCGGATCGAACAACTCGTAGCCGTTCCAGCTCTGGGCCTTGATGCCATAGCGTTGGTAGCCGTCGGCGACTTTGGGGTCGTAGCTGGCAGTCTCGTCGCTCGAGCCGAAATAGCCGTTGAAGTTTTCCTCGCAGGTCAGATAGGTGCCCCAAGGCGTCTTGCCCGCGCCGCAGTTGTTCAGGGTGCCCAGCGACTGGGTGCCGGTCGGGTCGGCCTCGGTCTTCATCAGGTCGTGCCCGGCGGCGGGGCCTGCGATCTTCATGGGCGTGTTGTGATGGATGCGGCGGTTGAACGGGCTGTCCTTAACGACGGTCCAGCCATCGGCGCCTTCGGCGATCTCCATCACGGTCACGCCTTGGATGTTCTGAAGCTTGCGCACGTCATCGGCGCTGGCGGGTTTGCCGTCCTGAGCGGCGGGCAAGTTGATCTTGCGGTTGGGGTATTCGTGGTTCACCGCGATCAGTTGGCGACCACGATACGAAAATGCCTCCATCCCGTCGGTATTCTCGCCGAAAATACGATCAGATTTTTCGACCGGGCCGCCATCGGTGACGTCATAGCCGTCGGCGTCCGAGAACAGCGGATCGCCCCAGCGGATCAGAACCTTCCAATCGTAGCCCTCGGGCACATGCACCGTCCCGTCGGTCTGGGCCGGGATTGGTGTGAAGGCAAACCGTGACGCGGCCTGGGCCTGTGCCGAGGTCGACCCCAGCAGGCCGGTGCCCATTGCGGCGGCCCCGGAGCCGAAGGCAAGAACGCCGCTCAGAAACCCCCGGCGCGACAGCGCGCTGTCCACGACACGGTCAAAATCGTTCTCGGCAGGGCGGGGGAAATGCAGCTCGTCCCAATCGTCGGCGGACAGGGTGGTGGGATCAACGTCTTTCATGGGATAGTTCCTCGCTGTCGGAATGGATTCGTGAAACGGATTTAGGCACTGAGTATGACAAACACTTGAAGGCTGGGCAGGGCGAGCGGACGATACGGCAATCTGACGGCACATTGAGGCCGAGGCTGCGGCACGAACACAGGCAAAGCCGCACGGAAAAGCACGGGAACCACCGATTTCGGTGCTTGACGACCGCCCGGGCATGGACTACTCAGCCCAGCACCAAGCGGGTATAGCTTAATGGTAAAGCCCCTGCCTTCCAAGCAGGTTATGTCGGTTCGATTCCGTCTACCCGCTCCAGTCTTCCCGGAGATGCTTGCGTCAAATAGCCCTTGCCACGGGCTGATGTGCCACGGACAGCTTGACCCGACCGGCCTGTGCCGCCAAGAAGCCCCATCAACAGCTGATCGCGAAACAAGGGCCAGGCATGGCAAGACCACAACCCGCCAACCAAGCAACCAAACGGGCACACGGTTCGCATGACGAACGCCCCGGATCGCGGAAACTGGGCGTTCTGGCCTCGCTCTGGCCGTTCATGCGGCCTTATCGCCTGTTGATGATCGGGGCGACGCTGGCGCTGGTTCTGACCGCCAGCATGACGCTGACGCTGCCGCTGGCGGTGCGACGGGTGGTCGACAATTTCCGTATCGAAGATGGCGAGTTGCTGGATTGGTACTTTCTGGCGGCGCTGGGTATTGCCGCGATGCTGGCCGTGGGCACAGGGGTCCGCTATGCGCTGGTTACGCGGCTGGGCGAGCGGGTCGTGGCCGACATCCGCAAGGCCGTGTTCGACCGCGTGATCGGGATGAGCCCGGCCTTCTATGAACGCATCATGACGGGCGAGGTGCTCAGCCGGATCACCACCGACACGACGCTGATCCAGTCAGTTCTGGGCTCGTCGGTCTCGATCGCGCTGCGCAACATGCTGCTGTTCTTCGGCGGTCTGGTTCTGATGCTGCTGACCTCGGCCAAGCTGACCGGGCTGGTGCTGTTGCTGATCCCGGCGGTGGTGGTGCCGATCCTGGTGCTCGGTCGGCGCCTGCGGGCCATCAGCCGCGAAAACCAGGACTGGATCGCAGCCAGTTCCGGTAACGCGGGCGAGGCGCTGGGCGCGGTGCAGACCGTGCAGGCCTTTACCCACGAGGATGCCAGCCGCAAGCAATTCGCCGACCTGACCGAGACCGCCTATCAGGCGTCCCTGCGCCGCATCCAGACGCGCGCGGTTCTTACGGTGATCGTGATCTTCCTTGTGTTCTCTGGGATCGTCGGCGTGTTGTGGATGGGCGCGAACGATGTGCGCAACGGCGTGATGACCGAAGGCGTTCTGATTCAGTTCGTGATCTATTCGATCATCATGGCCGGGTCCGTGGCCGCCCTATCCGAAATCTGGAGCGAGCTGCAACGCGCCGCAGGCGCAACCGAACGGCTGGTTGAGTTGCTGAACGCCGAGGGTACGGTAAACGACCCGGCGCAACCCAAGGCGCTGCCGCAGCCGGTCAAGGGGCAGATCTCTTTCGACAAGGTGAACTTCCGCTATCCGGCCCGTCCCGACGTTCTGGCTCTGGACGACCTGTCGCTGACGGTGAGCCCGGGCGAGACTGTGGCTTTCGTCGGCCCCTCGGGCGCGGGCAAGACGACCGTGATCCAGTTGATCCAGCGATTTTATGACCCCGAGGCCGGTCAGGTCAGCCTGGACGGGATCGACTTGCGCGACATGCGCCGGGCAGATTTCCGGCAGTACATGGCCTTGGTGCCGCAGGACCCAGTGATCTTTGCGGCCTCGGCGCGCGAGAACATCCGCTTCGGACGGCTGGACGCCTCGGATGACGAGGTCGAGGCCGCCGCCCGTGCCGCCGCGGCGCATGACTTCATCTCGGCCCTTCCCGAAGGCTATGACAGTTTCGTCGGCGAACGCGGCGTGATGCTGTCGGGCGGGCAGAAACAGCGCATCGCCATCGCGCGGGCGATTTTACGCGACGCTCCGGTTCTGCTGCTGGACGAGGCGACATCGGCGCTGGATGCCGAGAGCGAGCGCGCAGTTCAGGCCGCCGTCGACCAAATGCGCGCCGGGCGCACTACCCTGATCGTGGCGCACCGTCTGGCCACCGTGAAAAAGGCCGATCGCATCGTGGTGATGGAGAACGGCCGGATCGTGGCGCAGGGCACCCATGACGACCTGGTGGCACAAGGTGGGCTCTATGCGCGTCTGGCGCGCCTCCAGTTCACCGATGGCGTGGCCGCCGAGTGAAGTGACGCGCGGGCAATTCCCGAACCGCCGTAGCGTCATTCTACATTTTCCCCTTGCCCGAGGGTAAGCCCTCGCTTGCGCAGGGCACTGTTTGCTTTCATCTTGAAAGCGATGGACAGCCTGCGAAAAACGCAGGGCAGAAATGGGGAGGAACCACATGGCCTTTGTGGGCAAGGAAGACAAAATCAGGATCGAGCAGGAAATGCCGTGGGAGGCCCGCGACGTACCCGTCTCGTTCCATCAGCTGCTCTCGCGGACGGCCGCCAAGTTCCCGGATCGCAACGCGATCAGTTTCCAGATCCTGTCCGGCCCCAAGGACAAGGCCGAAACCCTGACATGGTCGAAACTGCTGGCCAAGACGAACCAGGCAGCCAATCTGTTCCGTTCTTTGGGGGTCAAGGAAAACGACGTGGTGGCCTATGTGCTGCCTAACTGCAACGAGACGTTGATCACTATGATGGGCGGCGCGGTGGCCGGGATCGTGAACCCAATCAACCCGCTGCTCGAGCCCGAGCAGATCGCGTCGATCCTGCGTGAGACCAAGGCCAAGGTCGTGGTCACGCTGAAGCCTTTCCCAAAGACGGATGTGGCGCAGAAGGTCGCCGAGGCCGTGCGCCACGCGCCGGGTGTCAACACCGTGCTGGAGATCGATCTGAACCGGTACCTGACGCCGCCGAAATCGTGGATTGTGCCGTTGGTCCGGCCCAAGATGGAGGACAAAGAGCATCTGGCCCACGCCGACTACCTGGATTTCAACAAGGAACTGGCCAAGCAACCCACCACGCTGACCTTCGAGGACAGCAAAGAGGACCGGGTCGCCTGCTATTTCCACACCGGCGGCACCACGGGAATGCCGAAGGTCGCGCAGCACAAATATTCCGGCATGATCTACAATGGGTGGCTGGGCCACACGCTGCTGTTCTCGGAAGAGGACGTGATCATGTGCCCGCTGCCGATGTTCCACGTCTTTGCCTGCCATGTGATCGTGATGGCGGCGGTGTCGTCGGGCGCCCATGTGGTGTTCCCGACCCCCGCCGGGTATCGCGGCGACGGTGTGTTCGACAACTTCTGGAAATTGATCGAGCGCTGGAAGGTTTCGTTCATCATCACCGTGCCCACGGCGATCTCGGCCAAGATGCAGCGCCCGGTGGATGCAGACATCTCGACCGTCAAGACGGCCTTCTCGGGGTCGGCCCCGCTGCCGGTCGAGCTGTTCCGCCGGTTCGAGAAAGCGACCGGTGTGACCATCGTCGAAGGCTATGGCCTGACCGAGGCCACCTGCCTGGTGTCCTGCAACCCGGTGGATGGCGAGAAGAAGATCGGCTCGATCGGGATCCCGTTCCCGTACACTGACGTCAAGATCCTGCGCGACGGCCCCGACGGACCCAAGGAATGCGCGGTGGACGAAGTGGGCGAGATCTGCGTGTCGAACCCGGGCGTCTATGCCGGGAACACCTATACAGAGGAAGACAAGAACGTTGATCTGTACTACTTCGACAAATACCTGCGCACCGGCGACTTGGGTCGGTTCGATGCGGACGGGTACCTGTGGATCACGGGCCGCGCCAAGGATCTGATCATTCGCGGCGGTCACAACATCGACCCGGCCGAGATTGAAGAGGCCTTGCTGGGCCATGACGCGGTGGCCTTCGCCGGCGCCATCGGTCAGCCCGATGCTCATGCGGGCGAAGTCCCCTGTTCCTTTGTCGAACTGGTCGAAGGCGCCAGCGTGACCGAGGAAGAACTGCTGGAATACTGCAAGATCCACGTGCATGAACGCGCCGCGCATCCCAAGCACATGACCATCCTGCCCGAACTGCCGAAGACTGCGGTGGGCAAGGTCTTCAAGCCTGAACTGCGCAAACAGGCGATCACGCGGGTCTACAATCAGGCGTTGGAAACCGCCGGCGTTCCGGCGCGGGTCGTGTCGGTCATCGACGACAAAAAGCGGGGCCTTGTCGCGCAGCTTGACGTGAACGGTGCATCCGAGGACGATGTGAACCAGGTGCTGGGCAACTTCACCCGGCCATGGGAGTGGGCCGACTGATCCGGAGGGGCAATGGACTATGAACGTCTGATCGACGAGGAGACTTGGGCGTTCATCCGGCGCACCGCCGAAAGCTATCCCGAAGACGCGGTGGAGCGGTCCATCGAGGACCAGCGCCGCGTCTATGACGACATGTGCCGCGCGTTTCGGCAGCCGCGTCCACCGGGCGTCGAAACGCGGGACAGTTCGGCCGATGGGGTCGGGGTGCGCGTCTATTTCTGCGGCGATCCAACCCGAACCGTCGTCTACATGCATGGCGGCGGGTTCGTCGTCGGCGGGCTGGACAGCCACGATGACGTCTGCGCCGAACTGTGCGCCCAGACCGGCTATCGGGTGGTGGCGGTCGACTACCGCCTGTGTCCTGAACATGTTCATCCGGCGCAGTTCCAGGATTGCTGGACCGCGGTGAACTGGGTGCAAGCCGAATTCGGCGACCCGCTGGTTCTGGCCGGGGACAGCGCGGGCGGAAACCTGGCCGCAGCCGTCGCCCATCATGCGCGCGGGCGGATTGGGAACATCCTGGGGCAGGTTCTGATCTATCCCGGTTTGGGTGGCGACCCGAACCAGGGATCGTATATCGAACACGCCCACGCGCCGATGCTGACGCGCGACGAGGTTCTGTTCTATGAAAAAGTCCGGTGTGGCGGCGCCGTCCCGGAACATGACCCCAAATTCGCCCCACTGCACGATACCGACTTTTCCGGGCTGCCGCCGACGGTGGTGGTAACCGCCGACTGTGACCCGCTACGCGATGACGGTGCCGCGTACTGCGCCAAAATCACCGCCGCCGGTGGGCAGGCGGATTGGATCAACGAAGCCGGCCTCGTGCATGGCTACCTGCGCGCCCGCCATTCGGTGACCCGCGCCGCCGACAGCTTCGAACGGATCTCGATCGCGGTCGAGGCGTTGGGGCAGGGGTTGTGGAACTACGACTGACGGCGCTCAGCGCAGGAATGGCTTGGCCTTCATCGTCTCGGCCACCGGAGCGCCCATGCGGGTCAGAACCGTGGGCGCCAACTGCAACTGGTCAATGACCGTTTCCGCATCGGGGCCTTCGGCATCGCCGAAGTAGTACAGCGCCGTTTCCTGCTGTAGGGGGCTGCGCCCGCCGTGGTGGCCGCGCTCGTCCTGGCCGTGATCGGCGGTCACGATCACCTCGTATCCCAACTGCCGCCAGCGGGGAATGAAGGGGGCCAGCATCTCGTCCATGACGAAGCAGGCGTGATCCATCTCTTCACAATCGTGGTAGAACCGGTGGCCCATGCTGTCGAGCGTACAGGTATGGAGAATGCCGTAATCCAGCCCGAACCGCAGGCACAGGTTGGTCAGGGTCGCAAACAGGTCGACATCGGACGGCGTCATCTGGTTGGCTTTGCCATAGCCCGTCATCGAGTGGAACCGGCCGTGATTGATGGTCGGGCTGTCCGGCTCGTCATATTCGATGTCGCGCACATAGTCGAAAGGGTGGCGGTTGAAGAACTCCGACCAAAAGCTGTGGGTGACGGCCCCGGTCACGCCGCCGGCCTCGCGCACTTGGCTGAAGATGTCCTTGTGGTCCAGTCGGAACACGTTGCCGTTTCCGGTGCAGCCATGCTCCTGCGGTGAAACGCCGGTGTGGATCGAGGCATAGCAGCTGGCCGAGATCGAAGGCAGCACAGAGCGGTGTTTCCAAACCCGCGCCTCGCCGCTGTCGACCCAGCCTTCGAGATTGCCGAAAAGCCGGCGGAAATTGCGCCAGGGAACCCCGTCGAGAATGATCAGCAGCAGTTTGCGGTCCATCGCGATCTCCTTGTTCGCGGGGTTTGTTTCCGGTCGAGTCTATCGCCTGAAACGAGAGCGATCTGTCAATTCGCGCTCGGAATGGCAAAAATCCCGACGTCTGTCTTGGGACAAAACGCCGGGATTTCCGGTTTTGGGCGGTTCAGTTGCCGGCGCTCTCCATCTTGCGGTGGGCCACGACCTCTTCCAGCCAGCCCAGATGCATCTCGGGGACCGAGCTGAGCAGCAGATCGGTATAGTCGTCGAATGGCGGGCTCAGCACCTGGGACTTGGAGCCGTAGCGCACGACGCGGCCCTGATACATCACGGCAATGCTGTCGCTGATGGCGCGCACCGTCGCCAGGTCATGGGTGATGAACAGATAGGCGACGTCCTCGATCTTCTGCAGGTCCAGCAACAGCTTGAGGATGCCGTCCGCCACCAGTGGATCCAGCGCCGATGTGACCTCGTCACAGATGATCATCTTGGGCTTGGCCGCCAGCGCGCGGGCAATGCACACACGCTGCTTCTGACCTCCTGACAGCTCCGCCGGATAGCGATCGATGAAACCTTCGCCCAGTTCGATCTCGTCCAACAGTTCGATGATGCGCTTGTGCTTCTCGGCGCCGCGCATGTTGAAGTAGAACTCGAGCGGCCGGCCGATAATGGTACCCACCGTCTGGCGCGGGTTCATCGCAACATCGGCCATCTGGTAAATCATCTGCAACTCGCGCAGGTCCTCGCGCGAGCGTCCGGCCAGATCGGGGCTGAGCTTGCGCCCGGCAAAGGTGATCTCGCCGTCGCGCGGGGGCAGCAGGCCGGTGATCACCCGGGCCAGCGTGGATTTGCCCGACCCCGATTCCCCTACGACCGCCAGCGTCTGCCCCGGATGAAGCTCGACATTGACGTTGTGCAGCACGTCGAAGTTCAGCCCCTTGTAGCGGGCCGTAATGCCATCGACCTGCAGCACGGGTTCGGGCGTGGGCTGTTTTTCCTCGTGTTCGATCGAACGGACCGAGACCAACGCCTTGGTGTATTCTTCCTGCGGGTTGTTGATGATCTGGTCGGTGGTGCCGTATTCGACCGTGTCGCCCATGCGCAGCACCATGATGTCATCGCTGACCTGCGCCACGACCGCCAGATCGTGGGTGATGTACAGCGCGGCCACACCCGTGTCTCGGATCGCTTCCTTGATCGCCATCAGAACGTCGATCTGGGTTGTCACGTCAAGCGCGGTCGTGGGTTCGTCGAACACCACCAGATCCGGCTCGGGGCACAG
The DNA here is from genome assembly GCF_059613045.1 of Ruegeria sp. BHSC037. Lineage (NCBI taxonomy): Bacteria > Pseudomonadati > Pseudomonadota > Alphaproteobacteria > Rhodobacterales > Roseobacteraceae > Ruegeria > Ruegeria sp. BHSC037. The sequence continues at coordinate 29,342 of NZ_JBXWRT010000002.1, forward strand.
CGCCAGTGCCGTCATGCAACGCTGCAACTGCCCGCCCGAGACCTGGTGCGGATAGCGGTTGCCGATATTGTCCGGGTCGGGAAGGCCTAGCTTGGCGAACAGCTCACGCGCGCGGGCTTCGGCCTCTTTGCGGCCGAACTTCTTCTGCTCGACCGCAGCTTCGACCACCTGATCCATGATCTTCTTGGCCGGGTTGAAGGACGCTGCCGCCGATTGCGACACATAGGTCACCTCGCCGCCGCGCAGTTTGCGGATATCCGAGAGCGACGTCTTGAGAATATCGCGCCCGTTCACCCAGACCTCGCCGCCGGTGATCTTCACGCCGCCCCGGCCATAGGCCATCGAGGCCAGCCCGATGGTCGACTTCCCGGCACCGGACTCCCCGATCAGGCCCAGCACCTTGCCGCGCTCGAGGTCAAAGCTGACCCCGTGCACGATCTCGATGTCGCGGGGTTTTTCGCCCGGCGGATAGACGGTCGCGCCGATCTTGAGGTCACGGACCTTGAGAAGGGTATCGCTCATCCCCGGCCTCCTTTCAGCGATGTGGTGCGGTTCAGGATCCAGTCAGCCACCAAATTGACCGAGATGGCCAGCGTGGCGATGGCCACCGCCGGATACAGCGCCGCGCCGATGCCATAGACGATGCCGTCCTTGTTTTCTTTCACGATGCCGCCCCAATCGGCCAGCGGGGGCTGAACGCCCAGGCCCAGGAACGACAGGGTCGAGACGAACAGCACCATGAAGATGAAGCGCAGGCCCAGTTCGGCCACCAGCGGTGACAACGCGTTGGGCAGGATCTCGCGGAAGATGATCCAGCCGCGGCCTTCGCCGCGCAGCTTTGCGGCCTCGACATAGTCCATGACCTCGATGTCAACAGCCACGGCCCGGGCCAGGCGATAGACGCGGGTGGCGTCCAACAGGCCCATGACCACGATCAGAACCGGGATGGTGACCGGCACCATCGCCAGAACCACCAGCGCGGTGATTAGCGACGGGATCGACATGATCAGGTCCACGGTCCGCGACATCACCTGATCAGCCCAGCCCCCCAGTACGGCGGCCAGAAATCCCAGGATCGAACCGGTGACGAAGCTGAGGATGGTGGCGGCGGTAGCGATGAAGATCGTGGTGCGCCCGCCATAGATCATGCGGCTGAGAAGGTCGCGGCCGATATTGTCGGTGCCCAGCCAGAATTCCGAACTCGAGGGTTCCCATACGTCGCCCACAACCTCGGCCATGCCGTAGGGCGCCAGGAAGGGTGCAAAGACGGCGATAATGAAATACAGGGCGGTGAAGGCCAGCCCGATCATTGCAGAGATTGGGATGTTCTTCATTTCGGGTGCCTCAGCCTTGGGTTGGCCAGGATCGCGACGATGTCGGCAACCATGTTTAGCCCGATATAGATTGCGGCAAAGATGACCCCGCAGGCCAGAACCACCGGCACGTCGCGCTTGGTCACATGGTCCACAAGGTACTGCCCCATGCCGGGATAGACGAACACCACCTCGACGACGACCACACCCACGACCAGATAGGCCAGGTTCAGCATCACCACGTTCACGATGGGGGCGATGGCGTTCGGGAAGGCATGGCGCCAGATGACCTTGAAGTTGCTCAGGCCCTTCAGTTCGGCCGTTTCGACATAGGCCGACTGCATCACGTTCAGGATCGCGGCGCGGGTCATGCGCATCATGTGTGCCAGAACCACCATGGTCAGCACGATGACAGGCAGCGCGATCGAGTTCAGTTTCTGCCAAAAGGACATGCTGTCATTGATCATCGCCAGCGGCGAGAACATGCCCAGTTTGACTGCCACGAAATAAACCAAGACATAGCCGATCAGGAACTCGGGGATCGAGATCGTCGTCAGGGTGACGGCCGAGATCAGCTTGTCGGGCCAGCGGTTGCGATAGCGGACCGCGACGAGGCCAAGGAAAATTGCAAGGGGCACCGAGACGATGGCCGCCCAGAAGGCAAGAAACAACGTATTGCCCAATCGGTTGCTGACCGACTCGGCGATGTCCAGCTTGTTGGTCAGGGACGTGCCCATGTCACCTTGGACAATTCCGCCAAGCCATTCGAAATACCGGGTCAAGGCGGGACGGTTCAGCCCCATCTCCTCACGCAGGTTGGCAAGGGATTCAGGGGTCGCGGACTGCCCCAGGACGGCTTGCGCGGCGTCTCCGGGTAGGGCCTCGGTCAACCCGAAAATCAGGGCCGAAGCGCCAAACAGCAAGAGGAATCCCAGCGCCAGGCGCTGGGAAACCAGTTTGATGATAGGATGCATACCTGTCGATCCGAGTTAGACGAACCACATCTTGCGGGACATGTTGCCGTTCATCATCTCTTGGGTCGGATCAGTTTCCCAGCCATCCAGCTGGTTGCTGATGCCTTCGACAAAGTCGTTGAACATCGGGCAGATCAGGCCGCCCTGGTCACGGACCATCATACCCATCTGGCTGTAGATTGCCTTGCGCTTTGCCGGGTCCAGCTCGGCACGCGCGGCAAACAGCAGGTCGTCGAACTCTTTGACCTTGAACCGGGTGTCGTTCCAGTCGGCGGTGGACAGATAGGCAGTTGCGTACATCTGGTCCTGCACTGGACGGCCGCCCCAGTAGGACGCGCAGAAAGGCTGAACGTTCCAAACTTCGGACCAGTAGCCATCATTCGGCTCGCGCTTGATCTCAAGCGGGATCCCGGCCTGCTGGGCGGTCTGCTGGAACAGGGCTGCGGCATCCACGGCGCCAGGGAAGGCTCCGTCGGCCACACGCAAAATGATGGGCGACCCGTCATGGCCGGACTTCTTGTAGTGTTCGGCTGCTTTTTCGACGCTGAACTCACGCTGCGGGATCGTCTCATCGAACAGCGGGTATGCTGCGTTGATCGGCATGTCGTTCCCGACCGAGCCATAGCCGCGCAGTACCTTCTCGACCAGCTCTTCGCGGTTGATCGCGTATTTCAGAGCAGTCCGCAGTTCGTTGCTGTCGAACGGCGCCGTGTCACAATGCATGATAAACACGTAGTGGCCGCGACCTGCCGTGGAATGCACGGTCAGGTTGGGTGCACGACCCAGCAGGTCTGCAACCTTGGGCTCAACCCGGTTGATCGCGTGGACCTGACCTGACTGCAGCGCAGCCGTCCGGGCCGTGGCATCGTTGATGACCACCACTTCGACGCTGTCAAAGTTGCCGAAATCCGGGTTCCAGTGGTTCTCGAATTTGGTGAACAGGTGGCGCACACCGGGTTCGTCCGCTTCCAGCTTGTACGGACCGGTGCCGATACCTGCGCCCGGGTTGTCCATTCCGCCGTCCGGCTGGATGATCAGGTGGTAGTCGGCCATCAAGTAAGGAAGATCGGCGTTCGGCTCGTTCAGGGTGACCTGAAAATACTCGCCATCGGCCTTCATCGACTCGATGCCCTTCATGATGCCCAATGCGCCCGACTTCGAATCTTCGTTCGAGTGGCGCTGCATCGTTTTCAGCACGTCTTCGCTGGTCATGGTCTTGCCGTTGTGGAACTCGACCCCCTGACGCAGTTTGAACGTCCAAACCTTTGCATCGGCGCTGCCTTCAACGCTTTCGGCAAGGCGCGGCTCGATCGTGCCGTCAGGGGCGACTTCGACCAGTTGGTCACCGAACTGCTTGCCGTTCTGGAACGGAACCGAACTGGCATAGGTGGCCGGATCCAGTGAGTTTGTGGATTCACCGCCCTGCAGGCCCAGCTTGAGGTCGCCGCCCTTCTTGGGGCCGGCGGCGCGGGCGGCATCCGCAAAGATGGTGCTGGCCATGGCCGCCGAAACGCCCAGTGCGGCTGCCTTGCCCATGAATTCGCGGCGGGTCAGTTTCCCGGCGGTCACCTGGCTGGCCATGTGAGTGAGTTGTTCGTTCATTCAAGTTACTCCCAGTTGCTTGAGTTTTTCGCCCGTTGGGGGCTTTTTATTGACGCATGAGTCAACGTTCGCGCATTTCACGCCACCGGGCAAGGTCAAATCTCGGGTGCCGCGGGGGCCGGTCCATCACATCTGATAGCGCGGGATGCAGTCCTCCAGTGATTTTGAAAAGATGGGCGTATCATTCTCGAACGCGTCGAGCGTCGCCCGCAGGTGAAAATGGGTCAGGTCCGCCCACATCTCGCAGCGCGCCTCGGTGCGTAGGCGCAGCGCGTCGCGTTCCAGCTCCTGCACCCAGGCGCAATCGCCGCGCGCAGAGAGGGGATCGTCGGGGTGGATGGTCCATTTCTCGTGCGCGGTGCCGCCGCTGATCAGACCGTGGTCGGCATCCTGGACCAGTCCGAAATCGTCCTCGATGACCAGGTGGATCAGGCCGGTGGTCATGTCCGTTTCGACGCGGCGGGCGTGGTTGGAAGGACGCAGGTGGCGGACCTGCCATGCGGTCTCAGCGTCGGGCGGCGGAAAGACGCATTCATCGCCATTGGCCCGGGGGCGAAGGGGCAAGGTCAGGTTACCGCCGGTCAGGTGCAGTTCGGCGGTTTCGGGCGTGGGCCAGATCAACGGCCAGTACGCACTCGAGATCGCGATGCGCAAGCGGTGCCCCTTGGGCACACGATAGGCGATGTGGTCGAGATCCAGCGCGATGTCGCAAGGCTCTCCGGGTTTCAGCGGGCGCGGGTCGGCATGGCTGTCCCGGTGGGCCAGGTTCAGCACGCCATAGGTGATCCGGGTCGAGGCGCCATCCGGGTGCACATGGTTCAGGCGCACGGCGATCTGTGCCTGGGGCCGGTCGGCGGCAAGCGTCAACCGGATGCGCGGCGCGCCGACCAGATTCATGTCTTCGGCCAGTGGCGCGGTGTCGAAACAGGCGGACAGCGCGTCATCTGCCCGCTGGTCACCGGGCATGTCGGGACCCAGCCAGATGGCGCAATACTCGCCGCCATCCATCCCGCAGTGATGGGGCGAGCGGACGCGGGCATTCAGCGGCCCGTTCACACCCAGCCCTGCATCGGAAAGGGGCAGGGTGACAGTCGGCAGGTGGGACGTAGCGCCGTCATCCTCGGTGATCCAATGGCCGGGGCGCTCGGCATACCAGCGCGCCGGGCGCACGCCATCCATCAGATAGGCGCGATAGGCCGGGTCCTGTTCGACGCCGGTCTCTTCGCCCTTCAACCAGCGGTCCCACCAGCGCAGCGCCTCTTGCAGGAAGCCGATGCGTGGTTCGGGCACGGCAAAATGCGGATACTTATGCACCCAGGGGCCGACGATGCCTTTGACGGGCGCGGTCAGGTTCTCGACCAGCCAGGGCACCGTGTTCTTGTAGGCATCTCCCCAGCCGCCCACCGCCAGAGTCGCGGCCCGGATCGCGCCGGGGTCTTCGCAGACAGACCCATGCCGCCAATAGGCATCACGGGTCTGGTGCCGCAGCCAGACCGCGGGCAGGAACGGTTCGGCCTTCAACCGCTGCAGCCACATCTCGCGCCAGTCGTCACGCAGCGCTGGGTCGGGCGGGCGGGACGAATACGACCACATGGTGGCCCCCCAGCCCAGATTCTCGTTCAGCAGGCAGCCGCCCTTGTAGTGGATGTCATCGGCATAGCGGTCGGCGGTCGAACATAAGGTGATGATGGCCTTCAACGGGGCGGGCTGCAGCGCCGCCACCTGCAGCGCGTTGAAGCCGCCCCAGCTGATCCCCATCATCCCGACCGCGCCGCTGCACCAGGGCTGTTGGGCCAGCCACTCGATCACTTCGACGGCGTCATCCAGTTCCTGCTGGGTGTATTCATCCTCCATCAGTCCCTGGCTGTCACCATTGCCGCGCATGTCGACGCGGATGCAGGCGTATCCCCGTTTGGCAAACCAAGGATGGGTCAGGGCATCGCGCGCCGTCGTGCCGTCGCGCTTGCGATAAGGCAGGTATTCCAGGATGGCGGGCACCGGGTGCTGCGCCGCATCGACAGGTCGCCAGATCCGAGCCGACAGGCGGCAGCCGTCCGACAGAATGATGCCTTGGTCCGGAACCTCTTCGATCTCGGCTAGTGAGTTTTTCGCCTGTATCATGCGTCCAGTCTCGGGCGCATCGGCGGATGGTGTGAGAGGAAAAGCGTCAATTCATTCCTTTGTTGCGACAACCAGATCCATGACATTGGTTCCCGTGGGGCCGGTCACCAGCAAAGCGCCGACCCGGTCAAGGAACGAGCCCGCATCGGCATCGCGCAAGGCCTTGTCCGCCCCATTGGCCCATGTCGCGCCGGTCACGACACCGCCGGCCGCATCGGTCGGCCCGTCGGTTCCGTCGGTTCCACCGACCACGACATACAGCCCCTCGCATCCCTGAATCTCGCGCGCCAGCGCCAGGGCCAGCGCCTGGTTCCGCCCGCCTCGTCCCGGGTTTTCGGGCAGGACAACCGTTGGCTCTCCGCCAAAGATCATCGCGCCCGGCGGCATCTGGCGAAGCCGCGCGCCGATATCAGCGGCGACGGACAGATAGTCGTCGTGCAGGGACTCTTCCTCGGCCAGAACGTCTAGACCGGCGGCACGTGCCGCGTAGGCTGCGGCGCGGCGTGCATGTGCGTTCGAGGCAATGATCTCGACTCTGGATTCGAATTGAGGGGCTTCGGGTGCGGCGCCGATGCCCGATCCGATGACGCCGATGTCGTCCCCCGGTACGTCCGAAATGGCCAGGACCGTCGCGCGCGCTCCGCCGAAACCGGCCAGCAGGCCCCCGCCCTTGATCCGCGACATCTCGCGCCGGCGGGCGTTCATGGCGGTGATGTCCAGGCCCTCGGACAGCAGCTGCGCGTTCAGCCGCGCCAGATCTTCGAGGGTGGCCCCCGGCACCAGATCCTCGGCCAGCGAGGACGCACCGCCCGAGACCAGCAGCAACAGATGCTTGCCGGGACCCATGGCCTGAACCGCCGCGCGCAGAGCCTGGCCGCCCTTCAGGCTGCGGGCATCGGGCACGGGGTGAGAGGCTTCGATGATCTGCAGATGTGACGGCAGCCCTTCGGCATGGCCGTCTTTCGTGACCACAAGGCCCGGTGTCTTGCCGAAATGATCCTGCGCTGCATTCATCATCGCCGCCGCGGCCTTGCCTACCGCCAGAATCTGATCGGGGCGCGGAACATCGGGCAGCGCCGCCTTGACCGCGCCGTAGCCGTCAACGGCGGCAACGCCAGCCTTCCAGATCGCGATCGCCTGATCCTGCATCGTCATCACATGTCCATCCAGATCGTAACCGGGCCGTCATTGATCAGGGACACCGCCATATCCGCTCCGAAAGACCCGGTTTCGGTCGGAACGCCAAGCGCGGCCAGCGCGTGGGCAAAGTGTTCGTACAGGCGTTCGCCGGTTGCGGGATCGGCGGCCGCCGCAAATCCGGGGCGGTTCCCGCGCGAGGTGTCGGCAGCCAACGTGAACTGGCTTACCACAAGGACCGAGCCGCCGATGTCCAGCACGGACCGGTTCATCTTGCCCGCGTCATCCTTGAAGATCCGCAGCTTGGCAATCTTTGCCGCCAGTTGCTCGGCGCGGGAGTCGTCGTCACCCTGCATGGCGCAGACCAGCACCAACAGCCCCGGCCCGCACTGGCCAATGAGTTGCCCCTCGACCGAGACCGATGCCTCGGACACCCTTTGTATCAATGCGCGCATATCGGTGTCTTTCTCAAACTCCGCTCACTCGGCCGAAGCCCCACGCCAGGTGACGAACTCGTCCAGCGTGGCGCGCTCGGTCCGAAATTGGTTGGCCGGATGGTCGGTATCCGGATAGCCGAAGGAAATCGCGCACAGGATCAGCCGGTTATCGGGGATCTTGAAATAGCGGTGCAAGAACGGCCCATAGGCGGCCACCGCCGCCTGAGGGATCGTGGCGATGCCCAAGGCCTGTGCCGCCAGTGTGAAAGCCGTGACAAACCCGCCGCAATCCATCGCGCCATAGGGGCCGAGTTCCGCCGGGCTGGACAGGACGGCGCAATGCGGGGCGCCGAACAGGTTGAAGTTTTCCATCATCTGCCGGGCCGATCCGGCGCGGTCGCCCTTCTCTACGCCTACTGCTTGGTACAGGGCCCATCCGCAGGCCCGGCGCCGGTCCTGATAGACGCCGGAATAGCCGGTCGGAAAGGGCAGGTCGGGCTCCGCCTGGCCTGTCTCGGCCTCGGCCCGCAAAGCGCTGCGGAACGCATCCGTTTCCGCGCCGCTGGTCACGACCACCTGCCAGGGCTGCGCGTTGCACCAGCTGGGCACCCGGGCCGCGCTGGTCAGGATCCGTTCGATGTCACCCCGCGGCACCGGATCGGGCCGGAAGGCGCGGCAGGAATGGCGCGCGGTCAGAAGCGTGTTCAGATCGGCCAGGGTCACGTCGTCCTCTCCTCCGGGGCAGCCGGCGGCAGGATGGGTGAGAAGCCGGGGATGTTCAAGGGGTTCCGCGGCAGAGTTTTCGGCGGCGGAACCCAGCGGTCATTGCTGTCCGGTCGCCACCAGATACCCGATGCCGGCTGCCGCCAGCAGGCCCAGGACGACCGCAATCGTGATCTTGATCGCCGACCAGGGCCGTTCACCCTGCACCTGACCGGTGCGACCGTTGACGACAAAGCGATAGGTCTGGCCGCGATACTTGTAGGCGGCCATCCAGACGGGCAGCAGGATGTGCTTGAAGGTCACGTCGCGGATGTCGGTTTCGATCGCGTGGATGCGCTGCCGGTCGCCGCCGATGTCAAAGCGGACGTCGCGCTCGATCACGCGGGCCATGTGGCCGCGGGCCTCCTGATAGCCTTGCTGCAAATCGACCGTATAGGCCTCGGCCCGGAACCCGGCCAGGTACTCGGGCTGATAGGGTTCCAGCGCGGGCAGGTCCCAAGGTTGCAGCGCGTCGGTGTATGATTTGGGCAAGGATTGCGAGGCCAGCACCAGCACGTCATCGAAGAACCGGGCCACCCGGCCGGATTTCGGTGTCCAGCGCACCTTGGGTACCTGCTGTTGCACCCGCTTGCCGTCACGCATCACGGTCCGGGTTTCGTAATAGACCACGCCCCGTTCGCCGCGATAGGCCGATTTCGTATCGGCGTCGAACGTCCAGTAGGGCACATAGATACCCTGCATACTGCGGCCTTTGCGGGCGTAGTCCTTGAGCCCGTTCGGCGCGAACCACAGTCGCCCCAGCCAGTCGCTCATGGCCTTGTGCGCGGCGCGTTCGTCAAGCGCAAAGGGCAGTACGCCGCGCGGTTTGATGTGCCGGTTCACGCCGGTATCGGTCACGACCGGGGTGGCGCAGAACGGGCATTCCGCGGCGTGGGTGTTGGGGTCGAACTCGACCTGCGCCGCGCAGTTGGGGCAGGTCAGAACCCTCGTCTCTTCGATCTCGCTGTCGGGCAGGCGGTCGGCGATGGCCGCGTCGAAGTCCAGCTCGCGCAGGCTGGCGCCTCCCCAAGGGCCAGCACCGATCGGTTCGGAATGGCCGCAATGGTCACAGGTCAGCGTGCCGGATTGCGGATCGAAGCGATAGTCCGCGCCACAATTGTCACATGGAAAACGGTGTTCCGCAGAGCCGGGTGGTGGGGCAGGGGGCTGTGTCATAGGTGGTCAGTTGTCGACGGGAAAGTGAATATAGGCTGCGCGCTGCACCTCGGGCAGGACATGCGGCAGCATAGCGGCCTCGCAGGCCCCGATCGCCCTGAAATTCTCGCGCGCCTCGGCCAGCGTCAGGCCGTGGTTGGCGGCAGAGGGTTCGCGGGGGTTCTTGTCGTACAGAATGTCCTCGTCCTCCCAAAAGCAGACCGCGCAGATCAGATAGGCCCCGCGCTCGGCCAGGGTGACATAACCGCAGCACGGGCAGATGAATTGCGGCGGCTGCGGCGCTTTGCGCCCGCCTGTCTTCGAGCGTTTCCGCGATGCGGTCATGCCGATGCCTCATGCCTCGGGCGGTGGAGGCGGCAGAATCGTGAAAAGCTGCGCGAGTTCCTGTACCTCGCCCGCTTTCTTCCATCCGTCCTGACCTGGTGTCCACACGAAGGTGTCCCGCGAAATCTTGCCCGCGCTGGCCATGCGGCCCATCTTGGCCTTCGAGAACGGCCCGCTGGTCTGACCGTCTACCGCGATATGCCACACATGCTCGACCGGAGGCGGAGGCGGCGGGGCCACATGCGCGGCCGGTTGCGGGGCAGCGGGCGCGGGCGCGCCCCACGGGCCTGACGGCCGACCCGCTGCCATGTTCGACATCTGGTTTGCCATCGCCATGCCCATTCCCATACCAAGGCCAGCACCCATACCGCCGCCACCGCTTGGGTTGCTGGCGGCCGCCGTCATCGCCTCGGCCGCCGAATACTGGGTGAACTTGCCCAGATCCCCCGCCAGCCCCATCGAGGTGCGCTTGTCCAGCGCCGCCTCGACCGCCGGCGGCAACGAGATGTTCTCGATGTAGAATTCCGGCATCTCAAGCCCATAACCGTCCAGCACCGGCGAGACCTCGGCCGCGATCAGCTTGCCCAGATCGGCGGTGTTGGCGGCCATGTCCAGAACCGGGATGCCTGCCCCCGCGATCACCCGGCTGAATTCCTGCACGATGATGTTGCGGATCTGAAAGCTGATCTCGTCCATGGTGAACTCGCCATCGGTGCCCACGATCTCGACCAGGAAACGAGCCGGGTCCTTGACCCGGATCGTGTATGTGCCATAGGCGCGGATCCGGGTCGGGCCAAATTCGGGGTCGCGCAGCATGATCGGGTTCTTGGTGCCCCATTTCAGGTCGTTGAACCGGGTCGTGTTCACGAAATAGATCTCGGACTTGAACGGCGACTGGAACCCGTGATCCCAGTGCTGCAGCGTCGTCATGATCGGCATGTTGTTGGTTTCAAGCATGTAGAGGCCGGGCGTGAACACGTCGGCCAGCTGGCCCTCGTGAACGAATACGGCCGCCTGGCCTTCGCGCACGGTCAGCTTGGCGCCATACTTGATCTCGTGTCCCTCGCGCTCGAACCGCCAGACCATCGTGTCGCGGGTGTCGTCCACCCAATGAATGACATCAATGAATTCTCCGGTCAGAAAATCGAAAATTCCCATCTGGGTTCTCCTGTCATCGGGGTCAAAGCGACTGCCCCATCAATTCACGGGCGATGATCCGCACCACCGGCGCGGCCTCTTGCGCGGTCATGCCGGGTTTCAGGCGCGGATCATACAACATCGTCAGCAGCTTTTCGTCATGGCTGGTCAGCAGGGCGAATTCGTCGTCATCATTGAAGATCGAAGGCCGCGCCCGGGGGCTGTCATTGGGCAGCCCCAGCCCCTGGGCGATTTCCTCGTGGATGCAGCTCAGACGCATGAGGTCGGGTTGCTCGGCGCGCACCAGGGCGACGGCGCGCGTATAGGTGTTCGGCGCCCCGCGCGTGGCCGAGGCGAAGACAAAACAATAGAACGAGCGTGGCAGATCCGCGAACAGATCCAGTTGCTCTTGCGCGATGCCGGGGATCAGCTGACGCAGCCGGGCCTGCACATATTCGGTGTCATCCTGACCGGCGATGAAGACGTGGAAATTGCCGTTGCGGCTGACCGAGGACACGGGATGGCCGGTCAGGGCCGCCAACCGGGCCGAGAAGGCCTGTACATCGGCACTGTCCGCCGCGCGGCGCTGTGGCGGAACCGAGGGACCGAACTCGACCGCAACGCGGACCGGGCTGGCCCAGCGGCTCAGGCGCCCACCGACGCGTTGCCCGCCCGCCGAAACAGTGGTGCCGGGATACTCATTGAAAAACGCGATGGTTTCGAAATTCCGCGCCAGATCGTCGGCGTCATACGGGGTATCCGGCCCGCCCCCGTCGGTGCGCAGCAGGCCGCGCGTCAGCAGGTCGCGCTCGACCCGCTCGTAGTAGCGGGCCAGGTCCCGGCTGGCGGCCGAAGGTTCAACGTAGACATCAGCGGATGGAGCAGCCTCGGGTCGAGCCTGCGGCGCCAGCGACGTCTTGAGCTGATCGTCGCAGCCGGCGACGATCAGCAATGCGCCCAAGCCGCAGATGCGCCCAAGAAGATGCCTCATCCGCATGCGCGCAGCCCTTATTTCGGCACGGCCGTTCCGGCGGTGTCGCCCAACCCGTCTTTGCGGGCCTTGGCCGAGGCCAGCGTGTCGCGCAGTTCCGCCTCCATTTTCTTCAGCTCTTGCTCGGCGGCGGCGCGGCGGGCTTTGCCCTCATCTGCGATGGCGAGGCTTTCATTGATCGTGCCAATCAGATCCTCGTTGGCCTTTTTGACGGCTTCGATGTCGAACACGCCGCGCTCCATTTCCTCGCGGATCATCTTGTTCGACTGGCGCAGGTTTGCGGCGTTCGAGGTCAGCAACTCGTTCGTCAGATCATTGGCGTCGCGCACGGCGGCTGCGGCCTCGGCGCTGCGCTGGATGGTGACCGCCTGCGCCAGCTGGGTTTCCCACAGCGGCACGGTGTTCACCAAGGTCGAGTTGATCTTGGTCACCAGTGACTTGTCGTTTTCCTGAACCAGCCTGATCGAGGGCAGCGATTGCATCGTCACCTGCCGCGTCAGCTTCAGGTCATGCACACGGCGTTCCAGATCGTCGCGGGCGGCCCGCAGGTCGCGCAGTTCCTGCGCCTTCATCACCTGCTGATCTTCCGGGGCTGCCTGCACCTCGGCCTCTTTCTCGGGGATGTCGTGGCTGTCCAGTTCGGTCAGCTTTTCTTCGCCGGCCGCGATGTACAGCGCCAGTTCATCATAGAAATCCAGCGTCTTTTCATACAGCAGGTCCAGCGACTTGATGTCCTTCAGCAGCGTGTGTTCGTGCGACAGAAGGTTGTCGGTGATCCGGTCGATCTGATCCTGCACCTCTTCGTAGCGCGCGGTGAACTTCGCGAAAGGCGCGGCGCGGCCCAGCAGTTTCTCCCACCAACTGCGCTCGCGGCGCACGTCCAGTTCAGACACGGAAAAGCCACGGATCGTGGTGACGATGTCGCGCAGGCTGTCGCCGGCGGGTCCGACATCCTTGTTGCGAACGTCAGCCAGCATGGCCTGGCTGATTTCCTGCAGCTCGGCCTGCGCAGCCGACCCGAAGGACACGATCGAGTTGGTGTCGCCCATGTCGATCTCGGCCATGCGCTTGCGGATCTCGGCGCCGACCGGTTCGTCGGCTTCTTCCAAAGGCACGATCTCGGAACTCGGCTCGGGCAACGCGACGGCCACAACTTCCTGAACCAGCGTTTCGGCCTCGGCCGCCTTTTTCTTGATTTCGTCAGACATGAGAAGCTTCCCTGTTCTTGGTTTGGCCGGTCAGTCCAGCCGGACGCCTTCGCGCTGCAGCCTTTCGCGCAGCACGTCGATTTCGACCGTCAGATCACTGCGGTCATCCAATAGCATCTTTCGGGTGCGGGCCGAGAAATTCTGCTCGAGGTCGTCCAGCAGCGCCGAGTAATCGGACAGAGCCTGTGGGTCGCGGGTGCGCGCATATACATCGGCAAACTTGATCGTCGCATCCCGGGCTCCCTGCAGATAGACGGTCAGGTATTTGCGGGCACCGGCCAGATCGCGAGGATCCTCCTCGACCGTACGGAACAGATCGCGAGCGGTGGTTTGAAACCGCTCGACCCGGGCTTCGATCCTGCGGTCGCCGGCCCGTTTGATGGCATCCGACATCTGGTTCAGATGCGCTTCGGCATCTTCGACCACGCGGGCAACCCGGTCTTGCTGATAGGTGTCCACGCCCTCCATGCCCTTGTTTTTCATCGGGTCGAGGCCGAAGGCGACGGAATGCAGGGCCGTGGCCACGCCGCCGAACAAGATCGGCGCTAGGAGGCTGACCTGGCTGGCGGCCTCGGCATCCAGATAGTCGTTGCGATAGGCGGCCAGACCCACCCCAAGCCCGGTCAAAACGGACGAGAAGATCTTGCGGGGAAAGGCTGGGCGGCGCGCGGTGCGGCGCGCGTTGTAGGCATCTTCGGCTTTCAGCCCTTCACGCAGCAGAAAGGCTGCAGCGGTCAGAATGCCGGCGGCGAGCAATCCCAGGGTCATCCCGATCGCGCCGTCGTTGAGCGACAAAAAGACCAGAGGGATCGCCGGAACGAACAGGACATTGGCGCGTGCGCCGACCGGGTTCACCCGGGCGCCATCGTATTGCCCGCGCTGGGCGGGCGCGTCGGTGTCGGACTGGCCGTCGGGGCTGAACTTTCCGCCGTATCGCTTGGCCATGGCTTCAGAGCCCCCCGAGCCAACCGGTACAGACGCCGAACAACAGCACCAGCAGGGCCGCGTAGGCCATTTTTTGCACTCCGGTCCCGGACATGACGTCCTCCAACTGCGGTTGTCCCCTTGAAAACCTAGGGTATCAAGGGGCTTGGCGCTAGGGGGAAGGTTCGATAACCCGCGTCAATTGCGTGATTTCTTGCCGCCCGGCCTGCGGGATCTTTGGGGGCGGCTTGAGCGTTTCGCAGCAGCCGGTGGGGTTTCGGGTTCCAGGCCCAGCTGGTCGCGTAGAACGCGGCGACGGATTTCCTCGACCTCGCCGGGTTTGAGATTGCCCAGCTGGAACGGTCCGTAGGACACGCGCAAAAGCCGGTTCACGGTAAAGCCGATGTCTTCGATCGCGCGGCGGATTTCTCGGTTCTTGCCCTCGCGCAGTCCGATCGTCAGCCATGCATTCGCACCTTGCTGGCGGTCCAGCGACACGGTCATGGGCTGGAACCTTTCGCCCTCGATCACAAGACCTTGGCGCAGGGGGGCAAAGTCCTCGTCCTTGGGGCGGCCGTTGATCCGCACCCGGTATTTGCGCAGCCAGCCGGTCGAGGGCAGCTCGAGCTTGCGCTTGATGGCCCCGTCATTGGTCAGCAGCAACAGGCCCTCTGAATTCAGGTCCAGCCGGCCAACGCTCATGACGCGGGGCATGCCCTCGGGCAGGTTGTCGAAGATCGTGGGGCGGCCTTTTTCGTCGCGGTTCGTGGTCACCAGACCGGTTGGCTTGTGATACAGCCACAGACGCGCGGGTTCGGGCTCGGCCACGGGCTTGCCGTCGACGGTGATCCTGTCGTTGGGCGTGACGTTCAGCGCCGGGCTGTCGATGGTTTTGCCGTTCACGGTCACGCGGCCCGCTTCGATCATGCGTTCGGCCTCGCGGCGCGAGGCGATGCCGGCGCGGGCCAGCACTTTGGCGATCCGGTCGCCGGGAGGAGGGGTGTTGCTCATGCCCTGCGCATAGCGCATCGGCGCGGCTTGCGAAAGGTGGGTTTCTGGGGCAGTCAGGGGCATGGTCTTCAGAACGCATATGGACAAGGCGCTGGAACAGGCGCGCGCGGCGGGTGATCGGGGCGAGGTTCCAGTGGGAGCGGTGATCGTGTCGCCCAACGGGCAGATCATCGCGGCAGACGGCAACCGTACGCGCGAGTTGCACGACCCGACCGCGCATGCCGAGATCATGGCCCTGCGCGCCGCCTGCCGGGCCGTCGGGTCCGAGCGTCTGACGGGGCATGACCTGTATGTCACGCTGGAGCCCTGCGCTATGTGCGCCGCGGCGCTGGCGGCGGCGCGGATCCGGCGGATCTACTATGGGGCCGCCGATCCGAAATCGGGCGGCGTGGCGCATGGGGCGCGGGTGTTCTCGCACCCTCAGGCCCATCACAGGCCGGACGTCTATGACGGCATCGCGGCCGAGGACTGCGCCCGGTTGTTGCGCGATTTCTTTGCCGCGCAGCGCGGTGGCGGCGGGCCCAAAGGCTGAGGCGCGCTCAGGCCGATTTCACGACCAGTTCGCGGGGGATGTCTGCCAAGGGTTGCCCGCCCGTCGGCGTGACCACGAAGGTTTCGGTGATGGCCAGCCCCCAATCGGGGGTCCAAAGACCCGGCATCAGGTGAAAGGTCATGTTGTCCTGCAGAACGGTGCTGTCGCCGGGGCGCAGGCTCATGGTGCGCTCACCCCAATCGGGCGGATAGCTCAGGCCCACCGGATAGCCCGTGCGATTGCCTTTGACATAGCCGGCCCGGGCAAAGCTGTCATAGACGCAGGCGGCGATCTCTTCGCAGGTGGCGCCGGGGCGGGCGGCGGCAAGCGTGTCCTCAATCGCGGTGAGGATCGCGGTTTCCGCGCGCCGGATCTCGGCGGGTGGGTCACTCAGAAACAGGCTGCGGCTGGCCGGGCAGTGATAACGGCGATGGCAGCCCGAGATTTCGAAATAGGTCGCCTCGCCCGGTGTCAGCGGACGGTCGTTCCAAGTGATGTGCGAGGCCGAGGCCTCGGCCCCCGAGGGCGCGATGGGCGCAATCGCGGGATAGTCGCCCGCAAGACCCGGCAGCCCGGCGATGCCCGCAGCCTGAACCTCGGCCACGAGCACGTTCTTGGGAACCCCGGGGCGGAACCCGTCGCGCAGCACTGCGTGCATATGCGCGGTCAACTGCCCGGCCTTGCGCATCAGGGCGATCTCGGCCTCGCTTTTGACCGCACGCTGCCAGTTCACCAACCCGGTCGCGTCGATCAGCGCATCGCGGCCGAACGCGGTCTCAAGGATCCGGTGGCTGGCGGCCGAGTAGTAATAATTTTCCATCTCGACACCCAGATGGGTTGTCCAGCCGCGCTCGCGCAGCAGCGATGCCAGCGACTCGACCGGGTGATGTTCGGGGTGCTGTACATGCTCTTCAGGCCAGTCGTGCAGGTCGGTGGGGTCCAGCCAGGTGGTCTGCGCCGCGCCGGGCTTGTCCTGCGTCCGGCCCCACCACAGGGGCGCGCCGTCGCGCGGGACGATCACCATCTGCGGGACGTAGAAGCTCCAGCCGTCATACCCTGTCAGCCAGGCCATGTTCGACGGGTCCGCAACCAGCAGGGTTTCGACACCCCGCTGGGCCATCGCGGAACGGGTCTTGGCCAGCCGCGCCGCGTATTCTTCCGTCGAGAAGGCCAGCGCGGGTGTCAAAGCTCGATCTCCTGCAGGACCTCGGGTTCGATGACGGTCACGCCCGGCAGCCCATCCGCCAGGTCCTTGGCGGATTGTTCCAGGATCGGGAAGGTCCGGTAGTGGCAGGGGATCACCGTCTTGAAGTCGAAATACCGCCGGGCGGCATAGGCGGCGGCTTTCATATCCATCGTGAAATAGCCGCCCGCCGACAGAATGCCGATATCCGGTTTGTAATAGTCGCCGATCCACTCCATGTCGGCCATGATCGTGGTGTCGCCCGAGACATAGACCGTATGACCATCAGCCGACAGGATGAACCCCACCTCGGACCCACCGGCGCGCGGGCTATAGGGTGTGGCGAAGGTCGAGCTGTGCGAGGCCGGCACCATGTCGACCTTGACCCCGTTCAGGTCGACCCGGCCGCCTTTGTTGAAGCCGATGGTCTCGATCCCTTCGGCCTCGGCCCAATGGGCCATGACGTCGTATTGGCCCACCACCGGAATGTTCAGGCGTTTGGCCAGCGGCAGAACGTCGGCGACGTGGTCGAAATGCGCGTGGGTCAGCAGGATATGCGTGGCGCCTTGGATGGCTGCGTCGTGCTGGTCCTCGGGCAGCATCGGGTTGCCGCTCAGCCAGGGATCGATAAGCAGGACTTGTCCCGCCGCGTGAATTCGGAAGCTGCCATGCCCCAACCAGATGATTTTCATGAAAGACCCTCCTGAAACCGGTTCAGGGCCAGCCTAGCATCGGCTATGTAAAAATCCATGGACTGGATGCGAGAAATCGACGGCTATTGCGAGCGCCTGTCGCCGGACTATTGGGCCGAACCCGTAAACGCCGTGTCCAACGCGGCCTTTCTGTTGGCGGCATGGGTGATGTGGCGGCGGGTGCGGGGGCAGGGTCTGCCGTTGGCCAACTTGCTGGTCGCCATTCTGGTGGTGATCGGCATTGGCAGCTATCTGTTTCATACCCATGCGCAAGTCTGGGCCGCGCTGGCGGATACGACGCCGATTCTGCTGTTCATCTTGGTCTATATCTTCGCCGTGAACCGGGACATCTGGCAGCTATCCACGCCGAAGGCGGCGGCGCTGACAGCCTTGTTCATCCCCTATGCGGCGTTGACCATACCGGTGTTTCAGCTGGTTTCTGGCCTGGGCGGGTCGGCCGCATATGCTCCGGTGCCGTTGCTGATCCTGATCTATGCGTATCTTTTGCGCGCGCGCAGGCCGCAGGTGGCCTGGGGTCTGGCGGTCGGAGCTGCGATCCTGATCGCGTCGATCACCTTCCGCGCGCTCGATGCTCCGCTTTGCGCCCGCATCCCGATGGGAACGCATTTTATGTGGCACATCCTGAACGCCACCATGCTGGGCTGGATGATCGAGGTTTACCGGCGGGCCATGACGGATGCGGTCAGTCCGGCAGACGCCGCGCCACGTAGAACCCATAGCTGACAAAGTCGGAATAGGTTTCGTACAAGTCGATCTCGGCCCGTTCGGCATCGACAATGGCTTTGGCCTGCTCGGAATTGCCATGCCGGTCGAGGAAGGCAGGGAAGCTGCGTTGAAGAGGGAAATAATAATTGTCCATCCAGCAGTCGGAGCCCAGCGGGAAATAGCCGACAGGTTCATAACCGGCCGTCTCGATCTGGCGGATCTTATGTCCGGCGGTCGCAACTTCGGGATAGGCGGCATCCCAGTGCCGTGTCAGCGGTTCGGGGCGTTGATCGGTCAGCCAGGTCAGCTCGGACACAGCCAGGACACCGCCGGGTTTCAGGAACCGACGCCAGGCGTTCAGACCGTTTTCGAACCCCATGTTGTAAATCGCGCCTTCCGACCAGATCACGTCAAGGCTGGCATCGTCGAAGGGCAGGTCCTCCATCGACGCCTCAACCGTCTGAATCCGGGCCGCCAGGCCCAAGAACTGGGCGCGTCTCTCCAGCTCGGCCAGAAACTCCGGGAGGAAATCCAC
Organism: Ruegeria sp. BHSC037; assembly: GCF_059613045.1. Lineage (NCBI taxonomy): Bacteria > Pseudomonadati > Pseudomonadota > Alphaproteobacteria > Rhodobacterales > Roseobacteraceae > Ruegeria > Ruegeria sp. BHSC037. The sequence continues at coordinate 48,127 of NZ_JBXWRT010000002.1, forward strand.
TGCCGTCACCGATGCGCCTAGATGGCGCGCAAGGCAGAAGGCCGCGGCTCCGGTGCCGCAGCCAATGTCGGCGACCTTCAGTCCGGGATCGGCTTGCACGTCCGCCAGCTTCAACGCCATTTCCGTTGCCGCGTCGCTGCCGGGGCCTTGCCGGTCGTTGGGCAGGTGCAGGTCGATCAACAATCGCATGTCATCGGTCATGATGTGTCAATCCTTGAAAGCGCGGGCCAGGTCTTCGGGCAGGTCGAACTCGTCCAGCACGCGTCGGCGCGCCTCAGACGACATCTTGCGGGCGGTCTTTTCGACGATGCGCTGAATCTTTTCGCCCGAGTGTTTCGCGGCGAAGGGTGCAAAATACCATTTCAGAAAGACAAAGCAGATCACGTCCTCCAGCGCCTGAACGTCGTCGTCGCGCTTGATGCCCTGTTTGCGCAACATACGGCGGGCGGCGTCGATCTCGGCCTGATCGTAACCGGCCTCGGACATCAACTCGGCCACGACCTGCGCGTGATGCTCGGCTTGGGCCTTGCGCCACGCCAGATAGCCCGCGCGCCCCTCGGGGTAGGCCGAGCGGGCCAGCTTCCAGCGCTCGACATGCTGGCCGCGGGCGGCGATCTGCAATGGCTCTGATGCGTCGGGGAACAGTCGATGCAACTCGGCGCTCATCCGTTCGCCATAAAGCAGCGCAGCGGGGCGCCCGTCTTCCTGGGTGGGGTCGGCCGAATTGGCTGCGTCGATTGCGTCCAGAACCTTCTGCTTGCGCTCCGTCATGACACCTCCTGCGTTCGTCAAACGGGTTCGGCAAACCTGGTTGAGCCAGCCCGATACTGCGTGGTGCATGTACGATAAGGCATCGCGCCACAACAAAAAAGCGCCGACCCGTTAAGGGCCGGCGGCGCCACGAGGGCAGGTAGGGGACTGGGCCGGAAAAAAGGGGAAACCGGCCCGATCCAACAGGGAGGCAAGAACGAAGTCAGTTTCGGGGCGAGGTTTTTTCCTGGCTCACCTGATCCGAAGGGTGCTGATCGGGAAAGGTCAGCGTCGGGGTCAGGTCGCCCATCGGGACACCCAGGGCAAAGGCCGGAGCTGCTGCGGTGGCAAAAACTACAGACAGTGCAATCATGGTTGATTTCATCGGCTTTCTCCGAACTGAACAGTTTGGTTTATAATATAAGGGGATGCAGCACGCGGACTTCAAGTGAAAAGTGAACGAAACGGTTCACTTTTTTGCGTGGCGGGTATTCCGGATCGGTCTGGCCCCGGCGCCGCCCGACCATTCCCGCACGCAGGCGGTCTTGCGACTGCTGCACCAGACGGGTAAATGCCCCTGTAACGCACACGAGGGTTTCCCATGTCGATTGACCAAAGCACCGCCGCCAAGGTGGCCAAACTGGCCCGGATCAAGGTCGAGGATGATGCGCTGCCGGCGCTGGCCTCGGAGTTCAACACGATCCTGGGGTTCATCGAACAGCTGAACGAAGTTGACGTCGAAGGGGTCGAGCCGATGGTCTCGGTGACGCCGATGCGGCTCAAGCGCCGCGAGGACGTGGTGACCGACGGGAACATGCAGGACAAGATCCTGTCCAACGCCCCCGACGCGCGCGAGGGCTTTTTCGCGGTTCCCAAGGTGGTGGAGTAAGACATGAGCGATCTGAACAAACTGGGCCTGGCCGAGGCCCGCGACGCGCTGCGCAAGGGTGAAACCACCTCGGTCGAGCTGACCGAGGCCTGCCTTAAGGCGATAGACGCGGCCGACGCGCTCAATGCCTTCGTCCACAAGACGCCCGAGATCGCGCTGGAGCGCGCCAAGGCCGCCGACGAGCGCATCAAGGCCGGCGACGCGCCCGCCATGTGCGGCCTGCCGATCGGCATCAAGGACCTGTTCTGCACCAAGGGCGTGCCCAGTCAGGCGGCCAGCCGCATTCTGGAGGGCTTCAAGCCCGAATACGAATCCACCGTCTCGCAGCAACTGGCCGATGCCGGCGCGGTGATGCTGGGCAAGCTGAACATGGACGAATTCGCCATGGGCTCGTCCAACGAAACCTCGGTCTACGGCAATGCGGTCAGCCCGTGGCGGCGCGGCAATGATGATGCGCAACTGACCCCCGGCGGTTCGTCGGGTGGCTCGGCTGCGGCGGTCGCGGCCGATCTGTGCCTTGCGGCGACCGGCACCGATACCGGCGGCTCGATCCGTCAGCCCGCCGCCTTTACCGGCATCACCGGCATCAAGCCGACCTATGGCCGCTGCTCGCGCTGGGGCATCGTGGCCTTTGCGTCCTCGCTGGATCAGGCCGGACCGATGACCAAGAACGTGCGCGACGCCGCCATCATGCTCGAGGCGATGTGCGGGCATGACCCCAAGGATTCGACCAGCGCCGACATTCCGGTGCCGAATTTCGAGGCGATGCTGACCGGCGACATCAAGGGCAAGAAGATCGGTATCCCCAAGGAATACCGGATGGACGGCATGCCCGCCGAGATCGAAAAGCTGTGGGCGGATGGCGCCGAAATGCTGCGTGATGCGGGGGCCGAGATCGTGGACATCTCTCTGCCGCACACCAAATACGCGCTGCCGGCCTATTACGTGATCGCGCCCGCCGAGGCGTCGTCGAACCTGGCGCGCTATGACGGCGTGCGCTATGGCCGCCGCGCGACGTTGGCGCAGGGCGATGGCATCACCGAGATGTATGAAAAGACCCGCGCCGAGGGCTTCGGCCACGAGGTGCAGCGTCGGGTCATGGTCGGCACCTATGTGCTGTCGGCCGGTTTCTACGATGCATACTACAACCGCGCCCGAAAGGTGCGGACCCTGATCAAGAAAGACTTCGAGGACGTGTTCGCCGCGGGCGTCGATGCGATTCTGACCCCGGCAACGCCGTCGGCCGCCTTCGGTCTGGGAGAGATGAAGGAAACCGACCCGGTTCAGATGTATCTCAACGACGTCTTCACCGTGACGGTGAACCTTGCCGGTCTGCCGGGCATCTCGGTTCCGGCCGGGTTGGACAAGCAGGGGCTGCCGCTGGGGCTGCAACTGATCGGCCGCCCGTGGGAGGAAGGCGACCTGCTGAACACCGCCTACGCGCTCGAATCCGCTGCGGGGTTCGTGGCCAAGCCGGGCAAATGGTGGTAACGGTCGGTCGACCCGACCGCTGCAAGAACGGAGCAGTCCGATGCGCAAACTTCTTGTGATTCCCGTGTGCGCCGTCGCCGCCGCTTGCGATACGGTGGCGCCGGTTCAGGGCACGGAGTTCAATACGCCGCAATACCAGGCCCAGCGCGAGGCGCAACTGGCGGGGCAGGGCGCAGCAGGCAATCCGCTGCTGCCGCCCCCAGCCATCTCGCAGGAGCCATGGTCGGCCGAGTCCTCCGCCGTCACCTATTCCACCGATGGCAGCGCCGCGGATATCGCGAATCAAACGGCCGCAGCGCTCGCCAGTACCTCCACCCAGGCACCGGCCCCGGCAACGGTGACGTCGAGCGGCATTTCGCAAGAACAGGATTTTGCCGCGGTCTCCAGCAGCCGCAGCATTCAGGATGACGCCGCCCTGATCGAGAGAAACCGTCAGACCTATGAGGTGGTCGCCCCGACGGCGGTTCCTCAGCGTGGCGCGGACGGCCAGCCCAATATCGTGCAATACGCATTGTCCACTACTAATCCGGTCGGGGCACAGATCTACAGCCGGTCCGGGTTCAACCTTCAGGCCAAGGCGCAACGGAACTGCGCCAAATACCCATCGGCAGATCAGGCTCAGATCGATTTCCTGGCCAGCGGCGGGCCACAACGTGACCGCAAGGGCCTGGACCCGGATGGCGACGGCTTTGCCTGTGGCTGGGACCCCAGCCCGTTCCGCCGTGTCGTCGGCAACTGATCTCTCGCCGATCTGGCACCCATCCCCCAATTTCGGCCCCCGCCGGGATGGGCTGAAGCCATCTCTGGTGGTTCTTCACTACACCGCGATGAACAGCGCCCGCGCCGCGCTCGAGCGTTTGTGCGACCCGGCGTCCGAGGTATCGGCCCACTATCTGATCGGCTGTGACGGAACACTCTGGCAGATGGTTCGTGAAGAGGATCGCGCCTGGCACGCCGGTGTCGGCGAGTGGCAGGGACAGAGCGATATCAACTCCCGCTCGATCGGGATCGAACTCGACAACCGAGGCGATCATCCTTTCGCCCAGGCGCAGATAAGGGCACTCGAGCGGCTTCTGCCGCAGATCATGACCCGTTGGTCCATACCGGCCGCCGGCGTGATCGGTCATTCGGACATGGCGCCGGGGCGCAAACACGATCCCGGGCCACGTTTCGACTGGATACGACTCGAACGTCAGGGGCTGGCCGCGCCGCGCGCTCACGCCGCCCCTTTGTCGCGGCCCGAGGCCCATTACTTCCGCGCCGTGGCCCAAGCCGCCGGCTATACTGCTGCTGTCGATGATGAAACGCTGCTCGCTGCTGTGCGGTTGCGCTTTCGGCCCTGGGGTAGGGGAGGGCTGGCCCCAGAGGACGTGGCTGCATTGCCGCAGCCGCACCGCCTCGCCTGACCAACCTTCATCTGGTCCAAAATATCCCGGGGTTGAATTGGCCGAAGGCCAAGAAGGGGCTGGCCCCTTGTAGCTTCCATTCCTCTCTTGACGTGCCCGGGTCAGGGGCATACCCAATTCAATGCGCGGAGGGCCGGATGGCCGCTGGGGCCTAGGCCCGAGAGGAAAGTCCGGACTCCACAAGGCAACGGTGCCGGGTAACGCCCGGGCGGGGAAACCCGACGGAAAGCGCCACAGAAAACAAACCGCCATGAGACGCCGAAGGTTCGCCTCCGGCAGATCATGGCAAGGGTGAAACGGTGGAGTAAGAGCCCACCGCGCCGCTGGCAACAGCGGCGGCACGGCAAGCCCCACCGGGAGCAATGCCAAATAGGGTCCCCACGCGGGCCGGTCGGCGTCAGCCGATACCGCCGCTAGGCCTGCCTTGGCCGAGAGGGACCGGGTTGGCAGCTCGAGCCGTGCAGCAATGCACGGCCTAGAGGAATGGTCATCGAAGGGGGCAACCCCGGAACAGGATCCGGCTTACAGGCCCTCCGCGCATCCGCTGCCTGCTGGTATTTTCCGGTGGGGACTCAAGTGCTGGCGGGCTGGAAATTCGCCTCGTTTGCCGTCGTTGCCAGAAATTCCAGGCCTCGGCCAGTTTATTCCGGTATCACGTTTCGAATCCGGTTGACTCGGGCGCGCGAGCGGGTAAAAGCGCACGCTCATAGGAATTCAACCGAAAGGCCCCTGCCTTTTCGGACGCAGGAGATAACCATGGCGAAGCCGACGACAATCAAGATCCGTCTGAACTCGACCGCGGGCACGGGCCACTTCTACGTGACCAAGAAGAACGCGCGCACCATGACCGAGAAAATGACCGTGCGCAAATACGACCCGGTCGCTCGCAAGCATGTCGAGTACAAGGAAGGCAAGATCAAGTAATCTGCCTTTTCAGGCGCAAGACGAAAAAGGGTCCTGGCGCGGTCAGGACCCTTTCTTGTTTTCAGGCAGGTTGGTCACCGGTTCACCCCTTTCGCGCGTTGCAGTGGTGCATCAGCACGCCGGGTATTCTGTTCGCCTGCGGGTTGCTTTTGCGGCCACCCTGGCCATAGGCTTTGGCAAACCTCCACAAAATGTTGAGCGCCATGAAAAAAATCTTGTTGCCTGCCATCGCCGTTCTGACCCTTTCGGCTTGTGAGGATCCTTGGAACCGGCAGGGTGTCGGGTTCACTGGCATTGACGGCGAACCGCGCACCGTGTCCGACGTAAAAGGCGCCGTCGCCTTTACGCCGCCTGCCACCAACGTCCCGGCCGAGCTTGCCCAGCTTCCGGCGGTTCAAGTTCAGACGGACCAGGCAGCGTTTGACAAGATCGCCGGCGTGGCCATCGACAACGGCGGGCGTACGGCCGACACCGCAGTGCAACTCGTCGGCAGCAGTACAGACCTCTTCCTGAGCACGGTCAACGTGAACGGCACGCTGTTTGGTGTTGTCCGTACCGCCAGCAATAGCACCAAGGTGGACAACTCGGTGGGTGCGGCTTTCGGGCGTGAGACCGAACGCTTCACGGGCTGTCTGGCCGCTGGCGATGTCTATCGCAAGGGCAACTCCTCGCGCAGTTCGGGCTTTGCGGTTCCGTTGAACTGTAGCTGATCCGAACGAAATCGAACTTGGGTTCAGGGGCTCTGCCGGTGGGCAGGGTCCTTTTCGTTTGGGAGCGGGGCAAAAAAAAACGGGCCCGGAATGGGCCCGTTTCCTGACAGGATTCTGCCGCTGGTTACTCACGATTTCCAAGCAGTTGCAGCAGGAACATGAACATGTTGATGAAGTCCAGATACAGGTTCAGCGCGCCCATGATCGCGGATTTGCCCAGCCACTCCTGGTCGCCGTGCGCGGCGTGCTGAATGTAGGTCGCCTTGATGTTCTGCGTGTCATAGGCGGTCAGTCCCGCAAAGATCAGAACGCCGATGATCGACACGGCGAACATGATGGCGGGCGACTGAAGGAAAATGTTGATCACCATGGCCACGATCAGGCCGATAACGCCCATCATCAGGAACGTCCCCATTCCCGAAAGGTCTTTCTTGGTGACATAGCCATACAGCGACAGGCCGGCGAAGGCGATCGACGTGATCAGGAACACCTGGGCGATCGAGATGCCGGTGAAGGCCACGAAAATCCAGCTCATGCTCAGGCCCATCACGGCGGCGAAAGCATAGAAGAACAGCTGGGCGCCGGCGGCGCTGAGGCGGTTGATGGCGGCGCCGAAGGCAAAGACCATGATCAGCGGGGCGAACATCACGATCCAGCCCAGGATATTCGGGCTGAGCGTGATCGGGTCGCGGAACACCGACAGCAGCTGCGGGCTGGTGCCAACGGCCCAGGCCACCGCAAACGTGATAAGCATGCCCACGGACATCGTGCCGTAGACCTTGTTCATGTGGGCGCGCAGGCCCTCGTCGATCTGGGCAGTGCGTGCGCCGGCCGCCGTGCGGACGGTGTCGAATTGTGCCATTAAGGGTCTCCCTTGAATCCATTCCGATCCGCGATGCGGACCATTCTGACGGCAAATATCGGAGAGTCGGGCGCATGTTTCAAGGGTCTTGGCGGCAAAACCCTCGGAATTGCGAGCAAAATCGACACCGCCGCCATTGGCGGTGTCAACGCTGCCAAAATGGGGTCAATAGCGGCCTGAAAACCAGATATCCGGCGCATCCCAAAGTGGGCGTGCGGCCTCGGCCTCGGCCTGCGCGCGTGTGACGCCGATATCTTTCAGCAGACGGGCGTCCAGCCGCGCCAGTGCGCGCCGTTGGCGGGGCAAGGAAACAAGGCGCTGCAGCCATCCGGTTTTGCGCGGCGCCGGTGAGGGGCAGGAAATCGCAATTTGAGTCATGATTGTTGTCCTTTTGTCAAGAAGTGATGGAGGCAGAGCATTCAATCAACTTCCTTGATCTATATGGCGGTCTCTGTCATATATGAAAAATGAATGTTTATGAATTGAAGCATAAGGATTGCTGATATGCGAAATCTCGACATCACGACCCTCAGGTCGTTCGTCGCCGTGGCCGATCATGGCGGCGTCACCCGAGCCGCGGGATTTCTGCACCTGACTCAATCGGCCGTGTCGATGCAGCTGAAGCGGCTCGAGGAACTGCTTGGGCTTGAGTTGCTGGACCGGTCGGGCCGGACGATCGCCCTGACGGCCTCGGGCGAGCAACTGCTGGCCTATGCGCGGCGCATGGTATCGCTGAATGACGAGGTGATGTCGAAGCTGACCGATCAGGCCTATGAAGGCGAGGTGGTTCTGGGCGTACCGCATGATATTGTCTACCCGGCAATTCCCCGGGTTTTGCAGCGGTTCAACGCCGACTTCCCCCGTGTGCGCGTACAACTGGTCTCGTCGTATTCGATCCAGTTGAAAGAGATGTTCCGGCGCGGCGAATGCGATGTCATTCTGACGACCGAGGCGTCGAATGGCGATGGCGGCGAAACCATCGCCGAACTGCCTTTGCGCTGGATCGGAGCATCGGGCGGGGCGGCCTGGCGCCGTCGGCCCCTGCCGTTGGCGCTTGGCCGCCGTTGTCTGTTCCGGCCGCAGGTCATCGCGGCTCTGGACGCTGCGGGCATCCCCTGGGAACTGTCGGTGGAAACGGAAAACGACCGCACGATCGAGGCCACGGTCAGCGCCGATCTGGCCGTGCACGCGATGCTGGAAGGGACCGAGGCCGCGCATCTGGAAAAGATCGACGCCGGCGGCGCGCTGCCCGAATTGCCGGCCCACATGATCAACCTGTATGGCGGCGACACGGGCCGAGGACCGGTGGTCGAGGCTCTGGCCGACCTGGTCCGCCAGAATTTCCGGATGCTGCGGGGCGGGCCGCTGCGCGCGGTCGCCAGCTGAGCCGGTCAGGGCGTGATGACGACCTTGCCGGTGGATTTGCGCGACCGCAGCAGGTCCATGCCATCGGCCACCTTTGACAAAGGCAGGACATGGCTGACATGCGGTTTGATGCGGCCCTCGGCATGCCAGCGGAACAGGGTTTCAAAGCTGCTGCGCACGATCTCGGGCCGGAACTTCAGATAGCCGCCGATATAGACTCCGATCACCGTCAGGTTCTTGACCATCAGGTGGTTGGCTGGGATTTGCGGAACCTCGCCGCCGGCGAAACCGACCGGCAACAGGCGACCTTCGGGATTGGTGGCGCGAAAGGCGGCCTTGAATACGTCGCCACCGATCGCATCATAGACGACATCCGCACCGCCCAGGTCCAGCACCCGCTGCCGCAGATCCTCGTCCGCATCGATCAGGTGGTCCGCCCCGGCGGCTTTAGCTACGGTCAGCTTGTCGGTGCCGCGTGCCTGCGCGATCACGGTTGCGCCCATCAGCTTGCCGATCTCGACTGCAGTCAGCCCCACGCCGCCGGCTGCGCCGGTCACCAAAAGCGTCTCGCCCGGCTGCAGGCGGGCGCGGTGATCCAGAGCGATGTGGCTGGTGCCATAGGCGATCTGGATCGCAGCGGCTTCTTCGAAGCTGCAGGACGGCGGCAGCATGACGGCCCGGTCGGCGTCGAACACCCCGAACTCTGCCAGCCCGCCTTGCCCCGAATATACGGCCACGCGGTCGCCGGGGCCGGGATTCGTTACACCGGGGCCGACGGCGTCAACGACCCCGGCGATCTCGAGCCCCAGCGTGAACGGGGCAGGGGGTGTGTCTTGATAGGTGCCCTTCTGCATCAGGAGGTCGGCAAAGTTAAGGCCGCAGGCGTGGATCTTGACGCGGATCTGTCCGTGTCCCGGCTCGGGTGTTGCGATGTCGTGCAATACGGCCTGGGCTGTGGCCGAGGGAATTTGGTAGGCGAGCAATTCGTGTCCTCCGTGGTCGCGCTCTAGGCAGGGGCAACCGAGTGAGATTGTCAATCTTCGATGGCAGGTAACGTTCCGGACCTGCGCCGAAATTCCCTGATTCAGAGTGATTTGGCACCCCGGAACGAACGTACAACCGTAAAGTTCTGTTGACCGGCTCCGACTCAACCTTCTTGAAAAGAATCGAAAATGGCGCAATGATGGTTTGCAGAAGTGCTGTTTCGGGGGGCATTTCCGGTGTTGAAGGAGTGTTGTCCAGCGGCGGCCGGTATGGCGGTCTCTGTCGCGTTCGCGTTTTCCCGGGCGGTTGTGTGTAAGATAGGAGTGTACCAATGACCCATCATGTGGATGTCCATGTGGGCAAGCGCGTCCGGCATCGTCGCTGGCTGATCGGAATGACCCAGCAGCAACTTGCAGAGCAGGTCGGTATCAAGTTTCAGCAGATCCAGAAATACGAGACCGGTGCCAATCGGATCAGTGCGTCGCGCCTATGGGACATTGCCGAGGCGCTGGATGTGCCGGTCAGCTTTTTCTTCGAGGGTCTCGAAGACACGCAGAAATCCGAAAGTGGCAAAAAATCGGTTCCTGCCGATCTGATGGGCGACAAAGAGGCGCTCGATCTCGTGCGCTCGTACTATGCGATCCCCGAGAACCAGCGCCGCCGTCTGTTCGAACTGGCCCGGGTTCTCAGCGACGTCGCCTGAGCAGAGGCACTTGACTTTGTGCGGTACCCGCCGCACCAGTCGCGTATGTCTGGTACCGTATTGACCGATCTTGAAGTTGCGGAAAAACTGGCCGACGCTGCGCGTGCGGCCATTTTGCCGTTTTTTCGCCGACCCGACCTAGAGACAGCAAACAAGCAGCAGGGTGGCTATGACCCTGTGACAGTTGCCGACCGGGCCGCCGAGCAGGCGATGCGTGAGGTTCTGGCCGAATTTCGCCCCGAAGACGGGATCCTGGGTGAAGAGTTCGGAACCGTCACTGGAAGCTCGGGCCGGATCTGGGTGCTGGATCCGATCGACGGGACCAGGGGGTTTGTCAGCGGAACGCCGACATGGGGTGTGCTGATCGCGCTGGCGGATTCGACGGGGCCGATGCTTGGCGTCATCGACCAGCCCTATATCGGCGAGCGATTCGTGGGGCACGACACGGGCGCCTTCATGACGGGCCCGCTGGGGCAGGTCAGCCTGTCCACCCGAAAAACCGCCGCGCTCAAGGACGCGATCCTGTTCACGACCTTCCCCGAGGTCGGGGCTGACGACGAGGAACGGGCGTTTCGCGCGGTCGCCGAACAGGTGCAACTGACGCGGTACGGCATGGATTGCTACGCCTATGCGCTGCTGGCGGCCGGACAGGTCGATCTGGTGATCGAGGCCGGTCTGAAGCCCTATGACATCCAAGCCCCCATGGCCGTGATCCGGGCCGCCGGTGGCTTGGTCACCGACTGGCAGGGCGGCCCGGCCCATCTGGGCGGGCAGGTGCTTGCGGCAGCCAACCCCGACATCCACGCGGCGGCGCTGGACCTGTTGCGCCGGGTCTGACGCGGCTTGCCGCCCGGAATCTGTCCGGCTAGGGTTATTCGGCCGGTTCTTCCGCCCGTTTTCCACCGGCGCGACGCACTCTTGTCATGAGACGGGCAAATGTCAGGAGTGCCAGATGACCGAATTCCTACTGAAAAATGCCGATGTTGTTCTGACGATGGACGACGCCCGGCAAGAACTGGCCGGGGCCGACATACTGGTCCGCGATGGGGTGATCGCCGGGATCGGGCATCGCCTTGAAGCCTCGGGCGAGATCCACGATCTGCGTGGCTGCGTGGTCACGCCCGGGTTGGTGAACACGCATCACCACCTGTACCAGACCCTGACGCGCGCGGTCCCGGCGGGGCAGGACGCGTTGCTGTTCGGCTGGCTCAAGACACTCTATCCGATCTGGGCGCGGTTCGGCCCCGAGCATATGTTCGTCTCGGCGCAGATCGGCCTGGCCGAACTGGCCCTGTCCGGCTGCACGCTCAGTTCGGACCACCTGTACCTGTATCCCAACGGTGTGCGGCTCGAGGACACGATCGCCGCCGCATCCGAACTGGGCCTGCGGTTTCACCCTACGCGCGGCGCGATGAGCATCGGTGAAAGCAATGGCGGTCTGCCACCCGATGCGCTGGTCGAATCCGAGTCCGCGATTCTGAACGACATGATCCGCGTGGTCGATGCCTTTCATGATCCGTCCGAGGGGGCGATGTGCCGGGTGGGGCTTGCGCCGTGCTCGCCCTTTTCGGTCAGTCGCGACCTAATGCGCGACACGGCGCTGCTGGCGCGCGACAAGGGCGTGATGCTGCACACTCACCTGGCTGAAAATGACGAGGATATCCGGTATTCCCAGTCCCGATTCGGGTGCCGGCCGGGTCAGTACGCGCAGGATCTGGGCTGGACAGGTCCGGATGTATGGCATGCCCATTGCGTCAAGTTGGATCGGGCCGAGGTCGATCTGTTTGCGCGGACCGGCACCGGGGTTGCCCATTGCCCATGTTCCAATTGCCGGCTGGGCTCGGGCATCGCACCGGTGCGCGCCCTGCGCGATGCCAAGGCCCGCGTGGGGCTTGGTGTCGACGGGTCGGCCAGCAACGACAACGGCAACCTGATGGCCGAGGCACGTCAGGCGGTGCTGCTGCAGCGAGTCGCCAACGGTGCAGACGCCATGTCGGCCCGCGAGGCGCTCGAGATTGCCACGCGCGGCGGCGCCGATGTTCTCAACCGCCCGGATTGCGGCCGTCTGATGCCCGGTAAGCGGGCCGATATCGCGGTATGGGATATCAGCGGTGTCGAAAGTGCCGGCAGCTGGGACCCCGCCGCGCTGCTGCTTGCAGGTCCCAGTCGGGTCAGACATCTGTTTGTTGAGGGGCGGCAGATCGTCCGCGAGGGCCAGATCACCACCATAGACTTGCCGCGGGTGATCGAACGTCAAAACCAGCTTGCGCGCGCGCTGCAGGCTTGAAGCCCGATCCAGAGCGTTGTTTGTCGTCCGCCAGCGGCCTGTGCTGTCGGGCCGCTCAACCCAGCGCCCGGCGCCCTCGGATCCAGACCTGGGCCACCGCCCGGTCGTCGCCCATCATGATTGTGGGAAAGATGGCCTCCCAGATGTCATTCGCGCGCGCAACGCGCTGTGCGATGGCCGGGGTCGAGGACAGGTCGAGCACGACCAGGTCGGCTTCGAGCCCCGGGGCTACATTTCCAATGCGGTCATCCATCCGCAGCGACCGGGCCGAGCCGGCGGTACCCAGCCAAAGCAACTGCGCGGGGTGCAGGGGATGCCCGCGCAACTGGCCGATCTCATAGGCCGCGGCCATGGTCCGCAGCATCGAGAAACTGGACCCGCCGCCGGTATCCGTGGCCAAGCCGATGCGGTGGCCGTCGCGCATCAGCCCGTGCATGTCGAACAGGCCCGATCCGATGAACGTATTCGAGGTCGGGCAGTGAATCAGCGCGGCGTCGACCTCGCGCAGACGATCGCGTTCGCGCGGCTCCAGATGGATGGCGTGTCCGTACAGCCCACGCGGGCCCAGCAGGCCGAATCTTTCGTAGGTGTCCAGATAGTCGCGGGCCTCGGGAAACAGCGACCGGACCCATTCTATCTCGTCGGTCTGCTCGCTCAGATGGGTCTGCATCAGGCAGTCGGGATGCTCGGCCCAAAGCGCGCCCATCGCTTCCAGTTGCTCGGGCGTCGACGTGGGTGAAAACCGCGGCGTGATGGCATAAGAAATCCGGTCCACGCCGTGCCATCGGCCGATCAGCGCCTTGGACTGGTCATAAGCCGTCTGGGCGGTGTCTCGCAGGCCGTCGGGTGCGTTGCGGTCCATGCAGGTCTTGCCGGCCACCACACGCTGCCCGCGGGCCTGCGCTTCGGTGAAGAACGCGTCGACGCTTTCAGGATGGATCGTGCAGAAACTGCACATGGTGGTGGTGCCATGCGCCGTGGTCAGGTCCAGATAGCGCCCGGCGATTTCGGCGGCGTGGTTCGGGTCGCCGAAGGTCATCTCTTCGGGGAAGGTATAGGTGTTAAGCCAGTCGATCAGCCGCTTGCCCCAGCTGGCGATGATCGCGGTCTGGGGGTAGTGCACATGCGGATCGACGAACCCGGCCAAAATCAGGCGCGCGCCATGGTCATGGGTTTCGGCATCGGGATGCGCGGCCGCCAGCGCTTCGGCCGAACCGAGCGCACCGATCCGGCCGTCTTCGATCAGAACGGCCTCGTGCAGCCGGGCGGCCCGGTCGGGGTCAGCCTGGAAGGGCGACTGCTCGAAACTCAGAACACGCCCTTTCAAAAGCGTTTTTTGCGCCATCGGCTTCGATCTCCGGCTGATTGGAACGGTGTCGCAGCATAAGCCTGCGAAAGATGCGGGTAAATTGCGCCATTGTCATTGTTTTCCTGTAGCTGCTTCTTTTATTAGGGGCCAATCCAACGGACGGGGCAGCGCATGACCACAGGCAATGACGAAATCGTGATCGACCAGCCCCGCGACGAAGATGCCTACGCGCTGGATCGCAACACCGTGGCGGCAATCCTGCAGGCTGTCGAGGACGGAGACCGCGATCGGCTGGTCGAGCTGATGGAGCCGCTGCACGCAGCCGACATCGCCGACCTTCTGGAACAGATCAGCCCCCATGACCGCTCGCAGCTTCTGCATCTGTATGACCGCGAGTTCGACGGCGATATACTGTCCGAGCTGGACGAATCCGTGCGTGAAGAGGTCATCGCCGAATTGCGGCCCGACGTGCTGGCCGAGGCCGTCCGTGAGCTGGAAAGCGACGATGTGGTCGATCTGCTGGAAGACCTCGAACAATCGCAGCAAGAGGCCGTTCTGGAGGCGCTCGAACACTCGGAACGGATTGCGGCGCAAAAGGCGTTGTCCTACCCCGAACACTCGGCCGGCCGCCTCATGCAGCGCGAAGTGGTTATGGTGCCCGAACACTGGACTGTGGGGCAGACCATCGACTTCATGCGCGCGCACGAGGATCTGCCGGACCAGTTCTATCATGTCGTGCTGGTCGATCCGCGGCTCAAGCCGGTGGGGCAGGTCACGCTGGGCCGGTTGATGGCGGCGCGGCGCGATACGCCGCTGCGCGACATCGCCGAGGAAGAATTCCACATCATCCCGCTAACCCAGGACGAAGAAGATGTCGCCTATGCCTTCAAGCAGTACCACCTGATCTCGGCGCCGGTGGTCGATGATGACGGGCGGCTGGTCGGGGTCATCACCATCGACGACGCGATGGAGGTTCTGGACGACGAGCACGAGGAAGACATGCTGCGCATGGCCGGCGTGGATGAGGACTCGAGCCTGTCTGACACCATTCTCGAGACGGCGCGCGGGCGGGCGACCTGGCTGTTCGTCAACCTGCTGACTGCGATCTTTGCGTCGCTGGTGATCAACATGTTCGCGGAAACCATCGACCAGATGGTCGCGCTGGCGGTACTGATGCCGATCGTCGCGTCGATGGGCGGCAATGCCGGCACCCAGACGATGACGGTGACCGTAAGGGCCATCGCCACCCGCGACCTGACAGCGAATAACGCCCTTCGTGTTCTGTTCCGCGAGATTTCGGTGGGCGCGTTGAACGGCCTGTTTTTCGGATTGCTGATGGCAGTCGTTGCGAGCTTTTGGTTTGGTATCCCGATGCTGGCGGCGGTCATCGGTCTGGCGATGGTGCTGACGCTGGTGGCGGCGGCGCTGGGCGGCATTCTGATCCCGCTGGCGCTGGACCGTCTGAACATCGACCCGGCCTTGGCTTCGGGGCCGTTCGTCACCACGGTGACCGATGTGGTCGGGTTCTTCGTGTTTTTGGGTCTTGCCGCGCAGGTGCTGCTGTGACCGGGTTGGCCGAGATCAAGGCCGCGGCGCGCAAGGCCGCCTTTGCCCGGCGCAAGGCTGCATTCGATACTCGTCCGCCGGGCACGGCCGGCCGCCTGTCCGAGGTGCTGGCGGGGTATCGCGGCGTGCCCCTGTCAGGCTACATGCCGATCCGCACCGAGATCGACCCGCTGCCCGCCATGGCCGAGGCCGCGGCCTATGGGCCGGTCGGCGTTCCGGTTATCCAAGGGGCCGGGCAGCCGTTGCAATTTTCGCGCTGGACACCGGACGGTCCGCTGAAGGACGGCCCGTTCGGTGCGAAGGTGCCCGAGGTCGATGACTATTTCGATCCCGAGATCGTGATCGTACCCCTGGTGGCCTTCGATGCCCGTGGCGGGCGGCTGGGTTATGGCGGCGGGTTCTATGACCGGACGCTTCAGCGGTTGCGTGCCCGGCGCGCGACCTTGGCGATCGGTTTCGCCTTTGACGCGCAAGAGGCCGACAATCTTCCGTTGGAACCCACCGATCAGCCCCTGGACATGGTCGTCACCGAGAGCCGGGTTCTGAGTTTTCGAACCTAGTTCTCGAAATGGGCACGCAGATAGTCCCAGGCATCGACTTCGGTTCCGTCCGCCAGCACGCAGACACCGTATTCCGAGCCGTCGGCGTTCTTTCGAACGTGATAATCGCCGCCGTTTTCTATGCAGAAGGTGGCCGCCGGATTGGCCATCGTGGTTTTGGTCTGCGCCTGGGCGAAGGTTGCAACAAGAACTATGGTTGCCGTCACAATAAGTTTTTTCAATGATACCTCCCGAGGTTGCAAATCAATGAGGGCACGTTTGCACGTTTCTGAAATATTGCAAGCTGGTGATGGTCGGGCTTTTACACGGTTCCGCCTTGTTATTGCCGTCTGCTGCGCCTAGGACCGCGATATGAGAATTCTGTTTTTGGGCGACGTCATGGGGCGCGCTGGTCGAACCGCCATCAAGACCCATCTTCCACGCCTGCGCGAGGAATGGCGGCTGGATTTCGTCGTGGTCAATGGCGAGAACGCCTCGAACGGCATGGGCCTGACTGGCGACCATGCCAAGCTGTTGCTGGACTCTGGCGCCGATTGCGTCACGCTGGGCGATCATGCCTTCGACCAGAAGGACATGCTGCAATTCATCGAAAGCGAACCGCGCGTCGTGCGGCCGGTGAACTTTGCCAAGGGCGCGCCAGGGCGGGGCCACCGCCTGTTCACCGCACCCGGCGGCCGCAAGGTTCTGGTGGTTCAGGTGCTGGGGCAAGTCTTCATGAAACGGCCTTTCGACGATCCGTTTTCGGCCGTTGAACCGATCCTCAAATCGCACCCGCGCGGCGGGCAGGCGCAGGCCGTCATCGTCGACATGCATTGCGAGGCGACCTCGGAAAAGATGGCCATGGGGCATTACTGCGACAAACGCGCCAGCCTTGTGGTGGGCACCCATACGCATGTGCCCACGGCCGACGCGCAGATCCTGCCGGGCGGTACCGCCTATCTGACCGATGCAGGCATGTGCGGCGACTATGACTCGGTGATCGGCATGGACAAGCAGGAACCGATGCGGCGGTTCATCACAGGCATGCCCAAGGCCCGGTTCACCCCCGCCAATGGCGAGGCCACGCTGAGCGGCGTTTTCGTGGAAACCGATGACCGGGACGGCCAGGCGAAATCGGTCTGCATGGTGCGTGTGGGCGGGCGGCTGCAACAGGCCGGGCCGTGATCGCATGGCGGGCTTGCCCTGTCCGCTGCAATGCTGGAAACTGTGGCTCAGGCACGGTGGCCGGTTAAGGGTTCGGACAGAAGACCACGAATGAATCTCCTTACTTTGTCAGAAACAGGCAGCGCGATTCTGGCGCTGCTGGTCGTCGCGGGCATGTTCATCATGTTCCTGCGCGAGGTCTACCCGGCCGAGGTCGTCGCCATCGGCGGCGTTTCGGTGATGCTGGTCACCGGGATCCTGCCGTATCAGAATGCGCTGGCCGTACTTTCCAACCCTGCGCCGTGGACTATTGCGGCCATGTTCATCATCATGGGCGCGCTGGTGCGCACAGGGGCTTTGGACGCTTTTACAGTGACCGCGCAGAAACAGGCCCAGGTCAACCCTCGCATCGCGATCGGATTGCTGATGACATTCGTGGTGCTGGCCTCGGCCGTGGTGTCGAACACGCCGGTCGTGGTGGTGATGATCCCGGTCTTCGTCCAGATTGCGCGCACGCTGAACGTGGCTCCGTCCAAGCTGCTGATCCCGCTCAGCTATGCGGCAATTTTGGGCGGCACGCTGACCCTGATCGGCACCTCGACCAACCTGCTGGTCGATGGTGTCGCGCGGGCGCAGGGTCTGCAGCCCTTCACGATCTTCGAGGTCACGCCCCTGGGCATCATCCTGGTGATCTACGGTATGGTCTACCTGCGGTTCATCGCGCCCCGGCTGCTGCCGGACCGCGACAGCATGGCCAGCCTTCTCAGCGACCGGTCCAAGATGAAATTCTTTACCGAGGCGGTCATCCCCCCCGACAGCAACCTGATCGGGCGCGAAGTGACCGGCGTGCAGTTGTTCAAACGCCCCGGCGTGCGGCTGATCGACGTGATCCGCGGCGACGAGTCGCTGCGGCGCAACCTTCAAGGTGTCACCCTGCAGGTCGGCGACCGGGTGGTGTTGCGCACCCAGATGACGGAACTGTTGAGCCTGCAGCGCAACAAGGAGCTCAAGCGCGTCGATCAGGTCTCGGCGGTCGAAACGCGCACCGTCGAGGTTCTGATCACGCCGGGCTGCCGGATGGTGGGGCGCACGCTGGGCGCGCTCCGGCTGCGCCGCCGCTACGGTGTCTATGTGCTGGCGGTGCATCGACGGAACCAGAATATTAGCGGTCAACTGGACGACCTCATCGTCCGGGTGGGTGACACGCTGCTGCTGGAAGGCGCGCCGGCCGATATTCAACGTCTGGCAGCCGACATGGACATGGTTGATGTCACTCAGCCGTCAGCGCGTGCATTCCGGCGTGGACATGCGCCGATTGCGATCGCCGCATTGCTGGGGATCGTGCTGCTGGCGGCGTTTGGGGTCGCGCCCATCCTGTTGCTGTCGATCCTCGCTGTTGCACTGGTTCTGCTGACCGGCTGCATCGACGCGGACGAAGCGTTCTCGTTTGTCGAAGGCCGTCTGCTGGCGCTGATATTCGCCATGCTGGCCATCGGGGCCGCGCTGGACAGTTCGGGCGCGGTTTCGCTGATTGCGAATGCGATTGCCCCGTCCTTTGCCAAACTGCCGCCCTTCCTGATCGTCTGGGCCGTCTACCTGCTGACCTCGGTTCTGACCGAGCTGGTCTCGAACAACGCCGTGGCGGTCGTGGTCACGCCGATTGCCATCGGTCTGGCGCAGGCGGTGGGGGTCGATCCGCGCCCGCTGGTGGTGGCGGTGATGGTCGCGGCGTCGGCCTCGTTCGCCACACCGATCGGGTATCAGACCAACATGATGGTCTATGGCCCCGGCGGGTACCGTTTCACGGACTTCATGAAGGTCGGGATTCCGCTGAACCTGACGGTCGGGCTGCTGGCCTCGTTGATCATCCCGTTTCTCTGGCCGCTTTGAGGTTTGGCGTTATTTCGCCGTTTCTGGACAGCTAGGCTTGCAAACGGCTGCGGCGCCACGATCTTCTAGACAGGAAACCGGCGACGAGGGGATCGAAGAATGAAAATCGCACATACCCTTCTGGCGGGCGCTGCGTTGTGGGCTGTCGTTCTGAGCGCTGCCCAGGCCGGGACCGTCGAGGGAACCGCCACCTACCGCGAACGGATCGCCGTTCCGCCGGGGGCGACCCTGTTCGTCGAGCTGCAGGATGTGTCGCGGGCCGATGCGCCCGCCGTTACTCTTGCCGCGCAACGCTATGCGTTGACGGGCGTGCCTGCGCAGTTCGAGTTGACTTATGACGACGCGTTGATTCAAGACCGACATCGCTATGTGGTGCGGGCCTCGGTGCATCAGGACGGCAAGCTGCTGTTCACCACCGATACCGCTTACCCGGTTCTGACCAATGATGCCGGAAACTCGGTCGATCTGGTTATGGTCAAGGTTCAGGAACGGGGCGCGGCGATGCTTGAGAACACGCAGTGGATCGCAACCGAGGTGAACGGCGTTGCGCTGGACACCGAGAAACGCCCGCACATTACCTTTACCGAGGGCGGAGCCTTTGGGGGAACGGGCGGCTGCAACCGGTTCAGCGGACAGGCCGAGATATCGGGCGAGTCGATTTCCTTCCCCGACAACATGGCCGCAACTCTGATGGCCTGCCCGCCGCCGCTGGACGAGGTTGAGCGGGAGTTCCTTGCCGCCCTGCCAAAGGTCGCAAGCTTTGTTCAGCGCGGGGACACGCTGGTTCTGCTTGATGCGACAGGCGAGCCGGTTCTGCAGTTCCGCCGCGACCAATAGTGCCCAAGGGCCGTCAGGCGACGGCCCGCGACCGTCCCGCGTTGCGCCCCGAGAAGATGCAGCCGCCCAGGAACGTGCCCTCCAGCGCGTTGTACCCGTGGTAGCCGCCGCCTCCGAAGCCTGCGACCTCTCCGGCCGCGAACAGGCCGGGCACCACCTTGCCGCCCGCACCGATCATCTGACTGTCCAGATTGGTCTGCAAACCGCCCAGCGTCTTGCGGGTCAGCACATGCAGCTTGACCGCGATCAGCGGGCCGTTTTTCGGATCAAGGAACTTGTGCGGTTTGGCGGTGCGGATCAGCTTGTCACCGCGATAGTTCCGCGCCGCCAGGATCGCCATCATCTGAGCATCTTTCGAGAACGGATTGTCCACCTGTGAGTCGCGGGCTTCGATCTGGGCGCGCAGATGCGCCTCGTCGATCAGGCCACCGCCCAGATGGTTCATCCCGTTCACCAGCTCGGTCAGCGTGTTGGCAACGACGAAATCCTCGCCCTTTTCCTTGAACGCTTCGACCGGCCCGGTGGCCTTCGACCCCGACAGGACGCGCTGGCGGATGACCTCCTTCCAACTGCCCGAGGTGAAATCGGGGTTCTGTTCAGACCCGGACAGGGCAAATTCCTTTTTGATGACCTTCTGGGTCAGGACGAACCAGCTGTATTCATAGCCGGTCTTCAGAATTTCGCGCAGAGTGCCCAGGGTATCGAACCCGGGCAGGCAGGGGGGCCGCAGCCGGTTGCCGCGCGCATCGAACCACATGGAACTGGGGCCGGGCAGGATGCGGATGCCATGCTCGGGCCAGATCGGGTCCCAGTTGCGCACGCCTTCGGTGTAATGCCACATGCGGTCGCCGTTGATGACGTGCCCGCCGGCCTTTTCGCTGATGGCGATCATTCGACCGTCTACGTGGAAAGGCACACCCGCCACCATGTCCTGGGGCGGTTCGCCCAGACGGTCGCGGGGCCAATTCTGGCGCACCATCTCGAAATTGCCGCCGATCCCGCCGGAGGTGACGATGACCGACGGGGCGTAGACTTCAAACTCGCCAATCTCGTCGCGATTGGTCCTGGCGCCGCGCGGGGCGGTGTCATCGGCCAGAACCTCGCCCGAGACGCCCTTGGCCTCGCCGTTCTGCATGATGATGTGGCTGACCTGATGACGGAACTTCAACTGGACCAGGCCGGCGCTGACATGGTCGCGGACCCGGCGGATGAAATGCTCCAGCACGCCCGGGCCGGTGCCCCAGGTGATGTGGAACCGTGGGACCGAGTTGCCGTGACCATCGGCATAGGACCCGCCGCGTTCCGCCCAGCCGACCACAGGAAACCAGCGCAGGCCCATCTGGTGCAGCCAAGGGCGCATTTCGCCGGCGGCGAATTCGACATAAGCCTCGGCCCATTTGCGGGGCCAGGCGTCCTGGTCCCGGTCGAACTGGGCGCTGCCCATCCAGTCGCGCAGGGCCAGGTCGCGGCTGTCGCGGATTCCCATGCGGCGCTGCTCGGGGGTGTCGACCATGAACAGACCGCCCAGGCTCCAGAAAGCCTGACCGCCCAGGAAATGCTCGGGTTCCTGGTCCAGCACGATCACCTTTTTGCCGCGGTCACCCAGTTCGGCCGCCGCGGCCAGCCCGGCCAACCCGCCGCCCACCACGATCGCATCAGCAGTGTTTTCGGTCATGCTCTGTCCTTTCAGCGGTGGCGGTACCAGGCGATGAACGGGATCGCGACGGCGTACATGGTGATCCCATAGACGGCCGAGGGCAGGGCCAGCGGGCTGAAGCCGCTTTCGGTTCCGGTGATCAGAGCCGCCAGCGTAATGCCCAGGGTCGAGTTCTGGATGCCGGTTTCGATCGAGATGGTCTTGGCCTCATTCCACGACAGTTTCGCCGCCCGCGCCAGCCCCAATCCGATCAGCAGCAGCGCGAGGTTCAGCGAGATCAACCCGGCGCCCATGATGCCCAGATTGTCGACGAAAAGCTGCCAGTTTCCAGCCAGCGCAGCAATCACGATCAGCACGAACAGGATGGTGGCCAGTTTCGAAAGGGGGCCGTCGATCCGGTTGGCAAAACCGGTTGCAAAATGGCGCAGGCCAACGCCGATGGCGACGGGCAGTGTAGTGATCAGGAACATCGCCAGCGCCAGACCGCTGATCGACACTTCAGGTGCGTCCTCGCCCATGAAGTGGTCGATCGACCAGGCCGCCAGAACCGGCACCGTGACGATCGACAGCAGGCTGATCACCGCCGTCAGGCTGACCGACAGCGCCACATCGGCCTTCGCCAGTTTCGACAGGATGTTACTGGTGACGCCGCCCGGGCAAAAGCTGAGCAGCATGAACCCGACCGCAATTGCCGGCGGCAGCGCGAACATCTTGACCGTGACGAAGGCCGCGACCGGCAGCAGAACGATCTGGCAGACCGCGCCGATCGCAAATGGATAGCGCCGGTTGATCACGCGCCGGAAATCTGCCGCCTCAAGCCCGATGCCCAGAGACAGCATGATGATGGCCAGCGAAACCGGCAGGCCCACGTTGATAAGAAGATCCAAAACAACCCCTCCCAAAGTCGTTTCGGACCAACCTAAGCGTGCGGTCCCCGGTCAGGCAACCGCGCCGTTGGGTCACCCGTAGCGCTGGGCGAAACGGCGCAGGATTTCGCCGGGCTGCGTGACCTCGGCGGCATGGCAGCGGTCGATCAGCAGTTGGGCGTCCTCGGGGCGGAAATAGCCGTGATCCTTGTAGATGTGGATGCGCTGTTCAAAGTCTTTGGCGTCGGCTTCGGGGTGAAACTGTGTGGCATAGACATTCTGGCCCCAGCGGATCATCTGGAACGGGCAGGGATCCGACGCAACCAGGTGCACGCAGCCCTCTGGCAGGGCCTGCACCGCCTCTTTGTGGCCGACGAAGGCATCAAAGTCGGGCTCTAGACCGGCGGTCAGCGGGTCGCGGGCGCCATCTTCGGTCAGGTGGCAGCGCGACGGGCCGACCGGCTCGCCATAACGGTCCTTGCTGACCGGTGCGCCCAGATGCGCGGCCAGAATGCCCAGGCCATAGCAACAGCCCATGAACGGATGATCGCGCGCCGTGATCTGCGGCATCAGTCCCATGATCGCGCCCTCGATCCGGGCATCCATTTGCGATTTGCTGGCCGGGTCGTCGCTGA
Source organism: Ruegeria sp. BHSC037 (assembly GCF_059613045.1). Taxonomy (NCBI): domain Bacteria; kingdom Pseudomonadati; phylum Pseudomonadota; class Alphaproteobacteria; order Rhodobacterales; family Roseobacteraceae; genus Ruegeria; species Ruegeria sp. BHSC037. The sequence goes on from NZ_JBXWRT010000002.1 coordinate 70,961, forward strand.
CGCAGCCCGGTCCGCCACCAACGATCACACCAGCATAGTCGGTGACGTCCAGCGCCTCGGGCAAGGCCTCGCAATCCAGACGGATGCGGTGGGTGCGCTCGGGCGTCAGCCCGGACCGGTTCAGGATCGAAACATATTCGGCGTCCGAGGCATCGGTTTCGGGGCGCAGCTGCAGGATCAGAAAGCATTTCATGCGCTGCCCTTAGCGCGCGGTCCGGCGGTCACGCAAGCCCTCACAGCGGCCAGAACACAAGGATCGCCGGGACCGAAACCGCCACGATCAGAATTTCCAGGGGCAGGCCCATGCGCCAATAGTCGCCAAAGTGATAGCCGCCGGGCCCCAGGACCAGAGTGTTGTTCTTGTGTCCGATCGGTGTGAGGAATGCCGCCGAGGCGGCCACCGCCACCGTCATCAGGAAGGGATCGGGCGAAACCTCGAGCGTGCGCGCCATCTGGATGCCCACCGGCGCGGCCACGATGGCGGTTGCGGTGTTGTTCAGCACGTCCGACAGCGTCATGGTCACGACCATCAAAACCGTCAGAATAGCCCAAGCCGGCAGGCCGTCGGTCAGTTGAACCAGCGCATTCGCGATCAGTTCCGTCCCGCCCGAGCTTTCCAGCGCGCTGCCCAGCGGGATCATCGAGCCCAGCAGAACCACGACCGGCCACTCGATCTGATTGTAGATCTCGGAGATCGGGATGATCTTGGTCAGCACATAGGCGATCACCACAAGCCCCAGCGCGATGGGCAGGTAGATCAGCCCGATGCTGGCGGCCAGAACGGCAGCGGCGAACAGGCCGATGGCCAGCCATGCCTTGTCATTGGCGGTTACGTTCAGGCCGCGTTGGGCCAGAGGCAGGCAGCCCAGCCACTCGGTCACGTCCGCGCCTCGGTCGCGCGGGCACAGCAGCAGCAGAATGTCGCCCGGCTGCACCTCGGTCTTGCGGACCTGTTCGGTGATGCGCCGACCTTGGCGGGAAATGCCCATCAGGATCGTGTTCTGCCGCCAGGCCAGCCCCAACCCCTGTGCGGTACGACCCGCGATGCGGGCGCTTTCGGGTACGACGACTTCGATCACTTCCAACCCGTCGCCGGCAGCCGTTAGCAGCTCTTGCCGGCGGGCATCCGAGAAATCCAGGTTCAGCGCGGCGCGGAATTCATCCAGCGCCTCGGGGCTGGCTTCCAGCACCAGCGCGTCGCCTTCCTGAAGGATCGCGTTTGCCGCGCGGCCATAGCGGCGTTTGCCGTCCCGGATCAGGCCGATGATGGCGACGTCGGATTTCTCGGCCATCTCGTCCAACTCGGCGACGCGCTTGCCGATATGAGGCGACCCGGCCGGGACCGTCAGTTCAGCGATGTACTCCGCCAGCGTCTCCGAACTCTCGGTCTGTTCGCCGCGGTTTGGGATCAGCCGCCAGCCGATCAGGGCGACGAAGGCCAGACCTGCGATGGCCGCCAGCCCGCCAACAGGGGCGAAATCAAACATCTGGAACGGCTCGCCCAGGGTCTCCTGCCGGATTGACGCGATGATGATGTTGGGCGGTGTGCCGATCAATGTGGCCATGCCGCCCAGAATGGTGGCAAAGCTCAGCGGCATCAGCGACAGACCAACGGGGCGCCCGGCTTTGCGCGCGGTCTGAATATCGACAGGCATCAACAGAGCAAGCGCCGCCACGTTGTTCATGAAGGCGGACAGAACGGCTCCGATCCCGCCCATCAGAGCGATATGCGCACCCAGGCTCCGCGAGGCATCGACCAGCGTGCGGGTGATCAGGAACACCGCCCCCGACCGCACCAGCCCGGCCGAGACCACAAGCACCAGCGCCACGATGATCGTGGCCGGATGGCCGAAGCCGGCAAAGGCGCCTTCAACCGGTACAACGCCCAGGATCACGCCGACCATCAAGGCGGCGAAGGCCACGAGGTCATAGCGGAACCGGCCCCACAACAGCAGACCGAATACGGTAATGAACAGTGCAAAGAGAATGATCTGATCCGTTGCCATTCGGCCACCATAGCGGCGCCGGACCGACGGGCAAGTGGGTGTCTTGATCCTTTGCCCCGCAAACGTCTATATGTGCGCCGAATACCCAATCACGATTACGAGGACGCAACATGGCAGGCCATTCCAAATGGGCCAACATCCAGCACCGCAAGGGGCGCCAGGACGCCGCGCGGTCCAAGCTGTTTTCCAAGCTGTCGAAAGAGATAACCGTGGCCGCCAAGATGGGCGATCCCGATCCGGAAAAGAACCCGCGTCTGCGTCTGGCCGTGAAAGAAGCGAAATCGCAGTCGATGCCCAAGGACAACATCGAACGCGCGATCAAGAAGGCCACCGGTGGCGATGCCGAGGCCTATGAGGAAATCCGCTATGAGGGCTACGGCCCCAACGGTGTCGCGGTCATCGTCGAAACCATGACCGACAACAAAAACCGAACCGCATCGAACGTGCGCTCGACCTTCGCCAAGAACGGCGGCAACCTGGGCGAGACCGGCTCGGTCGGCTTCATGTTCGAGCGCAAAGGCGAGGTGGTTTATCCGGCGTCCGCGGGCGATGCCGACACCATTTTCGAGGCCGCCATCGAGGCCGGCGCAGAAGATGTCGAAAGCTCGGAAGACGGCCACATCATCTGGTGCGCCGACACCGACCTGAACGAAGTCGCCAATGCACTTGAAGCGACGTTGGGTGAATCGGAATCGACGAAGTTGGTCTGGAAGCCGACCACCACGACCGAGCTGGGGCTGGAGGACATGCAGCGCCTGATGAAGCTGGTCGAGGCGCTGGAAGACGATGATGACGTGCAGCGCGTCACCACCAATTTCGAAGCCTCTGACGAGGTGATGGCGCAGCTCTGACGCCACCGCATCACGTTGCCAGAAAACCCGGCCCTTGGGCCGGGTTTTCAGTTCAGAACCTGCTTTGCAGCCTGTTGCACGGCGCGGGTCAGCGGGGTCAGCGCCGGTGCCAGAATACGCCCGACCTGCCAGGTCAGCGGCACGTCCAGCGGGGCGTCCGGCTCGATCTCGCACAGGCGGCCGTCGGCAATGGCGGACCGTACCAGAGGTTCCGGGTTCATTCCCCAACCCAGACCGGCGGCAGCCGCCGTAACAAAGCCGCTCGACGAAGGCAGAAAATGGGTCGGTGGCGACAGGCGCTTGCCGGTCCGGGTCTCGATCCATGCCTTTTGCAGCATGTCCTTGTGGTTGAAGGTCAGGCAAGGCGCGCGAGAGAGGCTGTGCGGCGTCACACCGTCTGCGAACCAGCGCGCGATGAAGGCCGGGCTGGCCGTGGGCAGGTACCGGAGCGCTCCCAACGGCGTTGCCGCGCAGCCGGGCACCGTCTGGCCGCCCACCGTGATAGCCGCGCTGACCTCGCCGCGCCGCAGCCATTCGGCCGAGTGGTCCTGGTCGTCGATCTCCAAATCAAACAGCATTCCGTCCACCGCCGCCATGGCCTCGATGAAAAAGGCCGACAGGCTGTCGGCCGGGACGGCGATGCGGACCCGGGCCGGGCCGTGCCCTGCATCCAGGGCCAACTCACGCCGCAGTTGCGCTTCGAGCAGACCGATATCCTCGGCATGTCTGGCCAGTCTTTGCCCGGCCTCGGTGCCCGTGCAAGGAGTTCCGCGTCGGATCAGGGACAACCCGATCCGATCTTCCAGCGCCTTGATCCGTTGCGAGATCGCCGAAGGGGTGACCCCCAGTTCATCGGCCGCGGCCTCGAAGCTGCCCCGCCGCAGAATGGCCGCAAGCGCCGCCAGGTGATTCCGGTCGATTTCCATTAGAAGTTCTAATTTAAAATTAGCATCTTTAATTTGATAAAAGGCCACTCGGGCTGTAGTCAACACCTGCGACACAGGAGGTTCCATGACGGCATCCATGTTTTCGGGCTTTGCGCTGGGCTTCAGCCTGATCCTGGCCATCGGCGCGCAGAACGCGTTCGTGCTGCGCCAGGGGCTGCGGCGCGAACACGTCTTTGCCCTGTGCCTGACCTGTGCCATCTCGGATGCGATCCTGATCGCCGCCGGTGTTGCGGGCTTTGGCAGCCTTGCGCAGGCCGCACCCTGGTTCGAGCCCATGATGCGTTATGGCGGTGCGCTGTTTCTGACGTGGTACGGGCTGCGCAGCTTGGCTTCGGCCTGGCGTGGCGGAGCGGCACTGGAACTGGCCGAGGGACAGCGCACCAGCCTGCGGGCGGCACTGCTGACGGTTTTGGCCTTCACCTGGCTGAACCCGCATGTCTATCTGGATACGGTGGTGCTGATCGGGTCGATTTCGGCACAATATCCCGACCGGCTGGGGTTCGCGGTGGGGGCGATGTCGGCCAGCTTCGTGTTTTTCTTTTCGTTGGGATACGGGGCGCGGGTGCTTTCGCCAATTTTCGCCCGCCCGCGGGCGTGGCAGGTCCTGGACCTGCTGATTGGGTTGGTGATGCTGGCCATCGCGTGGAAACTGGTGGCGATGTAAGGGCTTGTTCCCCAGCGGCTTTCGGTGTTCAACCAAATCCATGACAGCTCTCGCCGCCCAATCCCGGCCCCTGGCCGGCATGTTCTGGATGTTCACTGCCGGCCTGTCCTTTGTCGGGATGACCGCCCTGGTCAAATCGCTGGGCACCACGATGGACCCGATCCAGGCCGCCTTCCTGCGCTATGCGTTGGGTCTCGTGTTCCTGCTGCCGGCCGCGCGGGCCATCCTGACGACCCGACTGAACCGCCGCAACCTGACGCTGTTTTCGGTCCGAGGCGCCATCCATGCGGTGGGCGTGATGCTGTGGTTCTTTGCCATGACCCGCATCCCGCTGGCCGAGGTGACGGCCATGAACTATCTTACCCCGGTCTATGTGACGCTGGGTGCCGCGCTTTTTCTGGGCGAAACCATGGCCTTTCGCCGCATCGCCGCCGTGCTGGTGGCCATCATCGGGGCCGCGATCATCCTGCGGCCGGGATTTCGCGAGATTTCCGCAGGCCACCTGGCCATGCTGGGCACCTCGCTGATGCTAGGGGGGTCATACCTGCTGGCCAAGGCGATGGTGCGGGATGTGCGGCCCTCGGTCGTGGTGGCACATCTGTCGATCTGGACGACGATCTTCCTGATCCCTTTTGCGATCGCAGTCTGGACGCCGCCCAGCCTTCGTGACATCGGCGTGCTGTTCCTGATCGCCAGCTTTGCCACGGCCGGGCATTACTTCATGACACTGGCCCTGCAGGCCGCACCCGTCGCCGTAACTCAGCCGGTCACCTTCCTGCAGTTGATCTGGGCCACCCTGCTGGGCGCGCTGGTCTTTCACGAAGGTGTGGATATCTGGGTGGTCGCTGGCGGCACCTTGATCCTGGGGGCGGTCAGTTTTATCACTTGGCGCGAGGCCGTGCTGAACCGCAGCGGCTTGACGCCGCCCAGCCTTGCGCCCAAGCTTTGACGGTGGTCGCCTTCCCGTTATTGATTGACGAGTCAATAAAAAGATCTTAGCGTTTTTCCGACATGGGTCATGTTGGGGGCGCGTATGCCGAAGCTTGGAATGGAGCCGATCCGGCGCGATGCGATCGTCAGGGCGACGATCGCCGAGTTGGGCGCGAAGAAATCGCTGGATGTGACCGTCAGCCAGATTGCCAAGCGGGCCGGCATGTCCAGTGCGTTGGCGCATCACTATTTCGGCGGAAAAGACCAGATATTCCTGGCCGCCATGCGCCGCATCCTGGGTGATTTCGGCGCCGAGGCCCGGTCGGAGCTGAAATCCGCCCCGCCGGACCAACGCGCCCAGGCCATTATCCGCGCCTGTTTTGCGCCGTCCTGCTTTACCCCCGACGTGATCGCCGCGTGGATGACCTTTTACGTTCTGGCTCAAACCAACGATGACGCGCTGCGCCTGTGGCAGATCTATCAGGCACGGATCCGGTCGAACCTGATCCATGCTTTGCGCCCGTTGATGAGGGACCCGGTCGAGGCGGCCGAGAACATGATCGCCCTGATCGACGGTCTGTACATCCGCGCCGCTCTTTCCGCGCCCGAGGAACCGCAACTGGCCGTTTCCCACGCCATGCGCGTCCTGACGACCTTGCTCGAGGCCGAAAAATGACACAACCCAACATTCTGATCCTGATGGTGGATCAGCTCAACGGAACCCTCTTTCCCGACGGTCCCGCCGAGTGGCTGCACGCGCCCAACCTCAAAAAACTGGCGGACCGATCAACGCGGTTTGCCAACGCTTACACGGCCTCGCCGCTGTGCGCGCCGGGGCGGGCCAGCTTCATGTCCGGCCAGTTGCCCTCGCGCACCGGGGTCTATGACAACGCGGCCGAGTTCCGCAGCGACATTCCCACCTATGCCCATCACTTGCGCCGCGCGGGATACTACACCTGCCTGTCGGGCAAGATGCATTTCGTTGGCCCCGACCAACTGCACGGGTTCGAGGACCGCCTGACCACCGACATCTATCCGGCCGATTTCGGATGGACCCCGGATTACCGCAAACCGGGCGAGCGCATCGACTGGTGGTACCACAACATGGGCTCGGTCACCGGGGCCGGCGTGGCCGAGATCACCAACCAGATGGAGTATGACGACGAGGTCGCATATCACGCCAAGGCCAAGCTGTATGATTTGGCCCGTGGCAAGGATGACCGTCCATGGTGCGTGACCGTCAGCTTCACGCATCCGCATGACCCCTATGTTGCGCGGCGAAAGTACTGGGACCTGTACGAGGATTGCGAGCACCTGCTGCCGCAGGTCCCGGATCTGGGCTACGACAACCAAGACCCGCACGCCAAGCGCATATTCGACGCCAATGACTGGCGCAGTTTCGACATCAGCGAAGAGGATATCCGCCGCTCGCGCCGCGCCTATTTCGCCAACATCACCTATCTGGACGACAAGATCGGAGAGATCCTCGATGTGCTGGAAACCACCCGGCAAGAGGCGATCATCCTCTTCGTCTCCGACCACGGCGACATGCTGGGCGAGCGGGGCCTGTGGTTCAAGATGAACTTCTACGAAGGCTCGGCCCGGGTGCCGCTGATGATCTCGGCGCCGGGCCTGCCGGCCGGCCGCATCGACGCCCCGGTTTCGACGATCGACGTGGCCCCGACGCTGGGCGAACTGGCGGGTGTGGACATGGCGGAGATCGCTCCGTGGACGGATGGCGAAAGCCTGGTGCCGCTGGCCAATGGCACCGAGCGGACGGCGCCGGTGCTGATGGAATACGCCGCCGAGGCGTCCTATGCACCCTTGGTGTCGATGCGCTCTGGCAAGTGGAAATACAACCGCTGCGCGCTGGACCCCGAACAGCTCTTCGACCTCGAGGCCGACCCGCACGAGTTGGAAAACCTGGCCGGCAAGCCCGAACACGCCGGCACGTTGCAAACCTTGCGGGCCAAGTCAGAGGCGCGCTGGGATCTGGACCGGTTCGACGCCGACGTGCGCGCCAGCCAGGCGCGGCGCTGGGTCGTGTACGAGGCGCTGCGGCAGGGCGGCTATTACCCGTGGGATTATCAACCGCTGCAGAAAGCGTCGGAACGCTACATGCGCAACCACATGAATCTGGACAACCTCGAGGAAAGCCAACGCTTTCCGCGCGGCGAATGACCTCTTTCAAGATTTGAAGAAAAACCCACTGGTGGCAACGCACGGGACATCCCGCGCCACCGGTCGGGGCCAATGGAGACACGACCATGGAAGCAGATTTCGTCATCGTCGGCGCCGGATCCGCCGGATGTGCGATGGCCTATCGTCTGAGCGAGGCGGGGGCCTCGGTATTGGTGATCGAGCATGGCGGCACCGATGCCGGGCCGTTCATTCAGATGCCGGCTGCGCTCAGCTATCCGATGAACATGTCGATCTATGACTGGGGCTATCAGTCCGAGCCCGAACCCTACCTGAACAACCGGCGGCTGGCCTGCCCGCGCGGCAAGGTGATCGGAGGGTCGTCCTCGATCAACGGGATGGTCTATGTGCGCGGCCATGCGCGCGACTTTGATACCTGGGCCGATATGGGCGCAGATGGCTGGTCCTTTGCGGATGTTCTGCCTTATTTCAAACGGATGGAGAGCTGGCACGACGGCGGTCACGGCGGTGACCCGAAATGGCGCGGCAGCGACGGCCCGCTTCATGTGTCACGGGGGCCGCGCAAGAACCCTCTGTTCAATGCCTTCGTCGAGGCCGGGCGGCAGGCGGGCTACGAGCTGACCGATGACTACAACGGCGAGAAACAGGAAGGTTTCGGCCCGATGGAGCAGACCGTCTGGAAGGGGCGGCGCTGGTCGGCGGCCAATGCCTATCTGAAGCCCGCGCTGAAACGCCCGAACTGCGATATCGTACGGGGCCTCGCCACACGCGTGGTGATCGAGGATGGCCGCGCAACCGGGGTCGAACTGATCCGTGGTGGCCGCACGCAGATCGTGCGCGCCCGGCGCGAGGTGGTGCTGGCGGCCTCGTCGATCAACTCGCCCAAGCTTCTGATGCTGTCGGGGATCGGACCGGCTGCGCATCTTGCCGAGCACGGCATCGACGTGGTCGCCGACCGGCCCGGCGTGGGCGCGAACCTGCAGGATCACTTGGAACTGTATATCCAGCAGGCCTCGCTGCAGCCGATCACGCTGTACAAGTACTGGAACCTGTTCGGCAAGGGCCTGATCGGGGCGCAATGGCTGTTTACCAAGACCGGCCTTGGCGCGTCGAACCAATTTGAAAGCGCGGCGTTCATCCGCTCGAGGCCAGGGATCGAGTATCCGGATATCCAGTACCACTTCTTGCCCATCGCCGTGCGCTATGACGGCAAGGCCGCAGCCGAGGGGCATGGCTTCCAGGCGCATGTGGGGCCGATGCGCTCACCCTCGCGCGGGGCGGTGACGCTGCGCTCGGCCAAGCCCGAGGACGCGCCGGTGATCCGCTTCAACTACATGAGCACCGAGCAGGACTGGGAGGATTTCCGTACCTGCATCCGCCTGACCCGCGAGATTTTCGGGCAGGACGCGTTCAAGCCTTATGCGGGCAAGGAGATCCAGCCCGGCGCTGACGTGCAGACCGACGAAGAACTGAACGCCTTCATCGCCGAACATGCCGAAAGCGCCTATCACCCCTGCGGCACCTGTCGCATGGGGCGGGCCGACGACCCGAACGCGGTCGTCGACCCGCAGGGCCGCGTCATCGGGGTGGATGGGCTGCGCGTGGCGGACAGCTCGATCTTTCCGCAGATTACCAACGGCAACCTGAACGCGCCGTCGATCATGGTGGGCGAAAAGATGTCGGATCATTTGCTGGGCAAAGACCCGCTGCCCCGGGCCAATGACCGGCCTTGGATCCACCCGAACTGGCAGACCGCGCAGCGTTAACCTTTCGTAGCAGCATGGGTTGAATGTCCGGCACCGGCCGGGCATATCGTGCCCATGTTAAGAATTTGTTTAGCATTTGTTCTTTTTGCTGCGACTGCGAATGCCGCTGACATGCTGACGGGCCGTATCAAGGTCATTGATGCCGATACGTGGGACGTGGGCGGCTTGCGTGTCCGCCTGCACGGGATCGACGCGCCTGAACTCGACCAGACCTGCGAGGACCCAAGCGGAGCGATCTGGTCTTGCGGCGCTTGGGTCACGCATGTGGTCCGGCAGAATTTCGGCGACATGCAAGCGGTCTGCATGCGGCGCGATACCGACCTCTATGGCCGGGTCGTCGCGTCTTGCACGGTGCAGGGCGCCGATGCCGGCGCAATGTTGGTGCAGGCTGGTCTGGCCTTCGCCTATCGAAAATACTCGGTTGACTACATCGCCGACGAAAACCGTGCCGCCGCCGCGGGGGTCGGCCTGCACGCCGGAACGGTGCAGGCGCCCTGGTTGTACCGCGGGCAAAAGCGCAAGGTCGCCAGCAAGGGCTGCGACATCAAGGGCATTATTTCATCCAAGGGCGTGCGAATCTATCACATGCCCGGACAAAGGCATTATGCGCGCACCAGGATCAGCCTGGCAAAGGGCGAACGCTGGTTCTGCTCACCCGCAGAAGCGCGCGCGGCCGGATGGCGCGCTGCGCGGCAGTGAAAAAGTCTGCCAGACAATCCGCATCTTGATCCGCGTCAAAGATGAGTCTGATCAGAGGCTTTAGACGTTGATGGCAATATCAAGACAAGGAGCGAAAACATATGTCACATACGCCACATGAACTGGCCGAAGAATTTCCCGACAAGGTCAAGTTGATGAGCCAGCTCAAACAGTCGGACGCGCATTTCGCCCGACTGGCGGATGAATACCATGAGGTCAACCGGGCGGTGCATCGCGCCGAAACCAATATCGAACCGATGGAGGAACTGGCCGAAACCGAGTTGCGCAAGAAACGCGCCGCGCTGAAGGACGAGATTTGGGCGATCCTGTCCAAGGCCACGGCCTGACACCGCGCGGGGCGGGTGACCGACCCGCCCCTCGTATTTTCATGTCACCTCGTAGGGCAGAGTGCCGCGGCTGTTCGCGTCGATTGTCAGGCGCCGTTCCAGCGGCGGCACCGACCGTTGGTGGCACGTCTTGCGTTCGCAGATCCGGCAGGAAATGCCGATCGGCTCATAGGCGCTGGCATTGTTGATGTCGAGATGATCGGCATAGACCAACGCCTCGGCGTGGCGCACCTCGCATCCCAGCGCGATGGCATAGCGCCGCACCGGCGCGCCGAAGGACCCCCCTGATTTCGACACGTCCCGCGCCAGCGAGATATAGCGCACCCCGTCCGGCGTTTCGGCCAGCTGCCGCAGGAAATGGCCCGGAGTCTCGAAGGCCCGGTGCACGTTCCACAGCGGGCAGGCCCCGCCGAACCGCGCAAATTGCAGCCGCGTGGCCGAGTGGCGCTTGGTGATCGTTCCCGCCTGATCGACCCGCACGAAGAAGAACGGAATGCCCTTGGCGCCCGGACGCTGCAGCGTGGACAAACGGTGGGCCACCTGCTCGATCGAGGCGCCGAACCTGTTGCTGAGCAATTCCAGATCGTGCCGATAGTCCCTGGCAGCGTTCAGAAAAGCGCCATAGGGCATCAGGGATGCGCCAGCAAAGTAGTTCGCCAGCCCGATCTTGGCGATTGCGCGGGCCTCGCCGCTTTGGAACTTGGCAAAATCCAACGTGGCCTCCAGCAGCTTGTCCTGGCTGATCAGGGCGACCTGAAGCAACAACTGAAAGACCTGCGTCTGCGGCGCCGCACGCGATGACAGGCGCAGGGTCTTGGTCTGACCGTCATAGCTGCGCAGGGCCCGGATATCCTCGAATGTGACCTGAATGCCGCGCTCTGCGAGGCTTTCCAGCGCGGCCTGCCGAATGCCGCCAGGTCCGTCGGCTCGGGCGGCAAAGCGTTCAGCAGCGCGGTCCACCGCATCGATGTAATTGTCGCAATAGTGGAAGAAATCGCGAACTTCCTCCCAGGGGCTGGCCTGAATGCGCGCGTCCTCGCGGCCCAGTGCTTCGTCCAGCGAGGCCAGCCGTTCGTGGGTCTGCCTGTAGGCTCTGTGCAGTTCGATGAAGGCCCGCGCCAGGGCCGGGGCGTTAGAGGCCGTCAGGCGCAGATCGGCCAGCGGTGGCGTGGCATCGGCAAAGACCGGATCGGCCAGCGCCTCGCGCATGTCCGAGACCAGACGCTCGCTGTCGCCGGTGCTCAACTCGGTCACGTCCATGCCGAATTCCTGCGCCAGCGCCAGAACGACGGTGGTCGAGATCGGCCGGTTGTTGTTCTCCATCTGGTTCAGGTAGGGCAGGGACACGCCCAGCTTGGCGGCGAATTCCTTTTGCGTCAGGGTCAGGCGTGTGCGCATTTCGCGCAGCTTGGCGCCAGCATAGAGTTTCTGAGTGGCCATTGGGTGCCTTTGCAATTATTCTGTTTGGCCAGCCTAACTTTGCAAAGCGCGCCTCGCAAGTCTCTCACAAGCCGATTTGCCTTTCGCGCCAGATGACCGAACTGATGGCGATGATGGCGAGGACCGAGGTGGCGAGCATCAGCCAAAGCAGAGGCATCGCGCCGGTTTCATGCGTCAGCAGGGCTCCAGCCAGCGCGCTGAGTGCCGCCCCGCCGCCCAGCATGATCGCTCCGCTCAACCCCGAGGCGGTGGCCGCCAGGTGTGGGCGCACCGACAGGGCGCCGGCGGTTGCGTTCGGGATGGACATGCCATTGCCGAGGCCTACGAAGGTCATGAAGCCAAAGAAGCTGAGCGCCGAGCCTTTGTCCAAAAGGAACAGGCCCGCCGAAAGGGCGACCCCGATGGCATTCAGCCAGCACCCCCAGCGCACCATCCGGTTGACACCAAAGCGGACCGAGAAGCGCCCACTGATGAAGTTGCCGAAGAAATAGCCCACCGCCGGTGCGCCGAAATAGATGCCGACCTGGGCTGCCGTCAGGCCGAATAGTTCCGACCCGATAAAAGGTGCGCCCCCCAGATAGGCAAAGAACGCCCCCGAGGAGAATGCCGAGGACAGCGAATACCCCCAAAAGCGGGGCGACATCAGCAGTTCGGGATACTCTCGGAACTGCTGGAGCAGGGTTTTTCCGCTTTTGGCCGAAGTTTCCCCGAAATCCAAATAGGTCAGCCCGAGCGCCAGCGCCGCTAGCCCGAACGGCAACCAGAAATTGGCTTTCCAGCCAAAACTCTCTTCGAGAATGCCGCCGATGGCCGGCCCGATCATGGGGACCACGGCCATGCCCATGGTGACATAACCGATCATCGAGGCGGCCTGATCCTGATCGTACATGTCCCGTACTGCAGCCCGGCTGAGCACGATGCCGACCACGATGACCGCCTGTGCCATGCGAAAGGTCAGGAAGGTCTCGACATTCGGGGCATAGATGCACCCAAGCGTCGCCAGCAGAAACAGCGCCAACCCCCACAGCAGCACCGGCCGCCGACCGGCCTTGTCCGCGATCGGTCCGATCACGATCTGCAGCACCGCATTGACCAGCAGGTACAGCGCGATCGACAACTGCATGATCTTGTAGTCCGCCCGGAAATACTCTGCCATGAAGGGCAGGCTGGGCAGGAAAAGGTTCATGCTGAGCGCACTAAGGCCGGACAGCAGGACCAGTGTCGCAAGTGTCGGAGGGGAACGATCAGCGGAGGTAGATCTGAACTGCATGGTTCACTCTTAGATCGAAGGTCGCGCAAAGGCCATGCCGCACTGGTGAGGTTAGCCAATTTGCAATTTAGTTGCCACGCATTGTCAATGGTTTGCAAATTTGCCGAAAAGGGCTTTGGGTGACGCAGAGCTGTCTATATTGTCCCTGCAAAATTCACAGGGGACGATCGAGATGAAGGATATCCTGGCCGAGCTGGAAAACCGCCGCGAGAACGCGCGCCTGGGAGGGGGGCAGAAGCGGATCGACGCGCAGCATGCCCGCGGCAAGCTGACGGCACGCGAACGGATCGAGCTGCTGCTGGACGAAGGCAGCTTTGAGGAATTCGACATGTTCGTGACCCACCGCTGCACCGATTTCGGTATGGAAAAACAAAAACCTGCCGGAGATGGCGTCGTCACCGGCTGGGGTACGATCAATGGCCGCATGGTCTATGTGTTCAGCCAGGACTTTACCGTGTTCGGCGGGTCTCTGTCGGAAACGCATGCGCAGAAGATCTGCAAGATCATGGATATGGCGATGCAGAACGGCGCGCCGGTGATCGGCATCAACGACTCGGGCGGAGCGCGAATCCAGGAAGGTGTCGCCTCGCTGGCGGGCTATGCCGAGGTGTTCCAGCGCAATATCATGGCCTCTGGCGTAGTGCCGCAGATCTCGGTGATCATGGGGCCCTGCGCCGGTGGCGCGGTCTACAGCCCGGCGATGACCGACTTCATCTTCATGGTCAAGGACACCTCGTACATGTTCGTGACCGGCCCCGACGTGGTGAAAACTGTCACCAACGAGGTCGTCACCGCCGAGGAATTGGGCGGTGCGTCGACGCACACCAAGAAGTCCAGCGTGGCCGACGGCGCTTTCGAGAACGATGTCGAGGCGCTGGCCGAGGTGCGCCGTCTGGTGGACTTCCTGCCGCTGAACAACCGCGACAAGCCCCCGGTTCGCCCCTTCTTCGACGAGCCGGACCGCGTCGAGATGTCGTTGGACACCTTGGTGCCGGAAAATCCCAACACGCCCTATGACATGAAGGAACTGATCGTCAAAGTGGCGGACGAGGGCGATTTCTACGAAATCCAGGAGGATTTCGCCAAGAACATCATCACCGGCTTCATCCGGCTTGAGGGGCAGACCGTGGGCGTGGTGGCCAACCAGCCGATGGTGCTGGCCGGCTGTCTGGACATCGACAGCAGCCGCAAGGCCGCGCGATTCGTGCGCTTCTGCGACTGTTTCGAGATCCCGATCCTGACCTTCGTCGACGTTCCGGGCTTTTTGCCCGGCACCAGCCAGGAATATGGCGGGGTCATCAAGCATGGCGCCAAGCTGCTGTTTGCTTATGGCGAGGCGACCGTTCCCAAAGTGACCGTGATCACCCGCAAGGCCTATGGAGGTGCCTACGACGTGATGGCGTCGAAACACCTGCGTGGCGACTTCAACTATGCGTGGCCCACCGCCGAGATCGCGGTGATGGGGGCCAAGGGCGCCACCGAAATCATTCACCGCGCCGATCTGGGCGACCCAGAAAAGATCGCGCAGCACACCAAGGATTACGAGGATCGCTTTGCCAATCCTTTCGTGGCGGCCGAGCGTGGCTTCATTGACGAGGTGATCATGCCGCATTCGACCCGCCGTCGGGTGTCACGGGCCTTTGCCAGCCTGCGCAACAAGCAGCTGAAAAACCCGTGGAAAAAACACGACAACATTCCGTTGTAGGTTGCGGGGCGCAAGCCCCTTGTCCGCCAGACATTCAGGATTGACCGACACCGCAAAACCATATCATGATCCGCCCGACCCGAAACAGAACCGCGCAGGCAGGCTGCCTTGCGCACGCGACCTCGGAAGGAGGAGCCCGCCCACAGCGGGTCCGAGGTCGCGCTCTTTTCGTTCTGCTTTGGGGGTTGGACGGCCCCGTTCAGGCGCAGCCGGGCAACCAGCTGCCCGTACCGTCGGGGCAACCGGTCGAGTTGAGTGAAGTCCTGCTGGACAACAACCCAGGCGAGCTGTGGCTTCGGTTCCGGTTCATCGCACCCAAGATTGGGGGCGAGGTGGGGCGCATCGGCTATGACGTGGCCGCCAAGGACATGCTGCACCTGTGCCAGACGCTGGTCGTTCCCTATGTCGCGCATCACGATTTGCAACCTGCGCGGGTTGTGATTTCGTTGTCCGACAGGCCGATTCAGTTCGGGGATGTCGCCCCGGACGCAACCCAGTTTTTCGAAGCCTACCGGTTGGAACGATCCACCTGTATCTGGGAGGAGCTTTGACCATGACTCACCCGATTCATCTGCGTCGAGCCCAACTTTGCACTCTTGCGGCTTTGGAGTTGCCCATGACCCATTCTTCCCGATGTGGACGCCCGCACCGGATTCGCTTGACCGCGGCCCAGGTGCCGCCATGTTGAAACACCGCGGTTTTCCCGGCCGGTTGCCCGGCACCGATTTCCAGTTCACGATTCGGCGCGCAAACCCCAAGGGGGTTACGCCCCTAACGCGGCGCGAGCGGTTCCGTGATCGCAAACCGGCCGATCGTCGCGCCGACGCGGCTTTCATGGAGGCCCTGTGGGAGCATTTCGGGGATCAGCCGTTCGAGCGCGGCAATCTGGATGCCGGTCGCCTGAGCTGGCTGTTCGGCCGCGAAGTCGTTCCGGCCGAAGATCCGTTTGATCCTGCCAGTTATGACGCGTTGTTGAAAATAGATGTCGATGTTGCGCGGCAGTCATTTCCCGACATCTTCGACGGAGCGTCCTAGCTAGTGGATCGGGGTGCCACATATCTGACCCGGGACCATACGCGCGGGTTGGCCTTGGACTGTCTGCCCGGAGCCGATGCGCGCGCCGTGATCCTGCAGCGCGGACGCAGTCCATTCGGCGCAAAATCGCGCCCCTGCGCAGCGGATGGGCAGGTTTCAGCCGGAAATGAAATTGGAAACAATGATCGCTTGGTGATCGGAATTGTCCAATGCACAATTACGGGGCCGTGCGGCTCGACTTTGCCTGCGTCGCACAAGCACCTACTATTCCGTACCCCTTCCTTCCGCGGGCAGGCCGATCCTTCCCAGTTCGACCTGTCCGCGGTCTTCTCCTCGTCACCGGCGCGCCCTTCGCGGCAAAATCCTGCGCAGGATCCCTGCGGGGCAAGTCTGATATTGAATAGCAGGCCCGGTTTCGGGCAACTGAACGGCAGTTCGTCAAGAAACCAAAAGGGGCAGATCGAATGCGAGCTTCACGAGTCATTCTTGCGTTGGCGGCATGCGCCGGCATCACCGCCTGCGGTGAAACAATCGGAGAACAGGCGATCCTGGGTGGCGGAGTCGGGGCCATCGGCGCCGCCGTCGTCAGCGCGGACCCGATCGTCGGGGCCGCGGTCGGCGCGGCGGGTAATGTGCTGTACTGCAAAACCCAGAACAACTGTTACTGAAACCTTCATTGCGGGGCGCGCGCCGTCCCGTCCACCATTTGACGGCACGCCGTTGCGGGGCATCAGCCCGGCAACGGCGTTTTCGTTTGTCCAGAACACAAAGACAGAGGACGTTCCATGTTCAACAAGATCCTGATCGCCAACCGAGGCGAGATTGCCTGCCGGGTCATCAAGACCGCTCGGAAAATGGGAATCGGCACTGTCGCCATCTACTCGGATGCCGACAAGCACGCGTTGCATGTGGAAATGGCCGACGAGGCGGTTCACATCGGCCCCCCGCCGGCGAACCAGTCCTATATCGTGATCGACAAGGTGATGGACGCAATCCGCCAGACCGGCGCGCAGGCGGTTCACCCCGGCTATGGCTTCCTGTCCGAAAACGCGAAATTCGCCGAGGCGCTCGAGGCCGAAGGCGTCGTGTTCGTGGGCCCTCCGAAAGGGGCGATCGAGGCGATGGGTGACAAGATCACCTCGAAGAAGATCGCGCAGGAGGCCGATGTCAGCACCGTTCCCGGATACATGGGCCTGATCGAGGATGCGGACGAGGCGGTGAAGATCAGCCAGCAGATCGGCTATCCGGTGATGATCAAGGCCAGCGCCGGCGGCGGCGGCAAGGGCATGCGCATCGCCTGGAACGACGACGAGGCGCGCGAAGGCTTCCAGTCGTCCAAGAACGAGGCCGCAAGCTCGTTTGGCGATGACCGGATCTTCATCGAGAAATTCGTGACGCAACCGCGCCACATCGAAATTCAAGTTCTCTGCGACACGCACGGCAACGGCATTTATCTGGGTGAGCGTGAATGCTCGATCCAGCGTCGCAACCAAAAAGTGGTGGAAGAGGCCCCGTCGCCCTTCCTGGACGAGGCGACCCGCCGTGCGATGGGCGAACAGGCCGTGGCGCTGGCCAAGGCCGTGGGCTATGCCAGCGCGGGCACGGTAGAGTTCATCGTGGATGGCGACAAGAATTTCTACTTCCTGGAAATGAACACCCGCCTGCAGGTCGAGCACCCGGTGACCGAGCTGATCACCGGTGTCGATCTGGTCGAACAGATGATCCGCGTCGCCGCGGGCGAGCCGCTGTCGATCACCCAGGACGACGTCAAGCTGACCGGCTGGGCGATCGAGAACCGGCTGTATGCCGAGGATCCCTATCGCAACTTCCTGCCCTCGATCGGGCGGCTGACCCGCTATCGTCCGCCGCAGGAGGTGGCCGCGGGCCCGCTGCTGGAAAATGGAAAATGGCAGGGCGATGCGCCCAGTGGCGAGACAGCCGTGCGCAACGATACCGGCGTCTTTGAGGGCGGCGAGATCAGCATGTATTATGACCCGATGATCGCCAAGCTGTGCACCTGGGCGCCGACCCGTGAGCAGGCGATCGAGGCGATGCGCGTGGCACTGGACAGTTTCGAGGTTGAAGGCATCGGCCACAACCTGCCGTTCCTGTCGGCGGTGATGGATCACCCCAAATTCGTCAGTGGTGACATGACCACCGCTTTCATCGCCGAGGAATACCCCGATGGGTTCAACGGTGTCGAACTGCCCGAAGGCGACCTGCGCCGAATCGCGGCCTCGTGCGCAGCGATGCACCGGGTGGCCGAGATCCGCCGCACTCGCGTTTCGGGTCGGATGGACAACCACGAACGCAAGGTCGGCAAGCGCTGGGTGGTCACGCTGCAGGGGCAGGAATATGCCGTGCAGGTGAATGCAGACCGCGACGGTGCTACGGTCAAGTTCGAGGACGGCGCCGCCCTGCGCGTCAGCTCGGACTGGACACCCGGTGACCAGCTGGCGGTTCTTGACGTGGACGGCAGCCCACTTGTGCTGAAGGTCGGCAAGATCTCGGGCGGGTTCCGTATCCGCAACCGGGGGGCGGACCTGAAGGTGCATGTGCGCCGGCCGCGCGCTGCCGAACTGGCCAAGCTGATGCCCGAGAAACTGCCGCCAGACACCTCGAAAATGCTGCTGTGCCCGATGCCGGGCCTGATCGTGAAGATCGATGTCGAGGTCGGGCAAGAGGTGCAGGAAGGTCAGGCGCTGTGCACGGTCGAGGCGATGAAGATGGAGAACATCCTGCGCGCCGAGCGCAAGGGGGTGGTGTCCAAGATCAACGCCGGTCCGGGCGACAGCCTGGCCGTCGATGACGTGATCATGGAGTTCGAATAACGTCCATGAGCGCTTGCCCGGAGAATGTGGGTTTTGCCCGTTTTGCCGCCATCTGCACCGTCAGTGCGGATGGTGCGGGCGTGGCAGACCCCCTCTGCCGGGCGGGTCTGAGTCGTCAGCGCCCCTCGCGCCGTTCGCGGACTTCGCGCTCGCGCAGGGGGGTCTTGTCGATGGACCGGCTGATCTCGCGCACGCTCCACGGCGTGGGTTTGCGCAGTTTCACCACCCCGTCCTTGTCGACGAAGACCATCGCGAACCCGCGCGGGCGCAGTTGCGTCCGGATTGGGGATCGCGCTGAAGGGTCGGTGTCGGTCAGAACGACGACGTCACGTTCGCGCATCATGTCTTCGCCGTCCTTCAACATCTCGATCTGCTGTTGGAATCGCGGATCGGCCGGGGTGTCTGCAAACACCACGATGGGCCGGTGGGTCCAGAGAAACTCGCTCAGCTCACTGTCGCCGGCGGGGCGGATGAAGGCGTCTTCTTCCGCGGCCGCGCCGTCCGCCGCCCAGGCGGCGAGGGGCAAAAGTGCTGAAAAAACCAAGGTAATCAAGCGTGTCATTGCGTCTCCCGTCATCCTGAATATAGCCTTTGTCCCGGCGAATGCGACCGACGAAATGACTTTGGGCATCAAAAAAGCATGCGCAGCAGCGCAACGATTGCGTGATCGCGGCAGGCACCAATCCAACCGGGTGGAGTTTCCTGGTGGCGGGGTGTTGGCATGGAAGTGATTCTGCACTGCGGTGCGCATCGGTGCGCCACGACGAGTTTTCAAGGTTTCATGGCCGCACATGCCCAGGGACTGGAGAACCAGGGGCTAGTGTACTGGGGGCCTGAACGCACGCAGTCCAATGGTCTCAACAGTCTCGACAAACTGACGCCCGACATCTGCGCGGGTTTGCACCAGGAGTTGGATGCATGCAGACGCCAGGGCGCTCGGCAGGTTCTGATCAGCCAGGAGAACTTTGTCGGTTCCATGGTTCGGAACTTCGCCTACGCCTCGCTGTATCCAAACGTACTGGAGCGGGGGCAGCTTCTGGCCCAGGCCTTTGGCGGACGGGTTTCGAAGATTGCGCTGAACATCAGGTCGCTGGACATGTACTGGGCGTCGGCTGCGGATTATTTGCTCAGCCGCAAGAACACATCGATAGAACCCGAGCGCTGGCAACGCATCGCAAACGGCAAACGGAGTTGGCGCAATGTCATCGCGGATTTGAGCCGTGCGTTCCCGGGCATTCCTTTTCTGGTTTTGCCCTTCGAGGAGTTCTGCGGGCAACAGCACGCACAGCTTGAGGTTCTGACCGGTCTGTCCGTGCCGGACACGGGCCGGCGCTTTGCGCTCAACGGCACATCCCGGCCGGCCGGGCATGGGCTGAACGCCCAGCAGGCCATGAAGCTGTGCATCGACTATGCCGACGATCTCGCCTGGCTGGCCTCGGGCGCCGACGGCCTTGCCGAATTGATAACCCACACGGGAACACATGATCGCGGGACCGCGCCCGCGCAAACAGGATTGGAACAGAGGATATCGACATGACCGATATGAAGGACTGGCGCGCGCTGGCCGAAAAGGAACTGCGGGGGCGCCCCGTCGAGGACCTGACCAAGACAACGCTGGAAGGGATCGCTGTCAAGCCGCTGTACACGCAGGACGACACCGCCGACCTGCCGCACATGCATTCTTTGCCGGGGTTCGCGCCTTTCACCCGAGGGGTGCGGGCGACGATGTATGCAGGCCGCCCGTGGACCATCCGCCAGTATGCCGGCTTCTCGACGGCCGAAGAATCGAATGCCTTCTACCGCCGCAACCTCGCGGCCGGTCAGCAGGGCGTGTCGGTGGCCTTCGACTTGGCCACGCACCGCGGCTATGACAGCGACCACCCGCGCGTGGTGGGTGACGTGGGCAAGGCCGGTGTCGCCATCGACAGCGTCGAGGACATGAAGATCCTGTTCGATGGTATCCCGCTGGATCAGGTCTCGGTCTCGATGACGATGAACGGCGCGGTGATCCCGATCCTGGCCAATTTCATCGTCACCGGAGAAGAGCAGGGCCATGACAAATCGGTCCTCGCGGGCACCATTCAGAACGACATTCTGAAGGAGTTCATGGTCCGCAACACCTATATCTATCCGCCCGAGCCCTCGATGCGGATCATCTCGGACATTATCGAATACACCTCGAACGAGATGCCTAAGTTCAACTCGATCTCGATCTCGGGTTACCACATGCAAGAGGCCGGGGCGAACCTGGTGCAGGAGCTGGCCTATACCCTGGCCGACGGGCGCGAATATGTCCGCGCGGCCATCGACGCGGGCATGGACGTGGACAAGTTCGCAGGCCGCCTGTCGTTCTTCTTTGCCATCGGCATGGATTTCTTCATGGAAATCGCCAAGCTGCGCGCTGCGCGCACCCTGTGGCACCGAGTCATGACCGAGTTCGGGGCCAAGAACGAACGCTCGAAGATGCTGCGCACCCACTGCCAGACCTCGGGCGTGTCGCTGCAGGAGCAGGACCCCTACAACAACGTGATCCGCACGGCCTATGAGGCGCTGAGCGCGGTTCTGGGCGGCACCCAGTCGCTGCACACCAACGCGCTGGACGAGGCGATTGCGCTGCCCACCGATTTCTCGGCCCGGATCGCCCGCAACACCCAGCTGATCCTGCAGGAAGAGACGGGCATCACCAACGTGGTCGATCCGCTGGCCGGGTCCTATTACGTCGAAAGCCTGACCAACGAATTGATCGAAAAGGCCTGGGCCCTGATGGAAGAAGTCGAGGAGATGGGCGGCATGACCAAGGCGGTGGCCAGCGGCATGCCCAAGCTGCGGATCGAGGAAAGCGCCGCGCGCCGCCAGGCGATGATCGACCGCGGCGAAGAGGTGATCGTCGGCGTCAATAAGTATCGCAAGGAAAAGGAAGACCCGATCGAGATCCTCGAGGTCGACAACCAGGCCGTTCGCGAGGCGCAGATCGCCCGGCTGGAACGCATCCGCGCGACCCGGGACGAGGCCGCCTGTCAGGCCGCGTTGGACGAACTAACCCGGCGCGCGAAAGAGGGGGGCAACCTGCTGGAAGCTGCCGTCGAGGCCGCGCGTGCCCGCGCAACCGTAGGAGAGATCAGCATGGCAATGGAAAAGGAATTCGGCCGTCATCGGGCCGAAGTGAAAACGCTGGCTGGTGTCTATGGCGCAGCTTACGAAGGTGACGAGGGCTTTGCCGCCATCCAGAAATCGATCGAGGAATTTGCCGAGGAAGAGGGCCGCCGCCCGCGTCTTCTGGTGGTCAAGATGGGCCAGGACGGTCACGACCGCGGGGCCAAGGTGATCGCCACCGCGTTCGCCGATATCGGTTTCGACGTGGACGTCGGTCCGCTGTTCCAGACCCCGGCCGAGGCCGCGCAGGACGCGATCGACAACGACGTGCATGTGGTTGGAATTTCCAGCCAGGCGGCAGGTCACAAGACACTGGCGCCGCAATTGGTGGAAGAACTGAAGAAGGCTGGCGCCGAGGATATCATCGTTATCTGCGGTGGTGTCATCCCCCAGCAGGATTATCAGTTTCTGTATGATCATGGGGTCAAGGCGATCTTCGGTCCGGGGACCAACATTCCCGAGGCGGCGCAGGACATCTTGCGCCTGATCCGCGAGGCCCGCGGCTGATCCCAGGTGCAAGGGGGGCTGTCTGCCCCCTCTGCACGATGCCTGCGGCTTCGTGCATTCACCCCCGAGGATATTTAGGGCCAGATGAAGTGTGTGGGCCTGGTGTTTCGTGATATCAGGGGGCATGAGGTAGGGGCTGGGAGGTGGAGGCTCGGTCATGGAACTGGATCATCTTGCGGTGGCCGCTGCGACGCTGGAGGAGGCCGTGGCCCATGTGGAGCAAGCGCTGGGCGTGCAGATGGCGCCGGGCGGCAAGCACGCGGCCTTCGGCACGCACAACTATCTGCTTGGGTTGGACGAAGGCCTTTATCTTGAGGCGATTGCGATTGACCCGCAGGCCCCCGATCCCGGGCGGCCGCGTTGGTTTGATCTGGATCGGTTCGCAGGGCCGCCCAAGCTGAGCAACTGGATCTGTCGGGTTTCCGATTTGCAGGCCGATCTGGATGCGTTTTCGGTTGATGTGGGGCAGGTCCATGACCTTGAACGGGGCGCCTTGCGGTGGAAGATGGCCGTTCCAGAGTCGGGCCGGTTGCCATTTGACAATCTGTTCCCGGCGCTGATCCATTGGCAGGGCGATCTGCACCCGGCGGGGATGCTGCAAGCCAGTGGATGCCATCTTCGACGATTGGTCGTTTTTCATCCGGACGCGCTGACGATGGCGCGATTGCTAGGTCAGCTTGATCGGGTTGTGTTCGACACCGGGCCGGTCGCGTTGCGGGCCGAGTTCGATACACCCCACGGTGTGCGTGTGCTGGAATGATCGTCCGACCGGCTCGGACCCGGGATGCGGTGGCGATCGCGGCGATCACCAATCAGGTGGTTCGGGACACCCTGGCGACCTTTACGACCGAAGAGCGCAGCCCGGCCAGTATTGCCGAGGACATCGCCGCGCGAGGGCCGGCGTTCCAGGTTGCCGAATGGCGGAACCAAGTGGTCGGGTTTGCCACCTATGGCCGGTTTCGCACCGGTCCCGGCTATGACGCCACGCGTGAACACACGATCATGTTGGACCCGCAGGGGCAGGGGCAGGGGGGCGGTCGAAGATTGATGGAGGCTCTGGAGCGGGTCGCGCGGGCGGATGGGGTTCATGTTCTGGTTGCGGGGATCTCGGCCGAGAATCCCGCGGCGGTTTCCTTTCATTCGGCTTTGGGGTTCACGCAGGTCGGGCGCATGCCCGAGGTGGGGTTCAAATGGGGCCGATGGCTGGATCTTGTGCTGATGCAGAAAATTCTTCGTCCGAAATGATTGGTCGCACCTGACAGTCCGGTTTGGGCGCGTTAGGGTGCGCCCATGTCGATCTGGTCCCGCATATCCGAAGCGCTGAGCGCGCTGGCCAAGGGCGAAAGCCTGGCAACGGTTTTCGAAAAGCTGCGCACGCCTCCCGAAAAGTCCGTGGCCTTCGCCATCGCCGTGATCGCGCTGGGGGCGAAGATGGCCAAGGCCGACGGTCAGGTGACGCGCGACGAGGTGACGGCCTTCCGCGAGGTATTCCGCATTCCGCCCGAGGAGGAAGCCGGCGCCGCCCGCGTCTTCAACCTAGCCCGTCAGGACGTGGCCGGCTATCAGGAATATGCCAGCAAGATAGCTCGGATGTTCTCCGAGGACAGCACGACCTTGTGCGACCTGATGGAAGGGTTGTTCCACATAGCCATGGCCGACGGGTTTTATCACCCCAACGAAAACCGGTTTCTTGAGGATGTGGCCCAGATCTTCGGCCAGTCCGAGGCGCAGTTCAAGGCGCTGCGGGCCAGGTTCGTGCCCGATGCGCCCAAGGATCCCTATACGGTTCTGGGCGTCACCCCGGATATGCCGTTGCCGGAAATCCGCAAGGTCTGGCGCAAGCTGGTGAGGGACACCCATCCCGACGCCATGATGGCGCGCGGTGTGCCGGAAGAAGCGATCCGTCTGGCCGAGAAGAAGATGATCGACATCAACCGCGCCTGGGACGAAATCAACGGCGCGCGGGCCTGAGCGATGCGGCTGGCGACCTATAATATCGAATGGTTCGCCAACCTGTTCGATCGCCACGACAAGCTGGTCGTCGATGATAGCTGGTCGGGGCGGCGCAACGTCACCAAGGCACAGCAGGTCGAGGCCATCGCGACGGTTCTGACCGCGATCGACGCGGACGCCATCCTGATCGTAGAAGCGCCCAATACCGGCAGCAGCCAAAACACCGTGCGCGCCCTGCAGGAATTTGCCGAGGTGTTTGGCCTGCGCACCTCGCAGGCGGTGATGGGTTTCCCGAATGACACCCATCAGGAGCTTGCCCTGATGTACGACCCGGACAAGCTCAGCGCCCGTCACGACCCGATCGGAGACCGCGAGACGGACGGGTTCGCCGGCGACGCGCCCCGGTTTGACGGTGAATTTCGCATCGACCTGGATATCGACGCGACCGAAGACATCGTCCGGTTTTCGAAACCACCGGTGGAACTGGCCGTCAAAACGGCGGACGGGCTCGAGTTTCGGATGATCGGCGCGCATCTGAAATCCAAGGCGCCGCATGGGGCGGACACGCCCGAGCAGGCGATGCGGATTTCGATTGCCAATCGACGCAAGCAGTTGGCCCAGGCGGTGTGGCTGTCGCATCGGGTCAAGGCGCATCTGGCTGCGCACGAACCGGTGGTTCTGCTGGGCGATCTGAATGATGGGCCGGGGCTGGACGAGTTCGAAAACCTATTCGGGCGATCCTCGGTCGAGATCCTGTTGCAAGCCGGCCTGTTTGACCCCCACGCGGCCCAAGCCTGCCGGCCCCGACCGGGGTGGATCCCGTCGACCGCCCGCTTTCCGCGGCCTGAAGAGGGCCAATATCTCGAGGCGCTGCTGGACTACATCATGGTCAGCCCCGATCTGAAGGCACGCCGCCCGGTCTGGCGCATCTGGCATCCGTTGCGGGACGAGCATTGCTGGAGCGTTCCCGAATTGCGCGAAGCATTGGTCACCGCGTCCGACCATTTTCCGGTCACTCTGGATATCGATCTCTAGCCCTTTCAACCTGATCGTCCGCCCCTTATCTTGGACGCATGAAGCATCTTGTTCTGACCGTTTCGCTCGCTTTGGCTGCCCTGCCTGCCGCCGCGCAGGAGCCTCAAGGCAAATCCCTGATGGAGCAGGGGGCCGAATTGTTCTTTGAGGGGTTGCGCCGGGAACTGGAACCGGCGCTGGAGGATCTGCGCGATCTGGCTGACCAGTTCGGCCCGGCGATGCAGTCCTTCCTGCAGGAGATGGGCCCGGCGCTGGCCGAACTGGCGGCGCAGGTTCAGGATTGGAGCGCCTATGAGGCGCCCGTGATGCTGCCCAATGGCGACATCATCATCCGCAAGAAGCCCGAGCCGCCTTTGCCGGAAAGCCCCGCACCCGAGGCTGAAGAAGACCGACCCGAGGGCGAAGACGTCACGGATATCTGACCGCCCGGGTCATTTCTGGATGATGACGCGCGGTTCGGATTTCAACGCATCGGCCAGCGAGTTGAACCGTGCCTCGGCGACCTCGTTGAACAGCGGGCTGAGCGAACCGGGCAGATACAGTTCAAGCTCGCGTTTCTTTGGGTAGAACCGTAGCTTGCCGATGGCAGCGTCATTCTGCATCCACAGCATTGCCCCGAACCGCATGGCCTTGCCCAGAATCTCGGCCTGTTGCTGGTCTTTCTCGTCGAGCAGCTCATAGAGCGGCGCGAACCGGTTGCCGTGGCGTTTGTTGCGGTATCTGTGTTGCAGCGCCAGACCGATGAAGACCCGTTCGGAATGTTTCAGCCCGCCAAGATTGGCACGGGTCACGTTGTCAAAGCAGACCTCGGCCCGGTAATCAGGGTGGGCGCGCCAGCTGACGTCATGCAGTAGACAGGCGGCCTTGATCAATCGGATTCGGGATTGTGGCGCCGACCGGAACAGCGGCATCACGAAATCGAACAGGTGGCGGCCGAACCCCGGCAGTCGGGCGTCCTTCTGCTCGGAAAACCGGCAGGCCTCGATCAGCGGGTCTCGGTCGCGCAGGATTTGGGGCATCTGTTCATACAGAAGCCCTTCGCGTATGCCATAGCTCGAGATGGCGATGTCCTTGGGTTTGAAGGTGCGGATTAGGCGCGACAGCACATCCATCGCATAGGGAACCAGCGCCATGCGCGAGGCCGACACCCCGGCCCGCGACCGCAGCTTTTCGGCGTCGTTTTTTTCGATGAACTTGATCGTCTCGCGAACCTGCTTGGTGGTCATGCGGTATTCATGCAGCACGTTCAGCGGATAGCCACGGCGCAGCATGTCCAGCCGAGCGAAGGCCCGCCAACTGCCCCCCACAAGGAACAGCCGGTCGCGCTGCGGCCCCAGCTTGTCACGCAGGGCCTCCATGGTTTCCTTGATATGTGCCTTGCGCGCCCGTCGCCCGCCCTTGATATCGCGCAGCTTCAGCGGCCCCAAGGGCGAGGTCACGCAGCGCCCGACAGAGTTGCCGCCGATCTCGGCCAGTTCCATAGAGGCGCCACCGATGTCGCAGATCAGCCCGTAGGCGCCGGGCCAGCCCAGCAGCACGCCCTGAGCGGACAGCCGGGCCTCCTCCTCGCCGTCGATGACCGATACGTGCAGGCCAGTCTCGGCCCAGACCTGGTCGCAGAAATCGGGGCCGTCCTCGGCCTCGCGCACGGCGGCGGTGGCCACCACATGAAGGCCGGGTAGGTCCAGATCGCGCGAAAGGTGTTCGAACCGGCGCAGGGCGGCCAACGCACGTTCACGCCCGCGCGGGTTCAATCGCCCGGTTTCCGACAGCCCGGCGCCCAGTTCGCACATCACCTTTTCGTTGTAAAAGTAGGCCGGCGAGCGCGCCGCGCCGTCAAAGATCACCATCCGCACCGAGTTCGACCCGACATCGACCACTCCGACCCGCGACAGGTCGCGAATCCCCGGGTCGTCGAACAATGGTCTCCCGAATGATCCCCAATCCGGAATCCTGGCTGCAATCTGTTCCATGTTCTTCCCCGGGGTCCCTTCCTGCGCAGGATGCGAAATCAGACCCAAACGGTCAATCACCGGTGATGGTTTCGTCGACGTCCTTGTTCAGCACGCGGACGGCCAGTGCCCGGGTGATTTCGCGCTTTTCCATCAACGCGACGTGATCCAGTTGGGCCACGACCTCGGCGGCGGTCTCGAACCGGCGGTCCATGTGCTTGACCAGATAGGCGATCACCTCGGGGCCGGGGTTCAGTTGCCGGTCCACGAACAGCTTGGCCAGAACCGCGCCCAGCAGCGCATCGTCGGGCGGGTCCAGGGCCACGTGATGCGCGCCCTCGACCCGGCTTTGCAGATCGGCCAGGGGCAGTTCCCAGAACCTGGGCGCCAACCGTCCGGTCATCAGCAGCGAATGCCCTTCCGCCAGAACAAGGTTGTGCAGGTGAAACAAGGTTTTCTGCTGTTCGATGTCGCCCGCGATCATCGGCACGTCCTCGACCGCGACCGGCGACCGCGCCAGGGCGGGCACCAAATCATGGCGCAGGTCTGCCGCCGACACGATCCGCCCCCCGGTTTCGGCCGCCCAGACATGGGCCAAATGGGTTTTGCCGGACCCGGCTGGGCCGGACAGGACCAGCTTGTTGCCTGGCCATGAATTGGCCGAGATCATAGCCACCGCCAGCGCATTGGCCGGTGATACAAAAAAATCCTCGCGTCCCAGCGCGGTCTTGGCTGGAAGATCGAAACTCAGTTGTCTGGCCATTTACTCGCTTTCCCGGTCCAGCTCGTCATGCCCCCGGTAGAGGCGGCCTGCCAGATATTGCGAAGTGGCGAAACGTGCAAGCACGCCCAGCGACGCCGCGACCGGAACCGCGATCAACATGCCCACGAATCCGAACAGCGATCCGAAGACCGACAGGGCCAGCAGCAGCCACACCGGGTGCAACCCGACCGAGCTGCCCACCAGCTTGGGGGTCAGTAAATTGCCCTCGACCACCTGGCCGATGGCGAAGATCCCGGCCACCAGGCCGATCGATGCCCAGTCGCCCCAGAACTGGAACAGCGCCAGGCCGATGGCCAGCGTTCCGCCGATCAGGGCGCCCAGATAGGGAATGAAGGTGACCAGCCCCGCGATGAAACCCACGATCAGGCCGAACTGCAGGCCTACGATCATCAGCGCTACCGCATAGTAGGTGCCCAGGATCAGGCAGACCGACCCCATTCCGCGCACGAAAGACGCCAGCACCGCGTCGATTTCCGAGGCCAGACGGCGGATGGTCGGCGCATGGTCACGGGGCAGAAGCTGGTTGATGCGGGCAATCATGTGATCCCAGTCCAGCAGCAAATACACCGCCACCACGGGCACGATCACCAACAACAGTACCACGTTCACGGCCGATCCCACCGAGGCGACGACCGTTTCGAGGATGTCGCCGGACTTTGCCTTGAGGGTTTCGCTCAGCGACATCAGGAATTGATGCGTGTTTGACTCACTGTCCAGAAGCGCGGGAAACCGCTGTTCGACAAAGGTGCGTAGTTGTTGGAACAGGGTGGGCAGGGTTTCGACCAGATCGGCCAGTTGCGTGATCAGCGCCGGAACCACCATCAGGATTATCAGAAGAAAGGTCAGCACGCCGATAATCGTGATCGTTGCGGTCGCCGCCGCACGCGACAGACCCAGGCGCTCTAGCCGATCGGCCAGGGGGTCGAGGAAATAGGCGATCGCGCCGCCGATGACGAAAGGCAGCAGGACATCTCCCAGCAGCCAAAGCACCAACACGAAAACGGCCGCGGCCACGCCCCAAAATTTCAGCTGGTCCCGAACCGGCAACGCCATCATGGTCTCCTGTCTGCAGGCCTGTGGTTGTTCTTGGACGATGCAACCTTGTGATGCAAGCGCTTCATGAGACGGGATTTTGGCGTGGCGGACAAGCGGTGCACCGGTTTCGTCGTGGTTTGATCAAAGGCACAGCCGCCTGGCCACGAACCGGCGATTGGGTCATTGTCCGATTGCCCCCGGCGGGGCTTTCGCATAATCACGTGTCCGTGGAATTCTCACCTGCAAGGTAAAAACATGCGCCTCAGCCGTTATTTTCTGCCCGTTCTCAAAGAGAACCCCGCCGAAGCCCAGATCGTCAGCCACCGGCTGATGCTGCGCGCCGGGATGATCAAGCAGGCCGCCGCCGGGATCTATTCGTGGCTGCCGCTTGGCTTCAAGGTGCTGCGCAAGCTGGAAAACATCGTGCACGAGGAGCAGATCCGCGCCGGGCACATCCCGATCCAGATGCCGATCCTGCAATCGGCCGACCTGTGGCGCGAATCCGGGCGTTATGATGACTACGGCCAGGAAATGCTGCGCATGAAGGACCGGCACGGCCGCGACATGCTCTATACGCCCACGGCCGAGGAACTGGTCACCGACATCTTCCGCGGTCATGTCAACAGCTACAAGGACCTGCCGCTGACGCTCTACCAGATCCAGTGGAAGTTCCGCGACGAGATCCGCCCCCGTTTCGGCGTGATGCGCGGCCGCGAGTTCTACATGAAGGACGGCTACAATTTCGACCTGACGAAAGAGGACGCGCTCCACGCCTACAACCGCCACCTGGTCAGCTATCTGCGCACCTACGAACGCATGGGCCTGCAGGCGATCCCGATGCGTGCAGACAGCGGCCCGATTGGCGGTGACGACACGCATGAATTCCTGGTGCTGGCCGATACCGGCGAATCCGAGGTGTTCTATGACAGCGCGGTCACCGACATCCGTCTTGGCGAGCGCGAAATCGACTATGACGACAAGGCTCAGTGTCAGGCGATCATGGAGGAGTTCACCTCGCTCTATGCCCGCACGGACGAGACCCATGACGAGGCCCTGTTCCAGCAGGTGCCCGAGGAACGCCGCCGCAGCGCGCGTGGCATCGAAGTGGGGCAGATCTTCTATTTCGGCACCAAGTATTCCGAGCCGATGGGCGCCACCGTGCAAGGTCCCGACGGCAAGCAGGTTCCGGTGCACATGGGCAGCCACGGCATCGGCGTCAGCCGCCTGATCGGCGCGATTATCGAAGCTAGCCACGACGACAAGGGCATCATCTGGCCCGAGGGCGTGACCCCGTTCCACTGCGGCATCGTCAACCTGAAACAGGGCGATGACGAGGCCGACGCAGCCTGTGACAAGATCTACAAGGCGCTGACCGTGCTGGGACTCGAGCCGCTCTATGACGACCGCAACGAGCGGGCAGGTGGCAAGTTCGCTACGATGGACCTGATCGGCCTGCCCTGGCGCATCACCGTTGGCCCGCGCGGGCTGAAGAACGGAGTGGTCGAGCTGACCAACCGCCGCACCGGCGAAAGCGAAGAGCTGAGCCCCGAGGCCGCCGTAACCCGCATTGCCGAGATCTATGAGCGCACCGCCTGATACCGGTGACTCGCCGCTGATCTCGGTGATCACGGCAACTTGGAACCTGCTGTCCCAAGGGCGTCAGGACACGTTTCGTCGCGTCATCGAATGCATGGCGCGGCAGAATTGCGACCGTTCCGAGCACATCATTCAGGACGGAGCATCGTCGGACGGGACGGTCGAATTTATTCAGGACTTGATCGCCAACGCTCCGCGCACGCGCCTGATCAGTGAACCGGACCATGGCCTGTACGACGCGATGAATCGCGGCGTCGAAGCGGCACGCGGCGAATATGTCCTGTTCCTTAATTCCGACGACTCGTTGGCCGCGGATGATGTTCTGAACCGGGCGGCCGAGCGACTGACCGCGACCAGTCCCGACTATCTATTCGGATCAACCCTTCACCGGTCCGCGGACGGCGGCGAAAAGATGGAAAAACGGATGTCGGTCAAGGCCATCCTTCAGCGTATGCCGTTTTGCCATAACTCTGTTTTTCTGCGGCGAGATGTTTTTCAGGAATTGGGGGGACACGACACTCAGTTCCGCATCGCTGGTGATTATGACCTGATGCTGCGGTTGGTTGCCGGGGGCTATCGCGGCGAAAGGATGGATGAGCCGATTTCATTGTTCTGGGACCGCGGCGAGACCAGCGACCAGCAAGCGACGGGACGGGATTATGCCCGCGTCTGGCAACGGTTCTTTGCCGATTATCGCGCGGCACAAGGCTTGGATCTGGATGATTTTGCAGAGTTCTATCGCCGCGGGCATATGCCGGCAAACCTGCTCACCGAGGTGCTGAGGCGCCCGGAAACGCCGCTGCCGATCCGGCGGGCCGCAAAACACAGCCTTGCCAAATCTCTGCGCCGGTCCGTCCAGTTCTGGCGGCGGTACTAGGACCCGCCCGTCGCCGGGCGCGCGCGAAGCAGTTCACCATCCGCCCTGTCACCTCGGGCGACTACGACGGGGCGACCCATACGACGGACCAGATCCTTCAATTCGATGTCCAGAAACCGCAACCCGCAAAGCCGTTTTCCGGTCGCTCGGTCCATCAGGCACATGCGCCCGCTTTGGAATGCCAGGCGATAGCCTTTTTCACGCAGCGTGTCGGCAAGACCGGCCCAACTGGCCGCGCCGGCAAACAGCGGTCGAATGACGGCCCGCAACAACGCTGCGGTTTCGCAATCCATGTCCTGAGATATGATCGTCGTGGCTGGCGCACCAACCTGTTCAATTTCCTCTTCAATATTCATGAGCGACCCCCGCTCTTTAAAATGTATTCCCCCACAATCAGGGTGCCAAAATTTCTCAAAAGAAGCAAAATGCGAAACAAAGTTGCTGTGAAAATGTTGCATTTCAAGTTCAGTATACTGCCTGAACCTCACATTGACTTCATTCCTGAAACAATAAAGACCTGTCTGAGATGGGCTTCACAACCAGTGGTATAATCGTCTTTCACATATCATCTTATGCTGGAATTTGCGCCCGACGGCTGATTCTGCGCCAACGCGGAAAAATGCAGATTTGGCGGCAGGTCGAGAAGCTGATACAGCGGCGCCGAGTGATTGTGAAAGGCAACCCGACCGTGCTAAGTTTTGCCACGATAGTGTATTCCAAGGATTACCCGCTGCTCGAGTTGCAGGCGCGTTCCTTTGCGCGATTTGCTGATCCGGCCAAAGTTGCTTCCATCCATGTGGTTCTGAACGACGTGGACGAAACCGCATTGCAGGCGCGTATCGAGCCCATATTAACGGCCTATGGCCCTCTGCAATCCAAGGTTCGGGTGGTCGGGGGCGATGACATTCTGCTTGGGGCAGGTCAATGCGTCAGGCGCTCACTGGGCGACCGGCTTCTGATTGAAGGACGGCACCGTATCCCTTTCGTGCGAAAGGGGGGCTGGCGCGGCAACAACGGATACCGCACGCAACAGGTGCTCAAGCTGGGCGCCGCACGGATCGCCGAGACGGAGCAGATGGTTATCCTGGACACCAAAAACCTGTTTCTGCGGTCTTTCAATGAGGCAGAATTCTTTGCGGATGGCGGAGCCGCCCGGATTCCGTTCATTTCGGTCAACAGCGATTTTCACCGCAACTGGCTGCGGCAGAGCCTGGACGCTTTGCAGGTCACCGTCCCGGACATTGAGGCGTTGAAGACCACGACGTTTTCGACGCCGTTCCCGGTGCGCAGGTCGTTGGTGTTGGAGGTGTTGGACGAGATCAACGAACGCTACGGTTCGGTGCAGTCGCTCTTCGGGTCGCGCCGGAGACCCTCGGAATTCATGCTGCTGAATGCGTTTTGCCTCCGGTCGGATCTGACTTTGCGCCCGTGGTTCGAGGACGCACCCAGCACCGCGCTGGGGCTGTGGCCGACCTATTCGCAACAGAAGCTGGAAGGCCTGATTGCCAGGATCGACGAACCGGAACTGTTGAGCCTCGGCCTGCACAACCGGGCGGTTTCCATGCTGACACCTGAAACCCGAGATCGCTTGTTCGAGGCCTTGGCGCGACGAGGGATTAGTGATCGTGAGACGACCCAGTCTGTGCTGGATGCAACTTCGTCGCTGGCCGGTTGAACGGGCGCGCGCATCCAGAACCGGCTTGACCATCCAGCCAAATCCCGAAAATGTCCCCACCACAGATTTGCCGGAGCAGGAATGGCCAGAACACCCCCTCCCTTTGCCGCCTTCGAATGGAAGATCGCCTGGCGCTATCTGCGCGCCCGGCGTGCCGAGGGCGGTGTAAGTGTGATGACATGGATCTCGTTGATCGGGATCACTCTGGCCGTTTTCGCGCTGATCGCAACGCTGGCGGTCCGGTCCGGGTTCCGGTCCGAATTCGTGGGCACCATTCTTGGGGCCAACGCTCACGTTACAGTTTACTCGGCCGGAGAACTGGACGCGCACGGCCAGGTGGATCGCACCATCGTTGAATACGACGCCATGGCCGAGCGCATCGCGCAGGTGCCGGGCGTTCAACGCGCCGCGCCGCTGGTCAAGGGGCAGGTCCTGATCACAAACCGAGACCGCAGCAGCGGCGCCGAGGTGTTCGGCATCCGCCCCGATGACTTGCTCAACCTGCCCGGCATCGCCCAAAGCGATCAGGCCTATGGCGATCTGTCCCGGTTCGAGGAGGGAATCGCCATCGGCTCGGGCGTGTCCCGCGCCATCGGCGCCACGGTTGGTGATAGGGTCAAGCTGACCACGCCCAACGGGGTCAAAACCGCCTTTGGCACCTCGCCCCGTGTGAATGCCTATGAAGTCGTCTACGTTTTTTCGGCCGGGCGCTATGACATCGACCGCACCCGCGTCTACATGCCGTTTTCCGAGGCGCAGAGCTTTTTCAACCGCGAGGGCGTCGCCGACGAGATCGAGGTTATGGTCGACGGTCCCGAGGACCTGAACCCGATCCTGATCCCGATCCTCGAGGCGGCGGGCGAGCGGGTGCAGATCTGGACGTGGCTGGATGCGTCGGGTGGTTTTCTGCGCGCGCTCGAGGTCGAGGACAACGTGATGTTCATCATCCTGTCGATACTCGTGCTGATCGCGGCGATGAACATCGTGTCAGGCCTGATCATGCTGGTCAAAAATAAGGGCCGCGACATCGGCATCCTGCGCACCATCGGCCTCAGCGAGGGCTCGGTGCTGCGCGTGTTCTTCATCTGCGGTGCGTTCACCGGGATCATCGGCACCGCGATGGGCGTCATTCTGGGCTGCCTGTTCGCGCTCTATATCGACCCGATCTTCTCTTTCGTGAACTACGTGATGGGCGGCGGAGTTTGGGATCCAGCGATCCGCGGCATCTATGCCTTGCCGGCCGAGCTGCACCTGTCGGACGTGCTCAAGGCGGTTGGGATGTCGCTGGGCCTGTCCTTCTTCGTCACCTACTTCCCGGCCCGCCGCGCGGCGCGGCTGAACCCGGTCGAGGCGCTGCGCTATGAATGATGTGACCTTGCGTCTGACCGGCCTGACCAAGACCTATCTGAAAGGCACGCCCGCCGAGGTGCAGGTGCTGCGCGGCGCCGATCTGGAACTGCGCGCCGGCGAGGCGGTGGCACTTGTGGCACCCTCGGGGGCGGGCAAGTCGACCCTGCTGCACATCGCCGGTCTGCTGGATACGCCGGATTCCGGGACGGTCGAAATCGGCGGGCAGGACGCGACCGGCAAAGGCGACCGCACCCGCACCGCGATGCGGCGGCGGGATGTGGGTTTTGTGTACCAGTTCCACCACCTGCTGCCGGAATTCACCGCGCTGGAAAACGTTGTGCTTCCGCAATTGGCGAATGGCGTATCCGAAAGGGCGGCCAAGGTCCGCGCGATGGATTTGCTGGACCTTGTCGGTGTCGCCGAACGTGCCGACCACCGCCCGGCGGCCCTGTCGGGTGGCGAGCAGCAGCGGGTGGCCTTCTGCCGGGCCCTGGCCAATGAACCGCGTGTCCTGTTGGCGGACGAGCCAACAGGGAATCTGGACCCGGGTACCTCGGATCAGGTCTTTGCCGCGCTGATGGATCTGGTGCGCGAGTCGGGCTTGTCGGCGTTGATCGCCACGCACAATGTTGACCTGGCCGCGCGCATGGACCGGATGCTGCGGCTGGACGGGGGTGTGCTCAGGCCAGCTGAGTGATCGCCACGCCCACGGCCATCACCGCGATCCCGCCGGCGCGCATTAGGGTCAACGGGGTGATCTGCGCACCGAAAAGGCCGAAATGGTCGATGGCCGCGGTGCTGATCAACTGGCCCAACAGCACGAAGAACACCGCGTTGCCCACACCGAAATGCGGCGCGACATGGGTGATCGACAGGACATAGAAGGCAATCAGAACCCCGGCCAGCAACAGATGCTTCGGCGTGTGCGCGACTTTGGCCACAGCCTGCGTGCCCGGCCCTAGCAGCATCACCATCGCCGAGGCGGCAAAGGCTACGGCAAACAGGATCACCGCCGCGACGGTCGGCGACCCGATAAACTTGCCAAAGGCCGCATTCAGCGCCGCAAGGATGGGTACGCCGATCCCGGCGGCCAGCATGATGGCTGCGTATTGTGTCATTGCCCCGGTCCTTGTCGCCTGTTTCGTTGATCTGGATCATTGCGGCTTGCACCGGTCCGGGCAAGTCTGCATTTGCCGGACTGGATGGAGGAACGCGATGAAACTGCTGACATTTGCAACGCTGGCTCTGTTGGCCGCCCCGAGCGTCTGGGCGCAGGACGTCGGGACGGGCGAAGAGCTGTACCTGCATCACTGCGCCACCTGTCACGGGCTGGATGCAACCGGCCATGGCCCGATGGCCGGCGTGCTGGTCATCCAGCCCACCAATCTGACGGCGTTGAGCGGCTCGGACGGCGTTTTTCCCACCGAACGAGTGGTCAAACGCATCGACGGGCGCGATCCGCTGGTCAGCCATGGCAGTCCGATGCCGGTCTATGGCCCCTATTTCGAAGGGCAGGACACCGCGATCAAGGCGCCGACGGGCCAACCGATCCTGACCAGCAAGCCCATTGCCGACCTTGTGGCCTATTTGGAGACTTTGCAGGGCGGATGATTCTCAGCGGCAGATGCCCTGAACCTTTGCGCCGCTCCAGGGAAGGATCACGTCGCTCTCGCGCCGGTCGCCGGGCAGGGCGGCAAGGTCGAGATACTTGTCTAACATCTCGTGCAGGCGTCGGGTGCGCGGCGCGTTGGGGTCCAGCGCGCGGCAGCAGACATATTCCTCGACGATGGCCCCCTGCTGTTCAAACCCAAAGTCCAGAAAGTCCGCGGAGTTGTCCAGGTCGAACAGGTACGGATCCTTGCGCCCGCCATGCTCGGCCGCGGCGCGCAAGGGGTTATAGCCTGTCACCGCGCGGTTCTGCCACTGCCAGACATGGGTCAGCTCATGCGCCAGCAGCATCGCGGCCACCAGGTTGATCCGATCGGGATAGCTGGCCATGTAGTCTTCGAGATACCAGTCCCGCGTAAAATACACTTGGTTGAACAGGGCCACGGCCGCGGGTTTTCCGGTAACGGTCTCGGTCTTTATGGGGGGCAGAATGCGTTCGCGGCAGGCCAGCCGAGGGCGGGCCTTGCGCTCATAAGTGATCGCAGCCACCGGGGCACCCTGGACCAGCCGCACTCGATCCAGGTCCAGCGTGTCGCCCTGCACCTGTGCGGCAAAGGCCTTTTCCCGCTCGGTCAGCGGACGACCGCAGGACAGAAGCGTCAGCGCGACAAGGATCAGAGCCAGCCGGATCATGATGTAAGCCTAGCCCGGCAGGGCAGGGCCGCAAGCGGTTTTCAAAGGCTCATGGCCAGAACCCGGCTGATTTCCGTCAGCGACCGGCCCGATTGATCCATCCATGTGTTGAACGCCGTTTGCACGGCGGTCATCGCCCTTTTCGAGGTGGTGGGCTTGTCAATCACCCCTTCGGCGATCAGGCGGGCCGTGACGTCGCGCGACAGGATGAAACTGTCGCGCCCGGCGAACCGCATCGCGTACTGGGCCGAGGCACCGCCCAGCCGAGATCCGCGCCGGGCCAGCATCTCGAGCAATCCGACATAGTCGGTCGAGGGCCAGCCGCCCAGCACCTTGCCTGCGCCGCCCTCGGCGCGTAGTTCCAGCAGAAAGGCGGCGTTGTCGCGCACCGTGGCGATCTTGGCTCCATTGCGCACGATGCGGGTATCCTGCAGCAGCGCGTCGAATTTTTCGTCATCCATGAAGGCGCAGCGCCCTACGTCGAACCCATTGAAGGCGGCTTCGAATCCGTCCCACTTGGCCTCGATGACCTTCCAGTTGAACCCGGCCTGAAAGATGCATTTGGTCAAGATCGACAACCAGCGATCATCGGGCATCCGGGCCAGTTCGTCCGTTGATTTGGGGCGGGTCAGCTTCTGCTCGAGCGCGTCGATCCCGCCGTGCCGATCAGCCGCCAGACCATAGATTTCGTCGAAATGGTGCATGTGTCGACCCTCCGGCCAGAATGTTGCCCGTTTGTTCCTATTTGTGCAACCCTGGCCTGAATAGGGAGGATATTCAAACGGGCTGAGTCCGGGAAAACCCGGTATTTTTTCATGCGCTGCGAAAGAAATGCTCGACAAATGACGGGAATCGGGTTTGTGATTGACTGGTCAATCAATAACCTGCCGTACCGAAACCGGACGCGCGCGGCAGGATCTTGATGTTCCAACCGGAACGGAGGGGAGGCGGGACCGGCAAATGTTTCAAGTCAGTCCAAGTGTTCACTTTTCTTTTCCGGCCAAATTTGTGCATGTTGCGACATGGTCATGTCATCAGGCATGTCACCCGGCGGGCCAATCCTGCCGGGGTGGGCAAAACAAGGAAGACAGGGAGCAAATCCATGAAAAAACTCAGTGTTAGTCTGCTGGCGGTGGTTGCCGCAGGCGCAGTTCACGCGGCCGAGATGGGCGCGGTGGACGAGCCGATCAAACTGGCCATCAACGAATGGACCGGCCAGCACGTGACCACGCATGTCGCGGGCGAGATGCTCGAGGCCGCCGGCTACAAGGTCGAATATGTGACCGCAGGCATGATGAACCAATTCCAGGCGCTGGCCGATGGTGACATCGACGCAACGCTCGAAATCTGGTCGTCGAACGTGTCGGACGAGTATGCCAAGAAGATCGCCGAGGGCACCGTGGTCGAGATCGGTGATCTGGGCCTGGATGCCAAGGAAGGCATCGCGTATCCGGCGCATGTGGCTGATCTCTGCCCGGGCCTGCCGGCTTGGGAGGCGCTGAATGACTGTGCGCAGGTCTTCGCCACCGCAGAAACGCTGCCGATGGGCCGTCTGGTCGACTATCCGGCCGACTGGGGCACCCCTGGCGCCGATCGTATGGCGGGACTGGATGTGCCGTTCAAAGCCGTGCCCGCCGGATCCGAAGGGGCGTTGATCGCCGAGCTTCGTGCCTCGACCGAGCGCAAGTCGCCGCTGTTGATCACCTTCTGGCAGCCGCATTGGGCGATGTCGGCCTACGACGTGAAATTCGTCGATCTGCCGCCGGGCGAAGAGGCCTGTTTCACCGATCCGGCCTGGGGCCCGAACCCCAATGCCGTGAATGACTGCGACTTTGCGCCCTCGCGCATCTTCAAGGCCGCCTGGAACGGCATGGCCGACAAATGGCCGGCGGCCTATGAGATCCTGTCGAACTATCAACTGAGCGTCGAGGATCAGCAGCCGATGATGGGCGCGATCGATGTAGATGGTGGCAAGGTCGAAGAGGTCGTGGCCGACTGGATGGCTCAGAATGAAGACAAATGGCGTCCGGTCGTGGACGCGGCAACCAAGTGAGCCGCCTAAGTGACTGACGCGAATACGCCAGCCATTGCCTGCCGGAATCTCTGGCAGGTCTTTGGCCAAGGTGCGGAGAAAGCCCTGACCGACGCGCTGGCTCGGTCAGGGGACGACGCTGAAAAGACCGCCGCCGAGCTGCGCGAACACGGGTTCATTCCCGCCGTGCAGAACGCCAATTTCGACGTTCGCGATGGCGAACTGTTCGTCATCAT
The DNA here is from genome assembly GCF_059613045.1 of Ruegeria sp. BHSC037. Taxonomy (NCBI): domain Bacteria; kingdom Pseudomonadati; phylum Pseudomonadota; class Alphaproteobacteria; order Rhodobacterales; family Roseobacteraceae; genus Ruegeria; species Ruegeria sp. BHSC037. The sequence continues at coordinate 110,098 of NZ_JBXWRT010000002.1, forward strand.
GGGGCTGTCGGGGTCGGGCAAGTCGACCCTCATCCGCTGCATCTCGCAGCTGTTGCCAGGGACGGGCGGTGAAATCCGCATTGACGGCGACAACGTGCGCGGTGCGCCCAAGAAGAAACTGACCGAGCTGCGCCGCAGGAAGATGGGCATGGTGTTCCAGCATTTCGGCCTGTTTCCGCACATGACGGTGGCCGAAAACGTGGCCTATCCGCTGCGCGTTCAGGGCGTGGGGCGCAAGGAACGTTTGGCCCGCGCGCAGCAGGTCATCGCGCTGGTCGGTCTCGAAGGCCGCGAAGAGAGTTTTCCGCGGCAATTGTCGGGCGGGCAGAGGCAGCGCGTGGGCATCGCCCGCTCGTTGGCGGTGAACCCCGACATCTGGTTCCTGGACGAGCCGTTCTCGGCGCTGGACCCGTTGATCCGGCGGCAGCTGCAAGACGAATTCCTGCGCATTCAGGCGACGCTGAAAAAATCCATCGTCTTCATCACCCACGACATTGCCGAGGCGCTGAAGCTGGCCGACCGCATCGCGATCATGCGCGACGGCAAGATCGTGCAGATCGGCACGCCCTCGGACATCGTTCTGCGCCCGGTCGACGATTACGTGCGCGAGTTTTCCAAGGACGTTGCCAAGGGCCAGCACGCCAAGGTCGCCTCGGTCATGCATCCAGGCGATGCCGAGCGCGGTCCGGATGACCCTGGCCTGACCGTCAACATGACGCTCGACGCGGCGTTGGCCCGCTGCATGGCCTTGTACGAGCCGGTGCCGGTGCATGACGAAACCGGCGCGATCGTCGGCACGGTGAATCCTTTGGACCTTGCCGCCGCTTTGCAGGTGGATGACGCATGACCGTTGCAGTTGATGTTCGCACGCCCGCGCGGGCGCACCTGACGGCAGGGGCACAGGCGGCGCTGATCACGCTGATCGTCGGAGCGCTGTGCCTGGCGCTTGAGCCGCACGCGCCCTGGCTGGTCAAATGGCCCGCGTCGTGGGAGGTCCCGGCCACGCAATGGGTGGGCGCCTTCCTCGACTGGTTTCTGAACGCAATCAAACCTGCGGCCCGGCTGTTTTCCGACCTGATGGCCTATCCGATGAACTGGGCCAATTTCGTGCTGGGCCACACGCCCTGGCCGATCCTGATCGGGCTGGTGACGGCACTCGGCTGGTATCTGGGTGGGTTGCCCATGGCGGCGCTGGGCTTTCTGGGCCTCAGCTTCGTGCTGGCCTCGGGCTATTGGGCCGAGAGCATGAACACCTTGGCGCTGGTGGCTGTTTCGGTCCCGGTCGCGCTGATCGTTGGCAGTGCAATTGGCATTCTGGCCAACGAAGTGCCTCGGGTGAAATCAGTGGTTCAGGCGGTGTTGGACATCATGCAGACTGTACCGACCTTTGCCTATCTGACGCCGTTGCTGCTGCTGTTCGGGTTTGGCCCGGTGGTGGGGCTGATCGCCTCGGCCATCTACGCGGCGCCGCCGATGGCGCGCAACGTGATGCTGGGGCTGGAGCGCGTGGAGCCCGAGATCAAGGAAGCCGCCATCATGTCGGGCGGCACTCGGTTCCAGCAGCTGTTCCAGGTGGAAATCCCGGCGGCGGCGACGCAGATCATGGTGGGTGTGAACCAGTGCCTGATGGCGGCCCTGTCGATGGTGATCATCGCCGCGGTCATCGGCGGGTTCAATGACATCGGTTGGGAGGTCCTGCTGACCATGCGCAAGGCGCAGTTCGGTGAATCTCTGCTGGCCGGCATGGTGATCGTTGTCTTTGCCGTGGTGATTGACCGCATGAGCGGCACCCTCGCCACTGAACGCAATCGTCACGACAACCGCGTTGTCTGGGCGGTTATTGGCTTTGCGGTCCTGTTTACGCTGCTGTTCTGGGCGCGGCTGCCCAACCCGTCCGAGCTGACGCTGCTGGATCCGGTCGCGCAGGCGGTGGACACCGGCCTGACAGCCTTTACCCAGGATAACGGGCCGTGGCTGGATTCGCTCAAGAACAACTCGATGTTCTATGTGCTGCTGCCGCTGCGGATCGGTCTGAGTCAGGCGGTTCTGCCCTTTACCTGGGGGTTCCAGTGGACCCCGGGCATGAGCTATGGCCTGTTCGCCGCCGGTGCGGTGATCACCTTGCTGATGGCGTGGCGTGGGCACCTGACCGGCGGTCTGGTCACGCTGATCCTGATCGGCATGCTCGAGACGGGCATCGCGAATCTGCCATGGCCCTTCGTCCTGACTGGCGCGGCGGCGTTGGGCTGGGTGGCGGGCGGTTGGCGTCTGGCGGCGCTGTCTGTGGCGCTGCTGAGCACGATCCTGATCTCGGGCCTGTGGGAGAGGGCGCTGCTGTCGCTCTATCTCAGCGGTGCGGCGGTGTTCTTCTGCGCCGTTGTCGGCGGGCTGATCGGCCTCGCCAGCGCGGTCTGGTCGCCAGTCTGGAGGATCGTGCGCCCGATCTGCGACATGCTGCAGACGATTCCCCTGTTCGTGTTCCTGATCCCGGTGCTGATGGTGTTCCAGATCGGCGAGTTTTCGGCCTTTCTGGCGATCTGCGCCTATGCGATCGTGCCGATGATCCGCTACACCCGTCACGGGCTGGTCAACACCCCGGACGAGATGATGGAGGCCGCGATCGCCAGTGGAGCGACCGAGTGGCAGATCATGCGCGACGTGCGTGCGCCCTATGCTGCGCCCACGATCCTTCTGGGGCTGAACCAGACCATTCTCTATGCCTTTGCTATGCTGGTGATCGCGGCGTTGATCGGCACGACCGGTCTGGGCCAGTCGATCTATCTGGCGTTGGGGCAGGCGGATGTGGGGCTGGGCATTTCGGCCGGGGCAGCGATGGCCATTCTGGCGCTGATCGCCGACCGCATGGTTCAGGGATTTGCCGAGGAACGCCGCAAGGCGCTGGGCCTGTAACCCCGGATCGGGGGCGGCGCAGCTGCCCCCGACCACACTTGATTTCGGACAAGGCGGGGCCGTTTTCCCCGGTATTCCGGGTGCAAAACAGGCGGATATGACCATGGCCGGTTGGGGCGCTTTTGTTGCTGCACTTCTGATCTTTCTGCTCAGCCACGCCATTCCGGCGCGTCCGGCAGTGCGCGGGCGGCTGATCGGGTTGATGGGGCGCGGACCCTATTTCGCGGTCTATTCCGCGCTGTCGCTGGCGGTTCTGGCCTGGCTGATCGTGGCCGCGGCCAGCGCGCCCTATGTCGAGGTCATCCCGCCGCTGGCGATCCTGCGCTGGGTGCCTCTGCTGGTGATGCCCGTCGTCTGCTGGCTGGCGGTGGCCGGGCTGGCGGCGACCAACCCGTTTTCCTTCGGCGGGCTGGGAGGTCGCCCGTTCAACCCCGAGCTGTCCGGTCTCCTGCGGACCACCCGCCACCCGATCCTGTTGGCGATAGTGTTGTGGGCGCTGGCGCATCTGCTGGCCAATGGCAGCTTGGCACATGTGGTCCTGTTCGGCCTGTTCGCGGGTTTCGCCCGGATGGGCATGGCCCTGATCGACAGGCGCAAGGCGCGCGAGATGGGGGCTGATTGGCCGCACCTGTCGCGCAACACAGCACGCCTGTCGCTGCGGCTGCCGCGCCCCTGGCCGAGGCCCTGGGTCTGGTTGGTGGCAGGGCTGGCCTATGCCGCGCTGTTGCACCTGCACGCGCCGGTGATCGGGACGTCTCCTCTGCGTTGATGCGGGTGCTGGAAGGGGCGCCCCATGCGTGCTAATTGGAACAACACGATGAAACCCAGAAAGGTCTGCCGATGCACCTGGCCTATGTCACCACTACCGATCGCGGCGCAACCGACCGCCTGCTGAGCGCGGTTGCCGAACGTCTGCTGGCCAAGGGCGCCCGTCTGGCCGGTGTGGTTCAGACCAACTCCGAATGCGCCGACAGCAGCAAATGCGACATGGACCTGCGCGTGCTGCCGGATGGCGAAACCATCCGTATCTCGCAGTCGTTGGGCAGCCAGTCGCGCGGGTGCCGGCTGGACCCGGCGGCGTTGGAGCAGGCGGTGGGCTATGTGACGGCGTCTTTGGCCAACCGTCCGCAATTGCTGATCGTCAACAAGTTCGGCAAACACGAGGCCGATGGCCGCGGGTTCCGCCCCGTCATCGCCGAGGCGCTGTCGCTTGACATCCCGGTGCTGGTCGGGGTCAACGGCCTAAACCGTGACAAGTTCGTGGAATTCACCGATGGTGCGGCGCAGGCGCTAGAACCCGATCTGGACGTCATCGAGGCCTGGTTCGACAGCGTCGCCAACCTGCGGCCTGCGGCCGAATAACAGTTTTCCCGACGTAACGTCCTGAAAACCGGTATTGTTCGGTTTCGCCCCGGCTGCAATCCTCTGCTCCGGATGGGAGGAGGATCAGCCATGTGGCAGAACTGGGCAGGCAACCAGGCCAGCCAAATACGGCCCAAGCGGCCGACCACGACCGAAGACCTTCAACAGTTGATCGCCTCGGCCGAAACCCTGCGTCCGGTCGGGGCAGGGCATTCCTTCACGCCGCTGGTTCCGGGCGCGCAGCATATCATTGACCTGACAGCCTTGAACCTGCCCCCCGTGACGCGGGTCGACGGCGAACGGGCTTGGGTCAACGCCAATGCCCGGCTGCGCGATCTGTCGCCGGCACTGGCCGAGCACGGCAGGGCCTTCCGCAATCTGGGTGATATCAATGTGCAGACCCTGGCCGGCGCGGCAGCCACGGCGACCCACGGCACCGGTCGCACCCTGCCGTGCCTGTCTGCCGAAATTACCGCGGCCCGGCTGATCGGCGCTGGCGGGCAGACCCTGACCACCGACGATATTCCGCTGAACATGGTGCAGGTTTCGCTGGGTCTGCTGGGCATCGTGACCGAGGCACAGATCAACGTCGTGCCGAAATACAATCTGCGCCGTCGGGTGCGTCTGTCCGACCTGCAGGACACACTGGAGCGCATGCACCAGCATTGGGACGAGAACAGGAATTTCGAGTTCTTCTACATCCCTTTCACCGGCAAGACCGTTGAAATCCGGCACGATATCACCGACGCGCCCAAGACCCGCGCGCCGCGCGATCTGGACATGATCGCCGTCAAGGTTCTGAAGCTGGCGCGCAATGCAGGTCGGTTCAGCCCCGGCTCGCGGCGCGCCCTGCTGCGTCTGCTGACGCTGGCCCAGTCCGACGAGGACTACGTCGGTGAAAGTTGGCGCGTTCTGTGCAGCGACCGGCACATCCGGTTCAAGGAAATGGAATACCACCTGCCGTCCGAAACCGCGGGGGACGTGCTGTCCGAACTGATCCGACGGTTGGAGTGCGACCATGGCAACATCTATTTCCCGATCGAGGTGCGGCAGACCGCAGGCGACGACGCCTGCCTGTCACCTTTCCAAGGGGGGCCGCGCGTATCGGTTGCCATCCACACCGATGCGAAGGAAGGCCATCTGCGCTATTTCGAGGCGATGGAGCCGCTGTTCCTGCAGGCTGGCGGCCGCCCCCATTGGGGCAAGCTGCACAGCCTGACCTATTCCGATCTGTCGCGCCTCTATCCCGATTTCGATGCCTTCTGCACATTGCGTGAACGGCTGGATCCAAAGGGCAAGTTCCTGACGCCCGCACTGGCCCGGATGTTCCGCCCATGACCGCAGAGTATTTCGAACATCTCACCCAAGCGCTGCGCGATCATGGCGTCGACCGGCCGGTGGCCGTCGTAGATCTGGACCGGGTCGAGGCGAATTGCGACGCTGCCCGCGCGGGGTTGGGCCACGGCTTGCAGGCCCGGCTTGTGGCCAAATCGCTGCCGTGCCTGCCTCTGCTGGACCATATTCGCGCCCGGATTTCTACAACGGGCCTGATGAGCTTTTCCGAATCCATGCTGTCGGCCCTGCTGGCCGCCGAGCCGGACACCGATCACCTGCTGGGCAAACCGCTGCCGGTCACCGCCGCCCGGCGGATTCTTGAGACGCACCCCGACGCCGCCCGGCGGGTGCAGTGGCTGATCGACACGCCACAGCGGCTGGACGCGTATCTGTCGCTGGCCGCTGACACGGACCAAACCCTGCGCCTGTCGCTCGAGATCGACGTGGGCCTGCACCGCGGTGGCTTGGCCGCCGATCAGGTCGCAGGCGTTGCGGCGCGGATCGCGGGTCATGCCCCTGCCGCTCTGTCGGGGCTGATGGGGTACGAGGTGCATTTGGCCAAACTGCCTGCGTTGCTCCGACGCCGCGCGCGGCGAGCCAGTGCGAAAGTCTATGAGCAGGCGGTCGCTGCGCTTGGGCAGGGGGCGCAGGGGCTGTGCCTGAACACCGGCGGCAGCCTGACCTTCCAAGATCCGGCCACGCGGAGCCTGGCGACCGAGGTCGCCTTTGGGTCGGTTTTGGTGAAACCTTCGGATTTCGACCACGCATCGACGCAGGCGTTTTCGCCCGCTCTGTTCCTGGCCACGCCGGTTCTCAAGGTGATGCCGCGCAACCCGGTGCCGGGGATCGACCTGCCCGGACTACGCCGGACCAACCTCGCCATTTCCGGTGGGCACTATCTGGCCAGCCCCGTCTGGCCCGACGGGTTCGGCTATTCCGGCGTGTTAGGGCGTTCAAGCAATCAAGAGGTCTGGGTGGGTCCCAAAACAACCAAGGCGCAGCCCGGAGATATCGCCTTGCTGCGCCCCAGTCAGAGTGAAGCGGTTTTGAACCAGTTCGGCACGGTTCTGGCCCTGCGGCAGGGGCAGGTCGTGGCCGAATGGGCCTGCCTGCCCAATTGACGGGTCAGATCGCCAGATATTCCTCCCGCAGCTGGGTGTTTTCCAGCACTTCGTCCGCGGTGCCGTCAAACACGATGCAGCCGGTGTCCAGAATGATTGCCCTGTCGGCCAGTTGCAGCGCGCGCACCGCGTTCTGTTCGACGATGATGGTTGTCATGCCCTGCTGCTTGATGTGGATCAGCGTCTTTTCGATCTCGTCCACGATCACCGGGGCCAAGCCCTCATAGGGTTCGTCCAGCAGCAGCACCTTGATGTCCCGGGCCAGCGCGCGGGCGATCGACAGCATCTGCTGTTCGCCGCCCGAAAGAGTCACACCCTCTTGCTTGCGCCGTTCGCCTAGACGCGGGAACAGCTCGTAGATCCGTTCCAGCGACCAGCCGATCGGGGGGGCGATCTGGGCCAGCTGCAAGTTCTCCTCGACCGTCAGGCCTGGGATGATCCGCCGATCTTCGGGCACAAGACCCAACCCGGCGGCGGCGGCCTCGTAGCTGGTCATGTTGTGCAGCGGCTTGTGGTCCAGCCAGATTTCGCCGTGGCGCACCTCGGGCTCGCCCACGCGCGCGATCGAGCGCAGAGTCGAAGTCTTGCCGGCCCCGTTGCGCCCCAGCAGGGCGAGGATCTCGCCCTCGTGGACGTTGAAGCTGACGCCTTGGACGATGTAGCTTTCGCCGTAGTACGAATGCATGTCCCACACCGACAGGAACGCGGGCGCGGTGCTGGCCATGTTGGCGTTTTTCGAAAAGTCAGGTTTCTCGTTCATAGCTTTTCCTCACGCCGCCTCGCCCAGATAGGCTTCTCGGACCTTGGGGTTTCCGCGGATGTTTTCGGGGGTGTCTTCGACCAGCGGCGTGCCCTGCGCCAGAACGGTGATCCGCTCGGCCAGACTGAACACCACATGCATGTCGTGCTCGATGATCGCGATGGTGATGTCGCGCTCATCCTTGATTTGCTTCAGCAGGTCGATGGTGTTGTTGGTGTCGGCCCGTGCCATACCGGCTGTGGGCTCGTCCAGCAGCAGCAGGCGAGGCTTCTGGCTGAGACACATGCCGATCTCGAGCCGCCGCTTGTCACCGCGCGACAGCGAGGCTGCATGCATGTGCCGTTTGTCGGCCATGTTCATCTCTTCCAGCATGACCTCTGCCTGTTCGACCACCTCTTTCTCGTTGGCGATGGTCTCGTAGGCGTGCATGCGGAATGCCCCGTCTCGCATCGCGAAGATGGGGATCAGCATGTTCTCCATTACGGTCAGTTCGCCAAAGATCTCGGGGGTCTGGAACACCCGGCTGATGCCCATCTGGTTGATCTGGTACGGCTCGCGCCCCAGCACAGACTGGTTGTCGAACAAGACCGAACCGGTATCCGGGATCAGCTTGCCCACCAGGCAGTTCAGCAGGGTGGACTTGCCCGCCCCGTTGGGGCCGATGATCGCATGGACCGAGTTCTCCTCGACGCTCAGGTTCACGTCCGTCAGGGCCTTGAGGCCGCCGAAGCGCTTGCTGACATCTTTTACTTTCAGAATTGCCATTGACGCGTTCCCTTATTCTGCCGGCTCGGTTTTGCCTTCGCGGGTGTCGTCCCCGCCAACGCTTTTGCGGCGGATCCAGTTCAGCAACCGCTGACCGCCCTCGACCAGCCCGCCGGGCAGGTAGATCACCACCAGCATGAACAGGATGCCCAAGGTCAGGTGCCAGCCCTTGCCGATGAACGGGTGGATGATGAACACCACCGCGTCCTCGAGCCCGTCGGGCAGGAAGGCGAACCAGCCGTGCAACACGTTGTCGTTGATCTTCGAGAAGATGTTCTCGAAATACTTGATGAAGCCAGCACCCAGAACCGGTCCGATCAGAGTACCGGTGCCGCCCAGGATGGTCATCAGAACGACCTCGCCCGAGGCGGTCCATTGCATCCGCTCGGCGCCGGCCAGCGGGTCCATCGCGGCCATCAGGCCACCGGCCAGGCCGGCATACATGCCCGAGATCACAAAGGCTGCCAGCGTGTAGGGCTTGGAGTTCAGCCCGGTATAGTTCATCCGCTGCTGGTTCGACTTCACCGCTCGCAGCATCATGCCGAAGGGCGAGCGGAAGATGCGGATCGCCAGGTAGAACACCACCATCATGATCACCGCGCACAGATAGTAGCCCGCGTTGAAGTCAAAGCTCCACGCGCCGACATCCATCGTGTAGGTCGCGCGCATCGGCAGGCCGAACAGATGCGGCAGATCGGGCGCATTGGCCCCCTGCAGGATCTGCGGGTCATCGGCATAGACCTGCAGGCCGGTTTCCCCGTTGGTCAGGTTGAACTTGGGGTTCGACAGCACCGAATAGGCCAGCGCAAAGCTCATTTGCGCGAAGGCCAGCGTCAGGATCGAAAAGTAGATCCCCGACCGGCGCAGGCTGACATAGCCGATCAGAACCGAGAACAGCCCGGCGACCACGACGCTCAGCGCGATGGCTGGAATGACGTTGTAGCTGAGCAGCTTGAACATCCACACGGCCGAGTAGGAACCCACACCCAGAAAGGCCGCGTGGCCGAAGGACAGGTATCCGGTCAGGCCGAACAGGATGTTGAACCCGATGGCAAAGATGCCGAAGATCACGAACCGCTGCATCAGGTCCGGATAGCCCGCGTTGAACTGCGCCATGGCGCTGTCAGTGGGGAAGGGGTTCAGGATGAAGGGGGCCAGCAGCGTCAGGATTGCGACGACGATCAGCAGGCTTGTGTCTTTCTTGTTCAGTCCCAGCATGGGTTATTCCTCCATCACGCCTTTGCGGCCCATCAATCCCCGCGGACGGGTCAGAAGAACGATGATCGCGACCAGGTAGATGATAATCTGGTTGATGCCCGGGATCGTGGTGGTCGCCCAGGTGGTCGAGGCAAAGCTTTCAAGGATGCCCAGAAGGAACCCGGCCAGAACCGCACCGGGTAGCGAGCCCATGCCGCCGACGACCACGACCACGAAGCTGAGCACAAGGAAATCCATTCCCATGTGATAGTTGGGCGGGTTCAGCGGCCCGTACATCACGCCCGCGAGGCCAGCCACCGCGGCGGCGATGCCGAACATGATGGTGAACCGGCGGTCGATGTTGATGCCCAAGAGGCCCACGGTTTCTCGGTCGGCCATGCCGGCGCGCACCACCATGCCGAAGGTGGTGAACTGCAGGAAAGAGAACACGCCTCCGATGATCACGACCGCGAACAGGAAATAGACCAGTCGCCAGATCGGATAGATGATGGCATTCGGGTCAAAGCCAAGCGCCACGCCCAGATCGACGGACCCGCTCAGCGCGGCAGGCGGCGGGGTCTGGATCGGGTTGGCGCCGAAGAAATACTTGATGATTTCTTGCAGAACGATGGCCAGGCCGAAGGTCACAAGGATCTGATCTGCATGGGGACGCTTGTAGAAATGCTTGATCAGGCCGCGTTCCATCACGTAGCCGACCATCAGCATGATCGGGATCGCGAACAGGATGGCCAGTGGCACGGACCAGTCGATGATGGTCGCGCCCAGCTCGGGGCCGAACCAGCTTTCTACATAGGGGGTCTTCACCTTCAGCGGGTTGCCCAGAAAGTCGGTCTGGGTCTCATCGACCACCTCGTAGCTGAGGTTGAAGATCTTCTGAAGCGTGACGGCACAGAAGGCGCCGATCATGAACAAAGCACCGTGGGCGAAGTTCACCACGCCGAGCGTGCCGAAGATCAGCGTCAGCCCCAGCGCGATCAGCGCATAGGCCGAGCCCTTGTCCAGCCCGTTCAGAATTTGCAGTAGGATTGCGTCCATTGTCCTTACCTTTGACTGGTCCCGGCAGCTCTCCCCGGTCGTCTGACCGGAGAGAGCCGTTTTGAGGACTCAGGGGTTTTCTTGCGAAAAACCGAGTGTCGGGATTACGCGCCCGGGTTGCACTTGCCCAGTTCGCCGCCGGCGAACATCGGGTGGTCGGGTGCGTATTCCACCTGCGCGCGCGGCGTGATCTCGACGATCTCGAGCGTGTCATAGGCGTTGGTCGGGTTCATATTGCCACGCACGACCAGCACGTCCTTGAAGCACTGGTGGTCGTCGGCGCGGTACAGGGTCGGACCATTGCCCAGCCCGTCGAACTCAAAGCCTTCCAGGGCCTCGACGACGCCGCAGGGGTTGAAGGTGCCGGCGCGCTCGCACGCATCCGCGTACAGCAGAACCTGTGCATAGCAGGTCTGGGCCGAGTTCGACGGCGGTTTGCCGTATTTCTCGCCGAAGGACTTCACGAAGGCCTTGGTGCCCTCATCCTGCAGCTGCCAGTTCCAGTTCATCGAACCCAGCACGCCTTTGATGTTCTCGCCCGCACCGGCGGCCATCAGTTCCGAATACAGCGGAACGACGATCTTGAAGTCCTTGCCGTTCACGACCTTGTCGAGCAGGCCGAACTGGATCGCGTTGGTCAGCGAGTTGACCATGTTGCCGCCGTAGTGGTTCAAAACCAGCACGTCCGCGCCCGAGTTCAGAACCGGCGCGATGTAGGACGAGAAGTCGGTCGATGCCAGCGGGGTCTTGACGGTATTGACCGTCTCCCAGCCCATCGCCTCGGTCGAGGCCACGATCGACTCTTCCTGGGTCCAGCCCCAGTTGTAGTCGGCGGTCAGGTGATAGGCCCGACGGTCGGAACCCATTTCCTTGGCCAGCACCGGCGCCAGCGCCGCGCCCGACATGTAGGCGTTGAAGAAGTGACGGAAGCCGTTCGCCTTCTTGTCCTTGCCGGTGGTGTCGTTGGCGTGGGTCAGGCCGGCCATGAAGATCACGCCCGCCTCTTGGCAGAGGCCCTGAACGGCCACGGCCACGCCCGAGGACGAGCCGCCGTTGATCATGATCGCGCCATCTTTTTCGATCATCGACTTGGCCGATGCGCGCGCCGCGTCCGACTTGGTCTGCGTATCGCCGGTGACGAACTCGACCTTCTTGCCCAGGATGCCGTTGCCTTTCAGCGCCTTCGACGTGAAGGTGTTCAGGCAGCCGCCGTCGCCTTCGCCGTTCAGATGCTCGACCGCCAGCTGCTGCGCCAGCAGTTCGTCATTGCCTTCTTCGGCATAGGGGCCGGTCTGCGGCACGTTGAAGCCCAGCGTGACCGATCCGCCCGTGGGTTCGTTGGTATAGGCCGCGGCCGACGAGGCGGTGAAGATCGTCGGCAGAGCCAGACCGGCGCTTGTGACGGCACCAGATTTCAGCACGCCGCGACGCGTGACAGATTTGTTTGACATGAATTCCTCCCATTTAGCGGGTTGCGCCCTCGGGCTCCTCTTCCGTCGGGTAAAACACAACCTCGCAAGCCGAGTATGGGGGGCAGAAGGAAAATTCCCCAACAAGTGGCTGGAAAGGAAATATTATTTTGTAAAAAAGTGAACTGTCCATCGAGGGGAGTTGTAAAGATCGGCAAGAGGATCCGGATTATCCCGCTGTTGCAAATCGGTTTCCTCGAAAACTTTTGTGCCGTCCGGCGACAGAACCGTCGGTGCCTTCCTACAAGCTTGGCAGGCATTTTGCGGTGTGCAACTGCATGCTTTGCCGCGGCGCGCATGTTTTCCCAGCCATTGACGCAATGTCGGGCGGATTCGCGTCATCCAGACGCGCGCCCCGGACACCATTTCCAACAAGCTCGAGTGGAGATGGTGGGCGACCCTGGAATCGAACCAGGCGTGCGTCTCCGCGAGGGAGTTACAGTCCCCTGCCACACCTTGCGGCCTGTCGCCCACTGTCAGGCGTTGCACCTGACGTGGAGGCGTGATTACTAGCGCTCAAAAGCAGCGTCAACAGGAAAATTTCGCGTTGGCGCAGGAAACATCCTTCCCGGCCCGGAGGCCAGCAAAATGAAGAAACCGAAGTGGGTGATCGAGAAAGAACAGGCGCGCAAAGCGGCGGCGTCCGAAACCGTCTGGTTGTTCGGATTGCACGCCGTGCGCGATGCGCTGATGAACCCCAAACGGCAGAAACTGCGCCTAATCGTGACCCGCAACGCGCAGGACAAGCTGGCGGATGCGATCTCGGAGGCCGGACTGCAGCCCGAGGTCGTCGACCCGCGCAAGTTCACGGCACCAATCGACCCGGGCTCGGTGCATCAGGGCGCGGCGCTTGAGGTCAAGCCGCTGGAATGGGGTGGCCTTGCCGAGAATTGCATCGGGCGCAAAAACCCTCGGGTGCTGCTGCTGGACCGCGTGACCGATCCGCACAATGTGGGCGCGATTCTGCGCTCGGCCGAGGTTCTGGGCGCCAGCGCGGTCGTCGGCACACGCCATCACTCGGCGCCGGAAACCGGTGCCCTGGCCAAGACCGCCAGCGGGGCGCTGGAGCGCCAACCCTATCTGCGGGTGCGAAACCTGGCTGACGCGATCGTCGAGTTGCAGAATATGGGGTTCCTGGTTCTGGGCTTGGATGGTGAGGCCGATCAGACCATCGAGGCGGCGCTGGACGGCCGGCGCGATCAGCCCGTGGCCCTCGTGCTGGGGGCCGAGGGGCCGGGGTTGCGGCAAAAGACCAAGGAAACCGTGGATGAACTTGTCAAAATCGATGCGGCGGGCGGTTTTGGTTCGCTGAACGTCTCAAATGCTGCGGCGATTGCCCTATATGCGTCTCAGCCGCACTGAAAGGAGACAGCCATTCCCGCCCCGTCCAAGATTGCCACATGCTGTTACTGCGGCACCCGCGCCGCACTGGTCCTGAAAGGCCGCGAGCGGCATGAGTTGAGCTGTTCCAGTTGCGGCGCCCCGCTGCATGAGCTCAAGATGCTGCCGCGCAAGAAAGCACCGGAACCCGAGCCGCGCAAGACGGACAGCGTGGCAGTGCGGCGCAACGTGCCGATCAAAAACAAGCGCCGAAAAAAGAAAAAAGGCCTGCTGTATCGTGTGCTCGACGAAGCCTGGGATGTTATCGAGGACGTTTTCGATTGAACGCAGCGTGACACGCGGCTTCACAACTGCGTCAAGGGGGTTTCGCGGCGCGAAAAAAGTTGCATCTTGAAGCGCCTATTGCCCTCAAACTGTGACTGCTATGCTGACTCGACGCTCTGTCCTTACCGGTCTTTCCCTAGCCTGCATGGCCCCGACCACGCTGTGGGCGCAAAAGCGACCGGTGTTCTTTGAAACTGCAAGCGGCGCGATGGCGGGCTTTGATACCGTGTCCTATTTCCGGGATGGTCGCCCCGTACGGGGCAAGCCAGACATCGTGGTGATGTGGAAGGGAGCGGCGTGGCATTTTGTTTCTCAAGAGAATCGAGAGGCGTTCGAAAGCAATCCACGGGCCTTCGCTCCGCGGTTTGGCGGCTATTGCGCCTTCGCCATGGCACACGGTCAGCTTAGCAGCACGGACCCGACAGCCTGGAAAATTGTGGACGGGCGCCTGTACCTTACACATTCACCCGAGATCGAGAGGGTATGGGAGGCGAACATGGCGGAATACATCCGCAAGGCCGAAGTGAACTGGCCTGACATCTTGTATCGATGACTGGAGAACGTGCGCCGAGATCAAGCTGTCATCACAAAGTTGCTCGCAGCCCCTTTTTTTTCCTCAACTCGTGCCTAAATGTCACAGTGACCGCGGAATGGAACTGCCGCGGGTCATTTCACTGTCCCTCGTTCCAACAACTGGCGCTCAAGGTATCCTTGGGCGCTTTTTTCTTTTCCGAGTCACGGCTAGGCTGCAGCCATGACTGACTATTCCGATGACTTCCTCAGATCCGTCCTGAAACGCACCAAGGTGGTAGCGGTCGTTGGCGTGTCGATGAATCCGGTGCGGCCCAGCTATTACGTCGCGCGCTACTTGTCGCTCAAGGGGTACAGGGTGATTCCAGTCAATCCCGGCCATTCCGGAGCTGATCTTTTCGGTGAAACCGTTCGGGCTTCGTTGGCCGAAATCTCGGAACCTGTTGACATGGTGGACATTTTCCGCAGGTCCGAAGCCGTTCCCCCGATCGTGGACGAGGCATTGGCCACTTTTCCCGACTTGCGCACGATCTGGATGCAGATCGGTGTCGAAAACGCCGAGGCCGCCGCGGTGGCGCAGGCGCGCGGGGTTGATGTGGTGATGAACCGCTGCCCCAAGATCGAATATCAACGCTTGTTCGGAGAGCTGCGTATGGGCGGGTTCGCCACGGGGATCATCTCGTCCAAGCTCTAGCTGCTCAGTTGACCGCCGCCGGTCTCAGCCGGGCCACCTGCTCTTGCCGTCGTTTCTCCAGCACGATGTCGCGCGGGACCCATTCGTACCGCGAGTCCTTGCGCAAGGGCGCCCAGAAAAGAATCCCGCCATAGCGCCAGGGGTCCAGGACGACTCCATCATACATCGAAGTGCCGCGGCGGCTGATGATCGCCGTGCTGTGATCTATTCGGAACGGGTTGTCGGCATTGGCGATCGCGCGGTGGAGGGTCAGCGTGTGAAACTTCTCTTGGTTCAGGCGGCGTTCCATGTCCTCGGCCCAGTGCCAGCACAGCCCGCGCGGCCGCAGCCCCTTGTTGACCTTGGCATTGTGGATCAGCGGCGGATCGGTGATCTGGTATTCCTGCGCCAGCTGCGCGGTGTAGGCGTAGGCGATTCGAGCCGCGCGCTGGGCCTCTTCGGGGTCCACCTCGGGCCCCAGCGCCCGGATCTGGGCTGCCAGACGCGCGACATCGTCGCTGCGGGCGGGCGGCGCGGACGTGCATGCGCCAAGCCCCAGAATGGCCAGCATCGTCATTGTCCAGATCATGGGTTTGAACATGCCTGCGTCCCTTGTCGACCCTGCGCCCGACAGGCGCTTCGGTCAACCAGTATAGGGCGCGGACGCTATTGGTGAAAGCCGGGTGTCAGCCCCGGTCGCGTGCGGCCTTTTCGGCGATGCCGCTGGTGCCTTGCCGCCTGGCAAGCTCGGCCAGAACGTCCTCCAGCGCCACGTCGCGCGCGGCCAGCATGACCAGCAGGTGATACAGCACGTCGGCGGCCTCGGATGTCAGCCGGTCGCGGTCGCCCTTCACGGCTTCGATGATCGCCTCCACGGCTTCCTCGCCGAACTTCTCGGCGCATTTCTCGGGGCCTTTGGACAGCAGCTTGGCGGTCCAGCTTGATTCGGGGTCGACGCCTTTGCGGGACGCGATCGTGGCGGCCAGATCATCCAGTATGCTCATGTCAGCCTCATGGGGATACCCGCAGCGGCCATGTGTTCCTTGGCCTCGCGGATCGTGTATTCGCCGAAATGGAAGATCGACGCCGCAAGCACCGCGCTGGCCCCACCTTCGGTCACGCCTTCGACCAAGTGGTCCAGATTACCCACGCCGCCCGAGGCGATCACCGGCACGTCGACCGCGTCCGAGATCGCGCGGGTTAGGGGAATGTTGAACCCCGCCTTGGTGCCGTCGCGGTCCATCGATGTCAGCAGAATTTCGCCAGCGCCCTTGGCGACGACGGTTTTGGCAAATTCGACGGCGTCGATGCCGGTAGGTTTGCGCCCGCCGTGGGTGAAGATCTCCCATTTGCCGGGGCTGACGGTTTTGGCGTCGATGGCGCAGACGATGCACTGGCTGCCGAACTGGTCGGCAGCTTCGGCGATCACGTCGGGGTTGGACACGGCGGCCGAGTTGAAGCTGACCTTGTCGGCCCCCGCCAGCAGCAGCGCGCGCACGTCATCCTTGGTACGCACGCCTCCACCCACTGTCAGCGGTACGAAGCACTGCTCGGCCGTGCGCTGAACCACGTCGAACATGGTGCCGCGGTTTTCGTGGGTGGCGTGGATGTCAAGAAAGCAGATCTCGTCAGCGCCGGCGGCGTCATAGGCCTTGGCCGATTCCACCGGGTCGCCCGCATCGCGCAGGCCGACGAAGTTCACGCCTTTGACCACGCGGCCATCGGCCACGTCGAGGCAGGGGATGATGCGGGTTTTCAGCATGGGGTGGTTATAGCCCTGGGGATTCTGTCGGCGCAATTTGTTTTGGAGGGGCAGGGGGCTGTCTGCCCCCTCTTGGCCTGCGGCCAATTCACCCCCGAGGATATTTCGGGCCAGATGAAGCGGTCAGTCGCGCAATGCTGCCAGCGCTTGGCGCAGATCCAGCGCTCCGTCATAAAGCGCGCGACCTGAAATCGCGCCGTTCAAGTTTGCGCCGCAGTCGCGCAGCGCGATCAGGTCGTCCAGCGAACTGACCCCACCGCTGGCGATCACCGGGATCGAGACTGCCCGGGCCAGGTCGGCCGTGGCCTCGACATTGGGGCCTTGCATCGCGCCGTCGCGGTTGATGTCGGTGTAGATGATCGCCGCCACGCCCGCGTCTTCAAAGCTGCGCGCCAGGTCGGTCACCATCACGTCGGTTTCCTCGGCCCAGCCCTTGGTGGCGACGCGTCCATTGCGTGCGTCGATGCCGACGGCGACCTGGCCGGGAAAGGCCTTGGCCGCCTGACGGACCAGATCGGGGTTTTCCACCGCAACCGTGCCCAGAATCACCCGGGCCAGCCCTTTGTCCAGCCAGGTCTCGATCGTGGCCATGTCGCGGATGCCGCCGCCCAGCTGGGCCGGTACCTCGCAGGACTTCAGGATCGCCTCGACCGGGGCGGCGTTCACGGGTTCCCCGGCGAAAGCGCCATTCAGGTCCACCAGATGCAGCCATTCGCAGCCGGCTTCGACAAACGCGCGGGCCTGGGCGGCGGGGTCTTCGTTGAAGACTGTGGCCTTGTCCATCTCGCCGCGCAGAAGGCGCACGGCCTGGCCGTCTTTCAGGTCGATTGCGGGGTAGAGGATCATGTCGGGCGGCCTTCTCGTGACTGGTACTGGCGCGGCATATGGCACAGGCGGGGCAGGGGATGCAACGCGACGCAAAGTCAATCTTGCCGGAACGGGTGCCGGCGGTCAGACTGCCTGCAAAACAGGGAGGACACCATGAACAAACTTGCTCTGGCCGCTGCTGCGGCGCTGGTCACCATGGCCACTGGCGCACGTGCCGATGACCCGGTCGACGGGCTTTGGAAAACCCAGCCGGGGGATACCGGCGGATATCTGCACGTTTCGATCAGCCCTTGCGGCAGCGCCGTTTGCGGCATCATCGACAGCGCGTTCGACAAGGACGGAAACCAGCAGCTGGATTATGAGAACCTGGGCAAGAACATCATCTGGGACATGGTCGCGGATGGCGGAGGCAGCTACAGCGGCGGCAAGATCTGGGCACCGGACCGGGACAAGACCTACAACTCCAAGATGTCGCTGGACGGTCAGAACAAGCTGACGGTCAAGGGTTGCGTTGCGGGCGGCCTGATCTGTCGCGGCCAGGCCTGGACCCGCGTGCAGTAACCGGTCAGGGGGCCCAAGTCAGGAAGTTTCCGATCATCCTCAGGCCCACATCCTGGCTTTTTTCAGGGTGAAACTGCATCCCGATCATCGTGTCGCGGCCGATTACGGCCGTGACCGGCCCGCCATAGTCCACATGGGCCAGACGTTGCGCCGGATTGGCGACGCGGAAATGGTAGGAGTGGACGAAATAGACGTGATCGCCTGAGTTGACGCCGTCGAACACCGGGTGCTCGCTCTCGATCACCAGATCGTTCCACCCCATATGCGGAACCTTAAGCGCTCGGTCCGTGGGCTCGATCCGCACCACGTCTCCGGTCACCCAATTCAGGCCTGGCGTGTCGGTATATTCGCGGCCCGTGGTCGCCATCAGCTGCATGCCGACGCAGATACCTAGGAATGGGCGGCCTTTCTGCTCGACCGCTTCGACCATCGCATCGTGGATGCCCTTGTGCCCGCGCAGCTCGGCCGCGCAGGCGGGAAAGGCGCCGTCGCCGGGCAGCACCAGCCGATCGGCGCGCGCCACCACATCGGCGTCCGAAGTCACGACGACCTCGCCCGCGTCCAGCTCGCGCGCCATGCGTTGAAACGCCTTTTCCGCCGAGTGCAGGTTGCCGCTTTCGTAGTCGATGATCGCGGTCAGCATCTAGAGCGCGCCTTTGGTGGACGGAATCGCATCCCCTTTGCGCGGATCGGTCTCGACCGCTTGGCGCAGGGCGCGGGCGACGGCCTTGAACGCCGCCTCGGCGATGTGGTGGCTGTTGAGGCCGTGCAACTGGTCGATATGGAGGGTGATGCCGCCATGGGTGGCCAGCGCCTGAAAGAACTCGCGCACCAACTCGGTGTCGAAACTGCCGATCTTGGGTGTCGGCAGGTCCACGTTCCAAACCAGAAACGGTCGGCCCGACAGGTCCAGCGCGCAGCGCACCTGCGCGTCATCCATCGGCAGGTGGCACTCGCCATACCGCCGGATGCCTTTCTTGTCCCCCAGCGCCTGCGTCAGCGCCTGACCCAGCGCGATGCCGGTGTCTTCGACGGTGTGGTGGTCGTCGATGTGATAGTCGCCCTTGGCCCGGATCGCCATGTCGATCAGGGAATGCCGCGCCAACTGGTCCAGCATGTGATCGAAGAACCCCACGCCGGTCTGGTTGTCATAGGTGCCGGTGCCGTCGAGGTTGACCTCGACCGAAATCGCGGTCTCGGCGGTCTTGCGGCTGATCGAAGCTGTGCGCATTGGCGAAATCCTCTTGCTACAGGGGCGCTTATAGACGGGGACGGGCGGGGGATTCCAGTCAGATCGTTTCGGTCGCGGCCAACTGTTGCAAGGGATTGCACCCGGCTGCCCGGCGTGCCAGCTTGCGCGCAAGGAAACAAACAAGGTCATTGCAAATGTCCACCTGCGTCTTCATCCAGATCCGCTGCAAACCCGGCACCACCTACAAGGTCGCCGAAGAAATCGCCCTGCGCGAGATTCATTCGGAGCTGTATTCGACCAGCGGAGAATGGGACTTGCTGCTCAAGCTCTATATCCCCAAGGACCAGGACGTGGGGCATTTCATCAACGAACGGCTGCTGGACATTCCCAACATCGAACGGTCGCTGACCACTATGACGTTCAAGGCGTTCTGAAAACGCACACCGATCCGGCCGATATGCGGCTGGGTCGGACCCGACTTTGTGTTCGGAAAAAGCTGACATCTGGAGCGGGCGATGAGATTCGAACTCACGACCCTTACCTTGGCAAGGTAATGCTCTACCCCTGAGCTACGCCCGCAAACAGATATCTTGTATGACCTTTCGGTCCTCGTTGGAGCGGGCGATGAGATTCGAACTCACGACCCTTACCTTGGCAAGGTAATGCTCTACCCCTGAGCTACGCCCGCGCCGTCGAGTGAGGCGTGAACTATAAATTCTGGCGGAAAGCTGCAAGAGGAAAAACGCACGAAAACCGAAAAAATTTTCCGACGGAACAGCGCCGCGCGGCCGTTCAAAACCTGAAACACCCGGCTGAGACGATAGTGGAGGCGAAATGAGGGGCAGGGTCGAGAATTTGAAGCTTGTGGCCTTGGCAGGCGCAATCCTGCTGGCGTTGATGGCCGGTCAGCCGGACAAACACCGCCAAGAGCACAGGGAGTCAATGGTTGTGATGCAAGTCCGGACACTGGCGTCCAACGGCTGACAGGGTTTCGTCGTCAGACTTTTGCCACTTTCTAAATTTAGTGTATTCGTTAATCTCTATTTGTCCGCAATCCGTGTCGTGATGCGTTCGTCCCGGATAGCTCGGAAGGAGTTAGTGATGCATAAGATTTCTTCAATTTCGCGGGTCGTGGCGACATCGATATTGCTGGCCGGGGCGGTCGGCTTCGTTGCGGTTGTGGCCACGCCTGACATTGCGATTGCCAAGAACGGAAATGGCAACGGCAACGGTGGGGGCAAAGGCGGCGGCAACGATGGCGGCAAGGGCAAAGGAGCCGACAAGGCCGGCGACCGCGGAAGCGCCAAGAGCGGCAATTCCGGGCGCAGCAACGCCAGCAAAGGCAAATCGGGTCAGGGCAAAGGTTTCTTGTCCGGATTGGGGCTGTCCAAGCCCAAAACCGAGCGCAAGTCAGCCAAATCGAATAACCGCAGCACCGGGCAGAACGGGTTCGTGGCGAAACTGGACAACCTGTTCAAAGGGAAAAAGAAGGCCGAGACACCGGTCCGGAAGGCAAGGGTCGCGCCCGTG
The DNA here is from genome assembly GCF_059613045.1 of Ruegeria sp. BHSC037. Lineage (NCBI taxonomy): Bacteria > Pseudomonadati > Pseudomonadota > Alphaproteobacteria > Rhodobacterales > Roseobacteraceae > Ruegeria > Ruegeria sp. BHSC037. Next base: position 130,815 of record NZ_JBXWRT010000002.1, read on the forward strand.
ACTACGGTGGTGGAAGAACCCTATGTCAAACCCAGCAAACACGGCAAGATCGCGTCCGAACTCAAGGGATTGAATGCTGCTCATGCCAGCCAGACGGCTTTGATGAACGCGGCCCCGAACAGCATGCCGGGCAAGCTTTACAGCTATCAGCAGACCATACTCGGTTTCTCGGGCGCGGCCGAGGATCTTGAACAGCGCGAACGGGAATTGGCCGACCTGCAAGGCTTGACCGACTCCGAGATCGAAGACCAGTTCGCGCCGACCGAGGAAGAAGCCGCCGAAGGCATCACCGCGCAGGAAAAGTATGAAGCCGCCGTGGCCGAGGCCGAACAGGCCGTGACCGAGGCCGAAGACGCGCTGGCCGAGGCTGATGATCCGCGAGAGGCGCTGGACACGCTGACCGGCGGCCGCGACCTGTCGGATCCGGCGTTGCATGAACTGCACGACCTGTTGGGCCTGCCGGCGCCGATCGAGCAGGACGACGAGGTTTCGATCGACGACACGCCGGACCAGTTGCCGCAACAGCCCGTCGCGGAAACCAGCGACGGCTGAACGGGTAGAAACGAAAAAAGGCGCGCCGTGGGGCGCGCCTTTTTTGTGGCGATACTGGTCACTCCAGTTCGATCAGCAGGTCCTTGGCGTCGATCTGGCCGCCGGGCTGGACATGCACCGCCTTCACGGTGGCGTCGCGCTCGGCATGGATGCCGGTTTCCATTTTCATCGCCTCGATGGTCAGCAGAAGGTCGCCTTCCTTGACTTCCTGGCCTGCGGTCACGGCCACGGTCGACACCACGCCCGGCATTGGTGCGCCGACATGGTTGGCGTTGCCCGGCTCGGCCTTGGGCCGCTGAATGGTCGAGGCCTGGACCATCCGGTTGGGCACCCGGATCACGCGGGGCTGACCGTTCAGTTCGAAGAACACCTTCACCTCACCTTTTTCGTCGGTCTCGCTGATCGCCTGGCACCGGATTTCCAGCGTCTTGCCGGGGTCGATCTCGGCCGAGATCTCCTCGCCCGGCTCCATGCCGTAGAAGAATGTCTTGGTCGGCAGGGTGCGCACCGGGCCATAGATCCGGTGACGGCCCATGTAGTCCAGGAACACCTTGGGATACATGAGGTATCCGTTCAGGTCCTCGTCATCGACCTCCTTGCCCTCCAGCAGTTTCGATAGCTCGGCGCGGGTAGCCTCCAGATCGATCGGCGGCAGGTGTTTGCCGGGGCGTTCGGTATTGGGTTTTTCACCCTTCAACACCTTCTTGACGATCTTCTCCGGGAAGCCGCCGGGCGGCTGGCCCAGGTTACCGCGCATCATGTCGATGACCGAGTCGGGGAAGGCGACATCGACATCGGGGTCTTCGACCTGCTCACGGGTCAGACCCTGGCTGACCATCATCAGCGCCATATCGCCCACCACTTTCGAGGACGGCGTCACTTTGACGATGTCGCCGAACATCTGGTTCACGTCCGCATACATCTGCGCCACCTCGTGCCAGCGTTCCTCCAGCCCCATCGACCGCGCCTGCGCTTTGAGGTTGGTGAACTGGCCGCCCGGCATCTCGTGCAGATAGACCTCGGAGGCGGGGGCCTGCAGCCCGGATTCGAAGGCCGCGTATTGGCCGCGCACCGCCTCGAAATAATCGCTGATCTCGCGGATCGCCTTGATGTCCAGCCCGGTGTCGCGGTCGGTGTGGCGCAGGGCCTCGACCACGGTGCCCAGCGTCGCCTGGCTGGTATTGCCTGAGAAGCTGTCCATCGCGCAGTCCACCACGTCCACGCCCGCTTCGCTGGCCGCCAGGATAGTGGCGCTGGCGATGCCGGCGGTGTCGTGGGTGTGGAAATGGATCGGCAGGCCGACCTCTTCTTTCAGTGCGCGGATCAGAACCCGCGCGGCGGCGGGTTTCAAGAGACCGGCCATGTCTTTAAGGCCCAGAACATGGGCACCGGCATCGCGCAGTTCCTTGGCCATGCCGACATAGTATTTCAGGTCATACTTGGCGCGGTTCGGATCAAGTATATCGCCGGTATAGCAGACGGTGCCTTCGCATATCTTGCCGTTCTCGATCACCGCGTCCATCGCCACGCGCATGTTCTCGACCCAGTTCAGAGAGTCGAACACGCGGAACACGTCGATGTTCTTGGCGGCCTGGCGCACGAACTCCTGCACCACGTTGTCGGGATAATTGGTATAGCCCACCCCATTGGCGCCGCGCAGCAGCATCTGGGTCATCAGGTTGGGCATGGCCTCGCGCAGGTCGCGCAGGCGCTGCCACGGGCATTCCTGCAAAAAGCGATAAGCCACGTCGAACGTTGCCCCGCCCCAGCATTCGACAGAGAACAGCTGCGGCAGGTTCGCGGCATAGCTGGGTGCCACGCGGATCATGTCGATCGAGCGCATGCGGGTGGCCAGAAGCGACTGGTGCCCGTCGCGCATGGTGGTGTCGGTGATCAGCAACTGGCGTTGGGCCTTCATCCAGTCGGCCACGGCCTGCGGGCCTTTCTGTTCCAGCAGGTTGCGTGTGCCCATCAGCGGTTCGGCCTTGGGCGCGGGGGGCTTCGGTTCTTTCAGGTCGGCACGCGGGCGCGGGCGATCCTTGGTCTCGGGATGCCCGTTGACCGTGATGTCGGCGATATAGGTCAGAACCTTGGTGCCCCGGTCGCGGCGCTTCTTGAACTGGAACAGCTCGGGCGTCTCGTCGATGAACTTGGTGGTGTATTCGTTCGACAGGAAGGTCGGATGCTTCAGCAGGTTCTCGACGAAGGCGATATTGGTGGAAACACCGCGCACGCGGAACTCGCGCAGGGCGCGGTCCATGCGGGCGATCGCCTTTTCCGGCGTGGGCGCCCAGGCGGTGACCTTGGTCAGCAGCGAGTCATAATACCGCGTGATCACCCCGCCGGCATAGGCCGTGCCGCCATCCAGCCGGATGCCCATGCCCGTGGCCGAGCGATAGGCCGTGATGCGCCCATAATCGGGTATGAAGTTGTTGAGCGGATCCTCGGTGGTCACACGGGTCTGCAGCGCGTGGCCGTTGAGGCGGATCTCGTCCTGGCTGGCCTTGCCGGTGGCTTCGGCCAAGGTCTTGCCCTCGGCGATCAGGATCTGCGCCTGCACGATGTCGATGCCGGTGACCTCTTCGGTCACGGTGTGTTCGACCTGGACGCGGGGGTTCACCTCGATGAAGTAGAACTTGCCGGTCTCCATATCCATCAGGAATTCCACCGTACCGGCGCATTCATAGTTCACATGCGCGCAGATGCGGCGGCCCAGGTCGCACAGTTCGACGCGTTGTTCTTCGGTCAGATATGGGGCAGGGGCGCGTTCCACGACCTTCTGGTTGCGGCGCTGGACCGAGCAGTCGCGTTCATACAGGTGATAGATCTGCCCGTGCTTGTCGCCCAGGATCTGCACCTCGACATGGCGGGCGCGAGTGATCATCTTTTCCAGATAGCCCTCACCATTGCCGAACGCGGCCTCGGCCTCGCGGCGGCCTTCCAGAACCTTCTCCTCCAACTCGTCTTCGGAATAGATCGGGCGCATCCCGCGGCCGCCGCCGCCCCAGGACGCCTTGAGCATCAGCGGATAGCCGATCTCGGCCGCTTCCTTGCGGATCGCGTCCATGTCGTCGCCCAGAACCTCGGTCGCCGGGATCACCGGCACGCCGGCGGCAATCGCTACCTTGCGGGCGCTGGCCTTGTCGCCCAGGGCGCGCATGGTTTCAGCTTTGGGGCCAATGAAGGTGATGCCGTTTTGCACGCAGGCATCCACGAAATCGGGGTTTTCCGACAGCAGGCCATAGCCCGGGTGGATGGCGTCAGCGCCGCTTTCCTTGGCGACGCGGATGATCTCGTCGATCGACAGATAGGCCGCGACCGGGCCCAGACCCTCGCCGATGCGATACGCCTCGTCCGCCTTGAACCGGTGCAGGCCCAACTTGTCCTCCTCGGCATAGACGGCAACGGTGCGTTTGCCCATCTCGTTCGCGGCGCGCATTACGCGAATGGCAATCTCACCCCTGTTGGCGATCAGGATTTTCTTGAAGTCAGTCATGGCAAGTCCCGGTCTTTTGCATTTGGCCGTGTTAATAGACCGAGTTTGCACGCAGATATATCTGTAGTTCTGGGTAGAACCGGCATGTTATCGCTCGCAAACGCCGCCTATTGCGGCGTTTTATGGCACGTGCTGCATCGCGGCATCAATGTTTGCGGTAACATCCGGAAGATCTTTTAGCGTTGCGGCGCCCAATTGTCCCATATTTGCAAGCATATCCTGCCGCAGAATGTCGATGACATGGGCCGGGCCGCGCGCGCCCAATGCTGCAACGCCATAGAGGAAAGCCCGCCCCAGCATGACCAGATCGGCGCCCAAGGCGCGCGCCCGCAGAATATCCAGCCCGCCCGAAACGCCGCTGTCGAAGATCAGCGGCAGGTCGGTCGCAGCGCGGATTGCGGGCAGCATGTCGATGCTGGCCGGCGCGCCATCGAACTGGCGGCCACCGTGATTCGACACCCACAGAGCGTCGATCCCGGCCTTCTTCAGCCGCTCGGCATCATCGGGGCGCAGCACGCCCTTTATGATGAGCGGCCCCTGCCAGTGGTCGCGCAACCACTTGACATAATCCATGCCCGGAGAGGTCCTGAGCAGGTATCCGATATGCGCCGTGGGCGGCAGGTTGGCGGTGCCGTCGATATATTTGTCCAGCGTGCGCATCCGGGGCTTGCCGTGACGCGCCATGCCCCAGGCCCAAGCCGGGCGGGCGGCGATCTGCGCCAGCAGGCGCGGCGTCAGGCGCGGCGGATGGGTCAGGCCCGAGCGGGTCTGCCGTTCCCGGCGCGAGGCCACGGGCACATCGACCGTCAGCACAAGAGTGCCGAACCCGGCGGACCGGGCGCGGTTCAGCAGGTCGGTACGAGTCTCGGGGTCCTTGGGCGGGTACAATTGGAACCAGGCGTCTGGGCCGATATGCGGGGCCATGTCCTCGGGGCTTTGGCTGGCGACAGTGGACAGAACATAGGGAATGCCCGCCTGCGCGGCGGCGCGCGCCATCAGCGCTTCGGCCCGAGGCCAGACCAGCCCGCACATCCCGATCGGAGCCATGCCGAAGGGCAGGGGGTAGTCGCGCCCCGAAAAGCGGGTGCCGGTGTCGAATTCCAGCGGGCCTTTCAGGATAGCGGGCAGAAACCCGACCCGGTCCAGCGCCGCCCGGTTGCGTCTGAGCGCGGTCTCAGCCCCGGTGCCGCTGTCGACATAGTCCCAGACAAAGCGCGGCAGCCGACGGCGTGCGCGGCGCTTCAGATCCTCGATCCCCGGATAGGTGCTGTGCAGGTCCATGTCGATTGATCCGACCTGAGGCCCGATTCGGCAAGGGTTTCAGACAGATGCACCCCAAGCCCCGCAGCAATGCAGCCATCGGGTGGAAAATCTGAAAGATCGTGCGAACAAGCCGTGAACAAACCCTTTCCCTCGGCGCGCTTCCGGCTTAGTTTGGGCGCATGAGCAGTTTCGATGAAAATGACGCCTTCGAAGGCGCTTCGCTGTCGGCCCGCGCCATGGCCGCGCTTCGGCCCGAGGCGGACTACTTGAATGAATTGAACCCGGCCCAGCGCGAGGCGGTCGAGCTATTGGATGGCCCAATCCTGATGCTGGCCGGGGCGGGAACCGGCAAGACCAAGGCCCTAACCACCCGCATCGCACATCTGCTGAACACCGGGCGGGCTCGCCCGAACGAGATTCTGGCCGTGACCTTCACCAACAAGGCCGCGCGCGAGATGAAGGAACGGGTCGGCCGCCTGCTGGGCCAGCCCGCCGAGGGAATGCCGTGGCTGGGCACCTTCCACTCGATCTGTGTCAAGCTGCTGCGCCGCCATGCGGAACTGGCGGGGCTGAAGTCGAACTTCACCATTCTGGATACCGACGATCAGCTGCGCCTGCTCAAGCAGCTGGTGCAGGCGGCGAACATTGACGACAAACGCTGGCCCGCGCGGATGCTGGCCGGCATCATTGACGACTGGAAGAACCGCGCCCTGACGCCCGACAAGGTCCCCACCGCCGATGCCGGGGCCTACAACAATAAGGGCGTCGAGCTTTATGCCCAATACCAGACCCGCCTGCGTGAGCTGAACGCGGTGGATTTTGGCGACCTGCTGTTGCACATGGTCACCATCTTCCAGACCCACGCGGACGTGCTGGAGCAATACCAGCGCTGGTTTCGCTACATCCTCGTGGACGAATACCAGGACACCAACATCGCCCAATACCTGTGGCTGCGGCTGCTGGCGGGCGGGCACAAGAACATCTGCTGCGTGGGCGACGACGACCAGTCCATCTATGGCTGGCGCGGGGCCGAGGTGGGCAACATCCTGCGGTTCGAAAAGGACTTTCCCGGCGCCCATGTGGTGCGGCTGGAACAGAACTACCGCTCGACCCCGCACATTCTGGCTGCCGCCTCGAACGTCATTCGCGGCAATGAAAGCCGCTTGGGCAAAGAGTTGTGGACCGACAAGCCTGAGGGCGAAAAGGTCCGCCTGATCGGCCATTGGGATGGCGAGGAAGAAGCCCGATGGATCGGCGAAGAGATCGACGCCATGCAGGGCGGCACCCGCGGCGTGCGGCCGATGAACTTGGACGAAATCGCTATCCTCGTGCGCGCCAGCCACCAGATGCGCGCCTTCGAGGACCGCTTCCTGACCATCGGCCTGCCCTACAAGGTGATCGGCGGCCCGCGATTCTATGAACGAATGGAGATCCGGGATGCCATGGCCTATTTCCGGCTGGTGGTTTCCCCCGAGGACGATCTGGCCTTCGAGCGGATCGTGAACACCCCCAAGCGCGGCCTGGGCGACAAGGCGCAGCAGACGATCCAGCGCACCGCGCGGGATCATGGCGTGTCACTGGTTCAGGGCGCGCGGATCGCGGTTGAACAAGGGCTGATCAAGGGCAAGGGCGCCGCGGCCCTGCGCGAACTGGTCGACGGGCTGGCGCGCTGGAACGCGATGACCCGCGGCCCGCGGATCGAGATCGAGGATGATGCGGTCATCGACGACGGCACTGCACCTGTTCGCTACGGCCCGCCCGAGGTGTCGCATATCGAACTGGCGCAGATCGTGCTGGACGAATCCGGCTATACCGCGCACTGGCAGAACGACAAGACGCCCGAGGCGCCGGGCCGGCTGGAAAACCTCAAGGAACTGGTCAACCAGCTGGACAATTTCGAGAACCTGCAAGGATTCCTGGAGCATGTCAGCCTGGTAATGGACAACGAACAGGACAGCGGTGGGCCCAAGGTCTCGATCATGACCCTGCATGCCGCCAAGGGGTTGGAGTTTCCGGCCGTGTTCCTGCCGGGGTGGGAGGACGGGCTGTTCCCCTCGCAACGGTCGATGGACGAAACCGGCCTCAAGGGGCTCGAGGAAGAACGGCGGCTGGCCTACGTCGGCATCACCCGCGCCGAAGAGGTCTGCACCATTTCCTTCGCCGCCAACCGGCGCGTGTTCGGGCAATGGCAGAACGCGATGCCCTCGCGCTTCATCGACGAGTTGCCCGAGGATCATGTCGAGGTTCTGACGCCTCCGGGCCTATATGGCGGCGGTCAGATGTCGGCAGGCATCGAAACGCGCGCGGCGCAGGCCAACGTCTACAACTCGCCCGGCTGGAAACGGATGCAGGCGCGGCAGGGCCAATACGGCATGTCGCAGCCGCGCGAATCCCGCAACACCGTGATCGACGTGACGGCCGTGGCCAGCTTCACGCTGGGCGAGCGGGTGTTCCACCAGAAGTTCGGCTATGGCGGCGTGGTCGGGATCGAGGGGGACAAGGTTGAGGTCGAGTTCGACAAGGCCGGGACAAAGAAGGTCGTCGCCCGCTTCCTCTCGGCCAAGGACGACGTCCCGTTCTGATCCAGCGGAATGTGCCTGCCGGCACATGCTAGATTTGTTGTTTTGCGCCCGGGCATGCCCGTGGCGCCTTTTTCATACCCGAAAGAAAAAACGGCGGTTCCCAGGGAGGAGGAGGGGAACCGCCGTTCTTGGCAACATCAGAGCAGGGAGGAGGAGAGCCCTGATGCATCCGAACCCGGGTTTTGCCCGGTATCTGAAGCGCGCGGTGACACCAGGGAGGAGGAGGGGTGCCACCGCGCTCTTTTCACATCGGGAAGGGAGGAGGAGAACCCGATGCATCCGTTCCCGGGTCTTGCCCGGTATCTCGAAGTGCGCGGCGACGTCAGGGAGGAGGAGGACGCCGCCGCGCGCTTTCAACATCAGGGCAGGGAGGAGGAGAGCCCCGATGTATCGGCTTCCGGCAGGTTGGGGCCGGTATAGGGTGCGGCAGCACCAGGGAGGAGGAGAGATGCTGCCGCTGAAATACAGGTCCTATGGGAGGAGGAGTGGACCTGATCTCGGTATTTCGTTGCGCTCAGCGCGCGTACTGTTCCTCGGCGGCCTGCATGGCCAGGCGACGGATCATCGAGCGGTGCAGGCCCAAGTCGGCCAGTTCGCGATCCGACAGCTCGGACAGTTCGTTCAGAGTTTGGCGGTACAGGCGGTACCGTGCGAAACGGGTTTTTGCAGCTTCGATCAGCGACGCGAAGCGGAATGCCGAGGCGCTTTTGACTGCGCTGTTGGTGGATGCGACTGCCATGTTCGTTACCTAATCCGTTTGAGTGACTGCCGCGTGTCCACGGCGTTTTCTTGAAACCGAAAATAAGCGAATGCTGCGGGTGCACAATACCGAGCGCCCTCAATGCCGCTATGCAGCAAATGCATAGATTGACGGGAGAATCCTCACTGCAGCCCAAAGATGCCAATAAAATATGGGTTTTCCGCAGATGACCTGTGTGTGTCACGACGTGGGGCAAAAGCCGCCTTGTCAGTTTTGCCAAAAATTTACGCGCGAAAAGTTGAGATTTCAGCGTTCTTGAGATGCCTTGAACTCGGGCAGGTCACATCAATGGGTGTGCATGGGATCAAACGGGAGATGCGGGATTTCGTGGGATCGACCTGGAAAACGGCTTGGTCTGCCGGGCTGAGAGGTGCAGTGATTCGGGTCGATCAGGGAGATTTCGCTAAAAAATCCGGTTTTGGTGATGAGCATCCGAAAAAAGTTGGGAATTCATGGGAAAAAGTCTTCAGTGAAGAAATGGTCTATATATTGTGTGCGTTTTGAAGATAGATACAACTAGCGGTGCAAATGAGCTGTTTGTAGATTGGCGGAATGAGTGGTATTCCAGTGTGGATCTGGATTCGGGGAAAATTTCTCATTGATTTCCATGAATTCCCATGGCATCCCTTATTCATCCGATGAGGACGAGGCACATGGGGCGCCAAACGACCCCGAACCAAATAACAAACAGGTTTCATACAGGCATCTCGCTTTCATCACTCAACAGATCCGGCGCGCGGGCGAGCAGACATCCCCCCAGGTGGCGCGCGCAGCTGGACATCCCGCAAAGCGGGTCAATGCGGCGGGTTGATCAGTGGCAGCAGATCAACCCGCCGTTTTTCATCCGGGGGATGCGATTTTTGGTGGGGCGCAAGCGAAAGGGACAGTCGTCTTGGCGCGCAGGTTCAGAGGTGAAAGCCACCACAAGGTGGACGCGAAGGGCAGGGTGTCGATCCCGGCCTCATTTCGCCGCGTGCTCGAGGCCTCGGACCCCAACTGGCAGCCCGGCGGCAATCCCGAACTGGTGATCGTCTATGGCGACCATCGCCGTAAATACCTTGAATGCTATACGATGGAGGCGATCGACGAGGTCGATGCCAAGATCGACGCGCTGCCGCGCGGTTCGATGCAGCGAAAGATGTTGCAGCGCCTGTTCCACGGACAGTCCTTCCCGACCACAGTCGATGAAACCGGACGCCTTGTTCTGCCGGCCAAGCTGCGCAACAAGATCGGGCTTGAGGGCGAGGCGTTCTTCATCGCCGCGGGCGACACGTTCCAGATCTGGAAGCCCGAGACTTACGAGGCCGAGGAACTGGCCGCTACCGAAGAATGGCTGGACGACCTGCCCGAGGATTTCGATCCGATGCAGTTCCTTGATGGCATCGAAGGTGCGTGACGGCATGGCCGGCGCGGATCACACTCCCAGCGACAAGCCCCATATTCCCGTTCTGCTGCGCCCCTTGCTGGACGCGGTCCAGCCGGTTTCGGGCACTTGGCTGGATGGTACCTTTGGTGCGGGCGGATACACGCGAGGGCTGCTTGAGGCCGGCGCCGACAAGGTGATCGGTGTCGATCGGGACCCCTTGGCGTTTGAAATGGCGGCGGATTGGGCAGCGGAATATGGCGACCGGCTGGTGATGCAGCCGGGTGTTTTCTCTCGAATGGATGAATATGCCAGCGACCTTGACGGCGTGGTACTGGATCTCGGCGTCTCGTCCATGCAGCTGGACCAGGCCGAGCGTGGCTTTTCCTTCATGAAGGACGGCCCGCTGGACATGCGCATGAGTCAGGAGGGCGAAAGCGCAGCCGATCTGGTCAACACCGCCACCGAGGCGCAACTGGCCGACATCCTGTTCCACTATGGCGAAGAGCGCGCCAGCCGTCGCATCGCGCGCGCCATCGTCAAAGCCCGTGCCGAGGCACCCATCACCACCACCCTGCGTCTGGCCGAAATCGTCGAATCCTGTCTGCCGCGCGCCAAACCCGGGCAGTCCCACCCGGCCACGCGGTCATTCCAGGCGCTGCGCATTGCGGTGAATGCCGAATACGAGGAACTGTTTCAGGGCCTGATGGCCGCCGAGCGCGCGTTAAAGCCGGGCGGGCAACTGGCCGTTGTTACCTTCCATTCGGTCGAGGACCGCATGGTCAAACGTTTTTTTCAATCGCGCGCGGGCAAGACCGGCCGTGCCAACCGCTATGCGCCCGAGATCCGGCAGGATCAGCCGCAATTCACGTTGAAGACCCGCAAGGCCATCGGCCCCGATGCGCAGGAGTTGCAGGACAACCCGCGCGCGCGCTCGGCCAAGTTGCGGGTTGCTGTTCGTACCGATGCTCCGGCGGGGGAAATTGATGCTCGCGCCATTGGCATGCCCATAATCGGGGGAAAGGCAAGATGAAGAGTATTCTGTTTGCGTTGACTGCCTTGGGCGTTTTCGGGTTGGCCCTGTGGGCCTATCAGGAAAACTACCGCACCCAGCAAGTATTGAAGGAAACCCAGTCCTTGCAGCGCCAGATCGGCGCGGCGCAGGCGCGACTGGCAATATTGCAGGCCGAATGGGCCTATCTGAATCGCCCCGACCGCCTGCGTGAATTGGCCGACTTGAATTTCGAGCGTCTGGGCCTGCTGCCGCTGCGCGCCGAGCAATTCGGGCGCGCCGACCAGATCGCCTATGCCGAGGATCCCGACCTACCCATCGCCGACCCGATCGAACTGCAGGCGATCACCGACACTCAGGCCCTGGGCGAGGTGCAAATCCCATGACACGCACACCCCTCCGCCCGCTTGCCCGCATCCTTGAGGCCCGCGCCCGCGGTGAAAACCCCAAGGTGATCGAGCGCGAGAACATCCGCCGCCGCCATGAAGAGATGAAAGACCGCGCCCGCGCCCGCGCCGAGGGGCGGTTGTTGGTTCTGGGCGTGTTCTTCTTTTTGGCCTTCGGTGTCGTGGGGTTTCGCATGGGCGTTCTGGCGACGTCCGAGGCGCAGGAGCCCGTCGCCAGCGCCCCCGGCGCCTCGATCGCCATGCAGCGGGCCAATATCGTAGACCGGCACGGGCGGATCCTGGCCACCAATCTGGATACCTACTCGGTTTATGCCCAGCCGCCGCTGATGATCGACCCGATCGGCGCCGCGGAAAAGCTGGCCGCGATCTTTCCCGATCTGGACAAGGACCGCCTGATCAAGGACTTCACCGGCAAGCGCAAATTCCTCTGGATCAAGAAACGCATCTCACCGGAACAAAAGCAGGCAGTTCATGACATCGGCGATCCGGGCATCCTGTTCGGCCCGCGCGAGATGCGTCTCTATCCCAACGGCCGGCTGGCCGCGCATATTCTCGGCGGGTCGGGTTTTGGGCGCGAAGGCGTCTCGGCCGCCGAGGTGATCGGTGTGGCCGGGGTGGAAAAACAGTTCGACGACTATCTGCGCGACCCGGCCAACGGCAACAAACCGCTACAGCTGTCGCTGGACCTGACCGTTCAGGCGGCGGTGGAACAAGTTCTGGACGGCGGCATGAAGATCATGAACGCCAAGGGCGCTTCGGCCGTGCTGATGAACGCCCATACCGGCGAAGTGATCGCTGCTGCGTCGCTGCCATCGTTCGACCCGAACGACCGTCCGCGCCCGCCGACCTCGGGGTTCGATCCTTCGGACAGCCCGCTGTTCAACCGCTATGTGCAGGGTGTTTACGAGCTGGGCTCGGTTTTCAAGATCTTCACTGCCGCGCAAGCGGTCGATCTGGGTCTGGTCAATGCCGACACGATCATCGACACCTCCGGTCCGATGAAAATCGGGCGTTTCCCGATCGGCGAATTCAACGGCAAGAATTACGGCAAGATCAGCGTCGCCGATGTGATCGTGCACAGTTCGAACCGCGGCACGGGGCGGTTGGCGCTGCAGATCGGTGCCGAGCGCCAGCAACAGTTCCTGGACGCGCTGGGCATGTTCGACCCCACGCCGTTCGAGATCGTCGAGGCCAAGGGCGGTGTACCGCTCAAGCCCAAGAAATGGGGTGAACTGAGCACCGTCACCATTTCCTACGGCCACGGCCTGTCGACCAGCGCGATGCATCTGGCGGCGGGCTATGCCGCAATCGCCAATGGCGGGCATTATGTCAGCCCCACGATCCTGCGCCGCAATGGGCCGCAATACGGGCCGCGCGTGATGTCGGAAAATGCCGCACAGCAATCGCTGATGATGCTGCGCAGGGTGGTAACGGACGGAACCGCCAGCTTTGGTGACGTGCCGGGTTATGCCGTGGCCGGGAAAACCGGAACCGCCGACAAGCCCAAGCCGCGCGGCGGTTACTATGATGACAAGGTGATCGCTACCTTCGCCTCGGTCTTTCCGGCCTATGATCCGAAATATGTACTGATCGTTGCGCTGGATGAACCGTCGATCCTGGCCTACGGCGAAAAGCGCCGCACGGCAGGCTGGACGGCGGTGCCCGTGGCGGCCGAGCTGATCGGCCGCATCGCGCCGCTGCTGGGCTTGCGTCCGCGGCTTGAGCCTGAGGATCGCGCTGCTATAACGCTGACCTCGAATTAGGCAGTCCGACAGAGGTGGGTCATGGGCGCAAGGTCAAAGAAACTCAGCCAGCTGGCCCTGACCGCGCGCGGCGGTGCCGACCCGGAGATTACCGGGCTGGCCGTGGACAGCCGTCAGGTCAAGGACGGCTTTCTGTTCGCGGCGCTGCCGGGGACGCGCGTGCATGGGGGCGAATTCATCCAATATGCCCTGCGTATGGGGGCTGCCGCCATCCTGACCGATGCCGAGGGCGCGCGGATCGCCGCTGATGAACTGGCCGGCTCGGACGCCGCCCTGGTGGTGGTGCAGGACCCGCGCCAGACGCTGGCATACAGCGCCGCATTGTGGTTCGGAGCGCAGCCGCGCACCATGGTGGCGGTCACCGGCACCAACGGCAAGACCTCGATTTCAACCTTCGTGCGCCAGATCTGGACCGAGCTGGGCCATATGGCCGTAAATCTCGGCACTACAGGGGTCGAAGGCGCCTGGACGGCACCGCTAGCCCATACCACGCCCGAACCCATCACCCTGCATCGCTGTCTGGCCGAGGCCGCGGTGGCGGGCGTGACCCACGCCGCGATGGAGGCCTCGTCGCATGGGCTGGACCAGCGCCGGCTGGACGGCGTGCATCTGACGGCGGCGGGGTTTTCGAATTTCACCCAGGATCACCTGGACTATCACGCGACGTTCGAGGCGTATTTCGCCGCCAAGGCCGGCCTGTTCGACCGGGTTCTGCCGCAGGACGGAACGGCGGTCATCAACATGGATGACCCGAAAGGGGGCGCGATCCGTGATATCGCGCAAGCACGCGGTCAGACAGTTCTGACCGTGGGCAGCGGGGATGTCGACCTTTGCCTTTTGAATCAAAGGTTTGACGCCACCGGGCAGGATTTGCGCTTTGCCTGGCGCGGCAAGACCTTCCAGACCCGGCTGAACCTGATCGGCGGGTTTCAGGCGGAAAACGTTCTGCTGGCCTGCGGATTGGTCATCGCCAGCGGAGACGAGGCTGAACATGTCTTCGACACCCTGCCGCATCTGACTACGGTGCGGGGGCGGATGCAGTTGGCGGCGACCCGCAGCAACGGGGCGGCGGTATTCGTCGATTACGCGCACACGCCCGACGCCGTAGCCACCGCGTTGCAGGCGCTGCGCCCGCATGTGATGGGCCGGTTGATCGCCATCGTCGGCGCGGGCGGCGACCGGGATGCGACCAAGCGCCCGCTGATGGGCCGCGCCGCGGCCGAGAACGCCGATATCGTCTTTGTCACCGACGACAACCCGCGCTCGGAAGACCCCGCCGCCATCCGCGCCGCGGTGATGGCCGGGGCCCCCGACGCGACCGAGGTTGCCGACCGGGCCGAAGCCATCCTGCGCGGCATAGATGCATTGCAACCGGGCGATGCGCTGCTGATCGCGGGCAAGGGGCACGAGACCGGGCAGATCGTGGGTGACCAGGTTCTGCCGTTCGATGACGTGGAACAGGCTAGCATCGCCGTGGCCGCACTGGACGGGAGGGTCGCATGACACTCTGGACTGCATCCGAGGCCGCCGCCGCGACGGGCGGACGGGCCACGACCGATTGGCAGGCGCGCGGCGTGTCCATCGATACGCGCACGCTGCAACCGGGCGACCTGTTCGTGGCGTTGAAAGCTGCGCGCGACGGGCATGATTTCGTGGCGCAGGCGCTGGAAAAGGGGGCCGCCGCCGCGCTGGTCTCGCGGGTGCCCGATGGTGTGGCCCCCGATGCGCCACTGTTGATCGTCAATGACGTACAGACCGCGCTCGAGGCGCTGGGCCGCGCCGCCCGTGACCGGTGCAAGGCCCGCGTGGTCGGGGTGACGGGCAGTGTCGGCAAGACCTCGACCAAAGAGATGCTGGCGACCATCCTGTCGGATCAGGGCCGCACCCATGCCAGCGTCGCTAGCTACAACAACCATTGGGGTGTACCGCTGACTCTGGCCCGGATGCCGCGCGACACCGAATATGCGGTGATCGAGATCGGCATGAACCACCCCGGCGAAATTGCACCCCTCGCGCGGCAGGCCCGCCCGCATGTGGCGCTGGTCACCACGGTCGCCGCGGTTCACCTCGAGGCGTTTGAGTCGGTTGCCGGCATAGCCCACGAAAAGGCCGCCATCTTCGAAGGATTGGAGGCCGGCGGCGCCGCAATCGTAAACGCCGACCTGGATCATACCGACATCCTTCGCACCTGCGCCGCCCGACATGGCGCTGTGATCGTGGATTTCGGCCGCACCGCGTCGGATTACCGTTTGATTGACGTGACCCAGTCGCCCGCAGACATCCACGTGACCGCCGAGGCCTTCGGCCGACCTATTTCCTTCGACGTGCAATCGGCGGGGACGCATTTTGCCATGAACGGCCTGGGCGCGCTTGCCGCCTGTGTCGCGCTGGGTATCGATCTGGACGCGGCCATTGCCGGCCTGGCCAAATGGGCGCCGGTTACGGGGCGGGGCGTGCGCGAGATGGTGGCATTGCCGGACGGCGGGCAGATCGAACTGCTGGATGACAGTTACAACGCCAATCCGACTTCGATGGCGGCGGCGCTGGATGTGCTGGCGGCGGCGCAGGGCGCACGGCGCATCGCCTTTCTGGGCGACATGAAGGAGCTGGGATCACAAGAGCGCGCCATGCACGCAGGGCTGGCGGATGTGCCTGCTATGGTACGGATCGACAAGGTGCATTGCATCGGGCCGCTGATGCAGGCGCTGCACGAGGCCTTGCCCGAGGGCAAGCGTGGCCTGTGGTTCGAAACCAGCGCCGAAATGGCCCGGCATCTACCGGGTCTGGTTCAGGCGGGCGATGCGGTTCTGGCGAAGGGCTCGCTCAGCATGGCGCTGGCACGGATTGTTGACGGGCTGCGGAAAATGGGGCAAGTGGGCGCGCTTGACGCATGACCACCCATGACCGCCGTGTGAGAAAGGCTTTTGGATGCTGTATTGGTTGACCGCCCTGTCGGATGGAGGGGATTTTTTCAACCTCTTCCGCTATATCACGTTCCGCGCAGGCGGCGCCTTTCTGACGGCACTGATCTTTGGCTTTCTGTTCGGCAAGCCGTTGATCAACGTCCTGCGCCGGAAACAGGGCAAGGGCCAGCCGATTCGCGATGATGGCCCCGAAGGGCATTTCTCCAAGGCCGGCACACCCACGATGGGCGGGCTGCTGATCGTGGGGGCACTGGTGACGTCGACCCTGTTGTGGGCGCGTTGGGACAACCCCTATGTCTGGATGGTTCTGTTCGTCACGCTGGCCTATGCGGCCATCGGATTCGCGGACGACTATGCCAAGGTGTCCAAGCAGAATACCAAGGGCGTTTCCGGCAGGATGCGCCTGGCTTTGGGCATCATCATCGCCGCGCTGGCCGCGCTGTGGGCGACTCTGCACCACCCGGAGATGCTGCAGAACCAGTTGGCCGTGCCGATCTTCAAGGACACGCTGATCAATCTGGGTATCTTCTACATTCCGTTTTCGATCGTGGTGATCGTGGGGGCGGCGAATGCCGTGAACCTGACCGACGGTTTGGACGGGCTGGCCATCATGCCCGCGATGATTGCGGCCTCGACCTTGGGCGTGATCGCCTATGCGGTGGGTCGCGTCGACTTTACCGAATATCTGGACGTGCATTATGTCCCCGGCACGGGCGAGATCCTGATTTTCACCGCCGCGCTGTTTGGCGGCGGGCTTGGGTTTCTGTGGTACAACGCGCCGCCCGCCGCGGTGTTCATGGGGGATACCGGATCACTGGCCTTGGGCGGCGCACTGGGCGCCATCGCGGTCGCCACCAAGCACGAGTTGGTTCTGGCCATCGTCGGCGGCCTGTTCGTGGTCGAGGCGCTGAGCGTTATCATCCAGGTGCTGTATTACAAACGCACCGGGCGGCGGGTGTTCCTGATGGCGCCGATCCATCACCACTATGAGAAAAAAGGCTGGGCCGAACCGACCATCGTGATCCGATTCTGGATCATCTCGCTGATCTTGGCGATGATCGGTCTGGCGACGCTGAAAGTACGGTAAGGCTCCCGCCGGGCGCAGCAGGCCTGCGGCCCGCCTGTACCCGTTGGGCCCGGCTCGCGCCAAGGGCGCGAGCCTGACGCCGCCCTTGCCAAGGGTCAATTCTTCGGTACAGGGTGGCGGCGCATTGGCAGATGGAAGAAGGTGCGCGGCATGATCCCGGTCAAAGGGTTTTCAGGACATAAGGTTGCGGTTCTGGGGCTGGGGCGGTCGGGCCTGGCCACGGCGCGCGCATTGCGGGCGGGCGGAGCCGAGCCAGTGTGCTGGGATGACAACCCTGCCGCGCGCGAAAAGGCCGAGACCGAGGGGTTCATGTGTCAGGACCTGCGACGGCAGGGCGCCTTTGACGCGATCGCCACCTTGATCGTTTCGCCCGGCATTCCCCATCTTTATCCCGAACCGAACCCGGTTGTTGCCGCCGCACTGCAGGCTGGCGTACCGGTCGACAATGACATTGGTCTGTTCTTCCGCTCGTTGGGCGGTGCCGAATGGGACAAGTTCGATGTGCCGCCGCGTGTGGTCGCCGTCACCGGTTCGAACGGGAAATCGACCACGGCCGCGCTGATCCACCACATCCTGACCCAGTCGGGGCGCGAGGCGCAGCTGGCGGGCAATATCGGGCGCGGGGTGCTGGATATCGAGCCCGGCGGCGATGGATCGGTGGTGGTGCTGGAACTTTCCAGCTATCAGACCGAACTGGCGCGTGCGCTGACGCCCGACGTGGCGGTGTTCACCAATCTCTCGCCCGACCATCTAGACCGGCACGGGGGCATGGGCGGCTATTTCGCCGCCAAACGCCGCCTGTTCTCCGAAGGTGGCCCTGACCGTGCCGTGATCGGCGTGGACGAGATCGAAGGCGCGTTTTTGGCAGGGCAACTGGCCGAAGGGCCCGGCGACGACCGGGTGATCCGCGTCTCGGTGGCGCGCAAATTGGCCGGCCCGGGCTGGCAGGTCTTTGCCCGCAAGGGATTCCTGTCGGAATATCGCAAAGGGCGGCAGGCCGCTTCGATCGACCTGCGCGGCATCAAGGGCCTGCCCGGCACCCACAACCATCAAAATGCGTGTTCGGCCTATGCTGCCTGCCGCGCGCTGGGGCTGGCGCCCAAGATGATCGAGGACGCGATGCACAGCTATCCGGGTCTGCCGCACCGCAGCCAGATCATCGCTGAGGCGAATGGCGTGACCTTCGTAAACGATTCCAAGGCCACCAATGTCGACAGCGCGGTCAAGGCGCTGGGCGCGTTCAAGAAGATCCGCTGGATCTGCGGCGGGCTTGAGAAAGAGGGCGGCATTGCCGCGCTGAACGACGCGACCGACGAGGTTCTGTGCGCCTATGTGATCGGGCGGGAGGCGGCCGCGTTCGCCATGCAGTTGTCGGTCGAAACCCGCGTCTGCACCACCATGGCCGAGGCGGTGGAGCAGGCCATGTGCGACGCCGCGCCGGGTGAAACTGTACTGCTAGCCCCCGCGGCGGCCAGTTTCGACCAGTACGACAACTTTGAACAGCGCGGCGATGATTTCGTGGCGCAGGTGAAACAGCGGTTGTGATCCCGGCATTTGCAATGAACCGCCGATTGCGCCAAGGTGAACCGCCATCGGCTTGACGCGCCTCAAAAATCCAGATTTGCGTCAGGCGAAACAGACACGAGGTCAAAACGATGCCGAACCGTAAGCTTTCCCTGATCCTGCCCGCGCTTCTGACTGTGGCGGCCTGCGCCGATGTCGGCGCGAACTACCAGCCTATCGTCGATGGTCCGGTCAGCCCCAACTACAACGCTGACCTGGCCCAGTGTCAGGCCCTTGCGCGCCAGCAGGGCACCGTCGACGCCAATACCGCGCGCAGTGCCGCGGTCGGTGCGGCCGGGGTGGCCGGCACCAAGGCCATCATCGACGACAGCGCCAGCGATCTGGGCCGTGCGGCCGTGGCCGGTGCATTGGTGGGCGCGGGCGCCAGCGCCATCTCGAACACGCAAAAGCAGGAAGTCATCGTGCGCAACTGTATGCGCGGCCGCGGCTACAACGTCGTTGGCTAAACGCGAGCGGCGATTGCTTTTCCGGCGGCGTGGCCCGAGGACCACGCCCACTGAAAATTGTATCCGCCTAGCCATCCGGTGACATCCACCGCTTCGCCAATCGCAAAGAGGCCGGGGACATCCCTGGCCTCCATCGTTTTGGACGACAGGCCATCCGTGTCGATGCCGCCCAAGGTGACCTCGGCGGTGCGGTACCCCTCGGTGCCCGAGGGGGTCAGCACCAAGTCGGACAGCGCATCGGTCAGTGCCTGCAGTGCCGCATCCGATTGATCGGCCAGGTTGCCGGGCATCGGGATGTGGGTGCTCAGATACTCGACCAGGCGGGCGGGCAGGTGACGTGCCAGTTCGGTGGTCAGTGCCTTGCGGCCCGCGCTTTGCCGCCGCGCGCGGAGCAGGTCCAACAGGGACAACTCGGGGATCAGGTTGACCCGGATCGCCTCGCCCTCGCGCCAGTACGAGGAGAGTTGCAGCACCGCTGGCCCGCTCAGGCCGCGATGGGTGAACAGCAGCGCCTCTTCGAAACTTGCGCGCGTATTCGACAGTCGCGCGGGGACGGAAACTCCGGACAGGTCCTTGAACCGCCCATCCGGAAAGGTGAACGGCACCAAGGCCGCGCGGGTTTCTGTCACGCGCAGGCCGAACTGTGCAGCAATGTCATAGGCCAGCCCAGTCGCACCCATCTTGGGGATGGATTTGCCCCCTGTGGCCACCACCAGGTTGGCACAGCTCAGGTCGTGCCGCGCGCCCTCGCGCTCGACCGATAGGGAAAATCCGGTTTCGGTCTTTCGCAGATCGCGCAGCGACGTATGCAACCACAGCTCGGCGCCCGCGCGGTCCATCTCGGCCAGCAGCATGGCGATGATCTGCTTCGATGAGCCGTCGCAGAACAGCTGCCCCAGCGTCTTTTCATGCCAGGCGATGCCGTGGCGGCCTACGAGGTCGATGAAGTCCCACTGGGTGTATCGTGCCAGGGCCGATTTGCAGAAATGCGGGTTCTGCGACAGAAAGTTCTGCGGCCCGGCGTGGAGGTTGGTAAAGTTGCACCGCCCACCGCCCGAGATGCGGATCTTTTCCCCCGGCGCCTTGGCGTGGTCGATCACCAGAACACGACCGCCGCAATGGGCGGCGCACATCATGCCGGCGGCTCCGGCGCCCAGTATGATCGTGTCAAATCGCATCCCCCGCCCTTGGCGCGGATTGACGCCAATGACAAGAGGAAGAGGCTGGCCTGAGGTGCATTTTCCCTGTAGACTCTTGAACAGATCCCGAAAACGGGACGGTAACGAGGCAGATAGTGGCGGTATCTCATGACTGAGATGGTGTATGGCGCAGTCCAGGACCAGCGCGGTGAACCGATCCTTCCGAAATGGTGGCGGACGATTGACCGCTGGACGATGTCCTGCGTGCTGATCCTGTTTGCGATCGGGCTTTTGCTGGGGCTGGCCTCATCGCCGCCGCTGGCGCAGCGAAACGGGTTCGATCCGTTCCACTATGTCGAGCGGCAGGCGTTGTTTGGATCGCTGGCGCTGATCGCAATGCTGCTGACCTCGATGATGTCGCCCACGTTGGTGCGACGGCTGGCGGTTCTGGGCTTTCTGGCGGCCTTCGTGGCGCTGGCCTTTCTGCCGATCTTCGGGACCGATTTCGGCAAGGGGGCGGTGCGCTGGTATTCGCTGGGCTTCGCCTCGGTCCAACCGTCCGAGTTTCTGAAGCCCGGCTTCATCGTCGTGGCCGCCTGGCTGCTGGCCGCGGCGCAAGAAATCAACGGTCCGCCGGGGCGGCTGTGGTCCTTCGCGCTGTGCCTGTCGATCGTGGGCATGCTGGTGATGCAGCCTGATTTCGGTCAGGCCTGTCTAATCCTGTTCGGCTGGGGCGTGATGTATTTTGTGGCCGGTGCGCCGATGTTTCTGCTGTTGGGTATGGCGGGGGCGGTCGTCTTGGGTGGCATGTTCGCCTACGCCAATTCCGAACATTTCGCCCGGCGCATCGATGGTTTCCTGAACCAGGAAGTCGATCCCACCACCCAGTTGGGTTATGCCACCAACGCCATCCGAGAGGGCGGCCTGTTCGGCGTTGGCGTGGGAGAGGGGCAGGTGAAATGGTCGCTGCCCGATGCACATACCGATTTCATCATCGCCGTGGCGGCCGAGGAATACGGCCTGATCCTGGTGCTGATCATCATCGCGCTTTATGCGCTGATCGTCGTGCGCTCGCTGCTGCGGCTGATGCGCGAACGTGACATGTTCATCCGTCTGGCGGGCACCGGTCTGGCCTGCATGTTCGGTGTGCAGGCGATGATCAACATGGGCGTCGCCGTGCGCCTGCTGCCGGCCAAGGGCATGACGCTGCCCTTCGTCAGCTATGGCGGCTCGTCGCTGATCGCGGGCGGCATCGCGCTGGGCATGCTTCTGGCCTTCACCCGCACCCGCCCACAGGGCGAACTGGGCGACATTCTGCGCGGACGGAGCTGATGACGAACCCTTATTTGCTGATCGCGGCTGGCGGAACCGGGGGCCACATGTTCCCCGCTCAGGCGCTTGCTGAGGCCATGCTGAACAAGGGTTGGCGCGTGCGCCTGTCCACCGACGCGCGCGGCGCGCGCTATACGGGCGGTTTCCCGCATTCTACCGAGATTGTCGAGGTGTCCTCGGCCACATTCGCCCGCGGCGGGCTGGCGGCCAAGGCGCTGGCCGGTCCCCGGATCGCGGCCGGAGTTGCCGGGATGACGGTCCAGTTGCTGCGCAACAGGCCGGACGTGGTGGTGGGGTTCGGCGGCTACCCGTCGATCCCGGCGCTGAGCGCGGCGGTGATGCTGCGTCTGCCCCGCATGATCCACGAACAAAACGGCGTTCTGGGGCGTGTGAACCAGCTGTTCGCCACCCGCGTTGCGCATGTGGCCTGCGGCGTCTGGCCCACCGACCTGCCCGAGGGCGCCCACGGTATCCACACCGGCAACCCCGTCCGGGCCGCCGTGCTGGAGCGCGCCGCCGCGCCTTACATCCCGCCCGGAGATTACCCGATGTCGGTGCTCGTGATGGGCGGCAGCCAGGGCGCCCGCATCCTCAGCGACGTGGTGCCCGGCGCCATCGTCGCACTGCCCGAGAGCCTGCGCCAGTATATCCGTGTTTCGCACCAGGCGCGCGAAGAGGATGTCGAGCGGGTCACCGCCTTCTACGCCGAACACGGGATTCTGGCCGAGGTCCAACCCTTCTTCCACGACGTCCCCCGCCGCATGTCCGAGGCGCAATTGGTGATCAGCCGCTCGGGTGCGTCGAGCGTGGCTGACATCTCGGTGATCGGGCGGCCCTCGGTCCTGATCCCCTTTGCTGCCGCAGCAGGCGATCACCAGACCGCCAATGCGCGCGGGCTGGTACAGGCGGGCGCGGCGATCATGATCCCCGAAAAGGCCCTTGACGTTCCCGCCCTGACCGAGCAAATCGCACTGGTTCTGACCAACCCCGAAGCCGCACAGAAAATGGCCCATGCCGCCCTGTCTGTCGGGGCGCCCGACGCGACCGAGCGTCTGGTGGCCCTTGTCGAACAGCTGGCGCAGAAGGAGACCCCATGAATCCAGCAACCAAACTGCCGCAGGATGTCGGACCGATCCATTTCGTGGGCATCGGCGGCATCGGGATGTCGGGCATTGCCGAAGTGCTGCTGAACCTTGGGTATCAGGTGCAGGGATCCGACCTTAAAGCCTCGAAGATCACCGACCGTCTGGCGTCGCTGGGGGCTGAGATTTTTGTGGGTCAGCGGGCTGAAAACCTCGACAATGCCGCCGTGGTTGTCGTTTCGACGGCGATCAAGCCGGGCAACCCAGAACTGGACGGCGCCCGTGCATTGGGCCTGCCGGTGGTGCGCCGTGCCGACATGCTGGCCGAGCTGATGCGGCTGAAATCCAACATTGCCATCGCCGGTACCCACGGCAAGACCACGACCACCACGATGATGGCCGAGCTGATGGTGGCGGGCGATTTCGACCCAACCGTCATCAACGGCGGCGTAATCCATGCTTACGGCTCGAACGCGCGGATGGGGCAGGGCGAGTGGATGGTGGTCGAGGCTGACGAATCCGACGGCTCGTTCAACCGGCTGCCCGCGACCATCGCCATCGTGACCAATATCGACCCTGAGCACATGGAGCATTGGGGCGATTTCGACCGGCTGCGCGCGGGCTTTCACGATTTCGTCTCGAACATCCCGTTCTACGGTCTAGCGGTGTGCTGCACCGACCATGCCGAGGTTCAGGCACTGGTGGGCCGCATCACCGACCGCCGCGTGCGCACTTATGGGTTCAACGCCCAGGCCGACGTGCGTGCGGTCAACCTGACCTACAAGGGCGGCATTGCGCATTTCGACATCCACCTGCAATACGAGGACACGGTGATCGAGGGTTGCACCCTGCCGATGCCGGGCGATCACAACGTCTCGAACGCGCTGTCGGCCGTGGCCGTGGCCCGTCATCTGGGCATGAAGACCGCTGAAATCCGCGATGCGCTGGCCAATTTCGGCGGCGTCAACCGCCGCTTTACCAAGGTGGGCGAGGTGAACGGCGTCACCATCATCGACGATTACGGCCACCACCCGGTGGAAATCGCGGCGGTGCTCAAGGCTGCGCGTCAGGCGACCGAAGGCCGCGTGATCGCCGTGCATCAGCCGCACCGCTATTCGCGCCTGTCCAACCTGTTCGACGATTTCTGCGCCTGTTTCAACGACGCCGATGTCGTGGCCATTGCCGAGGTCTTCTCTGCCGGTGAGGATCCGATCGAAGGCGCCAGCCGCGATGATCTGGTGCAGGGCCTGATCCGTCACGGCCACCGCCACGCGCGCGCGCTGCTGGACGAAGGCGACCTGGAGCGTCTGGTACGCGAGCAGGCCCGGCCCGGCGACATGGTCGTCTGCCTGGGCGCGGGCACCATCAGTGCCTGGGCCAATGCGCTGCCTGACCGGCTGAAGGTAAAACAAGCCGTTTGACGTTAGCAGGCATTTGGGTGCACAACTTGCGGATGTGTTCCTGCCCTGGCATGTGACTCATTTGCGGAGAGAGCCATGGATTATTCCGTTTTCTTTGCCGCCCTTTGGGTGATCTGCGCCACTGTCGTGGCGCTGTTGCCGATGCGCCTGCAATTTCCGCCGGGCATCGTACTACTGATCTTCGCACCAGTTCTGATCGTCTGGCTTGGCGTGGCCCATGGCTGGTTGATCGGAGCGCTGGCCTTTGCCGGGTTCGTATCGATGTTCCGCAACCCCATCCGGTATTACTGGCGAAAATGGTCGGGCCGCGAGGTGGGGCAATGAGTTGGTCGATCGCACTGGCCGCCCTGTGGGGCGTCGCCGCCAATGTGCTGGCCATGATCCCCAGCAAGGACAACCACTGGACCCGCGCCTATGCGCTGATCGCGGTGGGCATCCCGATCCTGGGCTATGTCACTTACGAAAACGGCCCGTGGGTCGGCCTGTTCGTTCTGGCCGCCGGCATGTCGGTGCTGCGTTGGCCGGTGATCTACCTTGGGCGGTGGCTGCGGCGGCGGATTTGAACCTGCGTCTTGGAACGGGCTTGCCACGCCCCACCGAATCCGCGATCTAGCCTCAATGACCACTTTGCCAACGCCTCAAGGCCGCCTGACGCCGAACCGACCTCTGAACGACCTCACCTGGCTGCGTGTTGGCGGCCCGGCGGATTATCTGTTTCAGCCGGCTGACCTTCAGGATTTGCAGGCTTTCCTGCGCGATCTTCCGTCCGAGGTGCCGGTGTTCCCGATGGGCGTCGGCTCGAATCTGATCGTCCGCGACGGCGGGCTGCGGGCCGTGGTGATCCGACTGGGGCGCGGCTTCAACGGCATCTCGGTCGAAGGCACCACAGTCACCGCAGGGGCGGCCGCACTGGATGCGCATGTCGCGCGCAAGGCGGCGGATGCGGGGGTGGACCTCACCTTTCTGCGCACCATCCCCGGTTCCATCGGTGGGGCCGTGCGGATGAACGCCGGTTGCTATGGCAGCTACACGGCCGATGTTCTGAAATCGGCCACCATCGTCACCCGGCAGGGCGAGTTGGTCGAGCTGACACCCGCCGACCTGAACTTCCGCTATCGCCAGTCCGACCTGCCTGAAGGTGCGGTGCTGGTGTCGGCCACGTTCCAGGGCCCGGCTGGCAATCCGTCAGACCTGCACGCCCGGATGGAGGCGCAGTTGAAAAAGCGCGACGAGACCCAGCCCACCAAGGACCGCAGCGCAGGGTCGACCTTCCGCAATCCGGCCGGGTTTTCCTCGACCGGGCGGGCCGATGATGTGCACGACCTGAAGGCCTGGAAGGTGATCGAAGACGCCGGAATGCGCGGCGCCCGGCGCGGGGGCGCACAGATGAGCCCCAAGCATTCGAATTTCCTGATCAACACCGGAAACGCCACCGCCGCCGACCTCGAAGGGCTGGGCGAAGAGGTGCGAAAAAAGGTTTACGAAACAAGCGGGATCACGCTAGAGTGGGAAATCATGCGGGTCGGTGATCCGCTGACAGACTAAAGCCCCGACCGTCAGACCAAAACAGGCAAATTCAGGCGACGGATCAAAGGCATAACGAAATACGGACCACCAGATAAGGTCCGGGGACATTGAGGCGCACGAACGTGGGTAGGTCGAGCAGGACAAACCCCAAAGTGGCGGTATTGATGGGCGGCCCCTCGGCGGAACGCGAGGTGTCTCTCAGCAGTGGGCGCGAATGCGCAGCCGCCCTTGTGGGAGAAGGGATCGAGGTCGTCGAACTGGACGCCGGTCCTGACCTTTGTGCGCGCTTGCAGGACATCAAGCCCGACGTTGTCTTCAACGCCTTGCATGGCCGCTGGGGCGAGGATGGTTGCGTGCAGGGTCTGCTGGAGTGGCTGCGAATTCCCTACACGCATTCAGGCGTGTTGGCTTCGGCGTTGGCCATGGACAAACAGCGCAGCAAAGAGGTCTTCCGCGCGGCCGGCCTGCCGGTGGCCAACAGCTTGATCGTTCCGAAATCGGACGTGATGGCGGGACACGTCATGCCCGCGCCATATGTGGTCAAGCCCAACAACGAAGGATCGAGCGTCGGGATCTACCTTGTTTTCGAGGGGTCGAACGGCCCGCCGCAGCTGTCGGATGACATGCCCGAACAGGTCATGGTCGAGCAATACGTGGCCGGGCGCGAGCTGACGGTCACCGTGATGGGCGACCGCGCCCTGACCGTGACCGAGATCCTGACCGACGGCTGGTATGACTACGACGCCAAATACAAGCCCGGCGGGTCGCGCCACGTGCTGCCCGCCGATATCCCGCCGCGTATCTTCGAGCTGTGCATGGATTATGCCCTGCGCGCGCATCAGGTTTTGGGGTGCCGGGGCGTCAGTCGCACCGACTACCGCTGGGACGACGCCAAGGGCGAAGACGGCCTGTTCCTTCTGGAGACCAACACCCAGCCGGGCATGACCCCCACCTCGCTGGTGCCTGAACAAGCCGCGCATCTGGGCATGACCTTCGGTCAGCTCTGCGCCTGGATGGTCGAGGACGCTTCATGCGATCGTTGACTGCCTCGCGCGCGCCAGACGTATATCGGCCCAAACCCCTTGCGGGGCCGGATGCAACATTTCAGGCGGGCGGCAATGCAAAGGCCCAGTCTGATCCCAAGCTGCGCCTGCGCGGTGGGCGTCTGTTCCGCCGTCGCACCGGGCGTGCCGATCCCGCCCCTTCGCGCCTCAGCTACCGTCTGCAGCGCTGGATGCTGACTCCAGGCATCCGGCGCGGCCTCAAGATCGGTCTGCCTCTGGGCGCTCTGGCCGCCGCCGTTGGTCTGTTCTTTGCCGACGAGACCCGGCGCGAAGCACTGACTGCGCAAGTCGACGGTGTAATCACCGCTTTCCAGGAACGTCCCGAATTCATGGTCAAGCTGATGGCGATCGACGGCGCGGGTTCCGACCTGTCCGATGACATTCGAGAGGTGGTGCCGCTCGATTTCCCCATCAGTTCGTGGGATCTGGATGTCGAGCAGATCCGCGAAACGATCACCGGGCTGGATCCGGTGAAGTCGGCCAGCGTGCGGATCCGGCCGGGCGGTATCCTGCAGGTGGACGTGGTCGAGCGTCAGCCGGTCGTCGTATGGCGCACGCGCGAAGGCCTCGAGCTGCTGGACGAAACCGGCGCGCATGTGGCGTCGATCGCTCGCCGGACGGAGCGGCCCGATCTGCCGCTGATCGCGGGCGAGGGTGCTGACAAGCATGTGGCCGAGGCGCTGGAACTGCTGCGCACCGCGCGCGGCCTGGGCGACCGTGTGCGCGGCCTGCTGCGGGTGGGCGAACGGCGCTGGGATCTGGTTCTGGACCGCAACCAGCGCATCATGCTGCCGACCGAGCGCCCGGTGCGTGCGCTGGAGCGGGTTCTGGCAGTGAACGAGGTTCAGGATCTTCTGGAACGGGACGTGGCCATGGTCGATATGCGGCTGGGGTCGCGCCCGACCATTCGGATGACCGAAGCCGCCAGCGCAGACTGGTGGAATACAAAAGTGACAACGGGTAACGGGCAGTGAATACGATGATGACCGATCTTTATCAGTCTCAGCGCGCGATGCGCCAGATGCGCCAGCAGGCCATGCAGCGGGGGGTGGTCGCGATCCTCGATGTGGGGACATCCAAGATTGCCTGCCTCGTGCTGCGGTTCGACGGGACCGGTCGGCTGAGCGAGGACAATTCGATCGGCTCGCTGGCCGGGCAGACCGGGTTTCGGGTCATCGGCGCGGCCACCACCCGGTCGCGTGGGGTGCGGTTTGGCGAAATCACGGCCATGCAGGAAACCGAACGCGCCATCCGTACAGCGCTGCAGGCGGCGCAGAAGATGGCCGACATCCGGGTCGATCACGTGATCGCCTGTTTCTCGGGGGCCAATCCGCGCTCGTATGGACTGGACGCGCAGGTGGACCTAGACGGGCACGAGGTCACCGAGGCCGAGATCGGTCGCGTTCTGAATGCTTGCGATGTGCCCGACTATGGGGCGGGGCGCGAGGTGCTTCATGCCCAGCCGGTGAATTTCGCGCTCGACAACCGCTCGGGCTTGATCGACCCGCGCGGGCAGATGGGGCAGACGCTGGCCGTGGACATGCACATGCTGACCGTCGATGCGGTCGCCATCCAGAACCTGGTGCGCTGCATCAAGCGGTGCGATCTGGAGTTGGCGGGCATTGCCAACTCGGCTTATGTGTCGGGAATTTCGGCGCTGGTCGAGGACGAGCAGGAACTGGGCGCCGCCTGTATCGACATGGGCGGTGGATCGACCGGCGTGTCGATCTTCATCAAAAAACACATGATCTATGCCGACAGCGTACGCATGGGCGGCGATCACGTCACCAGTGACATTTCGATGGGGCTGGGGGTCTCGACCACCATCGCCGAACGGATCAAGACCTTCAATGGCGGCGTTCATGCCACTGGCGCCGATGACCGCGACATGATCGACATCGGCGCGGACACCGGCGACTGGGAACACGACCGACGCACCGTCAGCCGTGCCGAACTGATCGGCATCATGCGCCCCCGCGTCGAAGAGATTCTGGAAGAGGTCCGCCTGCGGCTGGACGCCGCCGGGTTCGACCACATGCCCAGCCAGCAGATCGTGTTGACCGGAGGAGGCAGCCAGATTCCCGGCCTCGATGGGCTGGCCAGCCGCATTCTGGGTCAGCGGGTCCGCCTGGGGCGGCCTCTGCGGGTGCACGGCCTGCCGCAATCGGCCACGGGGCCCGGCTTTTCCTCGGCGGTCGGATTGGCCCTGTTTGCCGCGCATCCGCAAGACGAATGGTGGGATTTCGAAACCCCGGTCGACAGCTCGGCCGTGCGCCCGTTCCGCCGTGCCGTGCGCTGGTTCAAGGACAACTGGTAAGGATGCTCAGCCCGGCCAGGCAAAGCTTCTGGCCGAGCGCATCATAGCCTCCATCGGGGGCGAGAATTTGCGGCCGGGAACGGTGATCATCGCCACCTCCCGGCTCACCTCGGGCTCAGTCAGCGGGCGCTGGACGAGGCCGGGCAGGGTCACCGAATATTCCGGCATGAAGGCAAAACCGATCCCGGCCAGAACCATCGCCTGCACCCAGTCCTCGCGTTCCGAACGAAACCGGGCATACAGCTCGACCCCCTTCGAATCGCAGACCGACATGACCATTTCGCGCAGTTCGCAGGCCAGCCGGTCGACGTAGTCCTGCCCCGAAAGCTCGGCCAGCGTTATGGCGTTCTTGCGCTGCAGCCGGTGCTCGGGCGGCAGAACCACCACGTAGCGTTCGAAATAGAGAGGGTGGACGCGGAACCTGTCGCGGATGTCGTCGCCCGCCGTCATCACCACCGCGTCCAGCTCGTCATCGGCCAGAAGGCTCTCCAACTCCGATACCGGGGCTTCCCTGACCGCCAGTTCCATGCCGGGGTGGTCGTGCTTGAAGGCGGCCAGAAATCGCGCCAGCCGCACATGCCCGATCGTCGGCATCACGCCAAGGCGGATCGGTGTCTTTTCCAGCAGGCGAAAGTTGCGGGCCAGAACCCGCGTGGCCTCGGTCTCTTCGAGGATGTGTTCGAGATGCGGCAGCATCGAACGGCCGAACTCGCTGAGCAGGATGCGCCGCCCCTCGCGGTGAAATACCGGCGCGCCCAGCTCCTCCTCCAGCGCCTTGATGCCCTTGGTCAGCGCCGGTTGCGACACGTCGCATTCCTCGGCCGCCTTGGTGAAATTAAGCGTCCGCGCCGCGGTCAGGACATAGCGGATCTGGGACATCTCCATGGCAACCCTCCCCTTGAAAACCACAGGGCAAGGATACAACACCCGGGCCAAACCGTCAGTTATCGAATGATAACGGTGCGCCCATAGTCCCGTGCGCCGGGTTCTGTTGAAATGCCCTCATTGACAGAAACGGTTTGTGAGAGGAGCACGAAATGCCTGTATTCATGGTGGAAAGAAATCTCAAGGGCATCAGCATGGAGGACCTCGCAGGCGCGCAGAAGGCAGCGATCGGGACGGCCGAGACCATGCGCGCCGGCGGTGACCAGATCCGCTATATCCGCTCGACCTTCTCGCCGGGCGACGGCCGTTGCATGTGCCTGTTCGAAAGCGACACGCCCGCCCAGGTGGCGCGGCTCAACGACACTGCCGGCCTGCCATATACCCAGATCGTCGAGGCGCTGGACCTGACTCCCTGAAAAATCAACGATGTGCGGCGGTTTTCGCCGCGCATTTTACCCGATTGCACGGTGACAGGATCAAGAGGCCGTGTTAGAGATTCACTCAGCACCCGGACAAGAGGTGCAGACCGAAGGCCGAGCAGGCTTTCTGAGAGTTCGGATACGTGACCTCCCCCCGCAACCCGGCGTTGCGGGCCGTTGGCGTGTTGTGTTGCCTCAGCTTCAACCCGCAACATCTGCCAGAGTCGGCGAAATACTGCAAGCGCGGGTCTGTTTTCTTCCATATTTTGTGGCAATTTTGCGTTTTTGGCGTGACGTTTGCCAATTCGGATTGTAGGATTGCAGGTGGATAGGCAAGAAAATCCCGCATTGGCGGACATATAACAGGCGGACAGAGCATGACATTAAATCTTTCGATGCCCGGGCAGGATGAACTGAAGCCACGGATCACGGTATTTGGCGTTGGCGGGGCAGGCGGCAATGCCGTCAACAACATGATTGAAAAGCAACTCGACGGCGTGGATTTCGTGGTGGCCAACACGGACGCGCAGGCACTGCAGCAAAGCCGCTCTTCGGCGCGGGTGCAGTTGGGCATCAAGGTGACCGAGGGGTTGGGCGCGGGCGCCCGGGCTTCAGTGGGTGCCGCCGCCGCCGAAGAGAGCATCGAGCAGATTGTCGATCACCTGGCCGGCGCGCATATGTGCTTCATCACCGCCGGTATGGGCGGGGGCACCGGCACCGGCGCCGCTCCGATCATCGCGCAGGCCGCGCGTGAACTGGGCGTACTGACCGTGGGCGTGGTGACCAAACCCTTCCAGTTCGAGGGCGCCAAGCGCATGCGTCAGGCCGAGGACGGCGTCGAGGCGCTGCAGAAGGTTGTTGACACGCTGATCATAATCCCCAACCAGAACCTGTTCCGTCTGGCCAACGAAAAGACCACGTTCACCGAGGCTTTCTCGATGGCCGATGACGTGCTGTACCAGGGCGTCAAGGGCGTGACCGACCTGATGGTACGTCCGGGCCTGATCAACCTCGACTTCGCCGACGTCCGCGCGGTGATGGACGAAATGGGCAAGGCCATGATGGGTACCGGCGAGGCCGAGGGCGAAGACCGCGCCATTCAGGCCGCCGAAAAGGCCATCGCCAACCCGCTGCTGGACGAAATCAGCCTCAAGGGCGCCAAAGGTGTTCTGATCAACATCACCGGCAGCCATGACCTGACCCTGTTCGAACTGGACGAGGCCGCCAACCGCATCCGCGAGGAAGTGGACCCAGAGGCCAACATCATCGTCGGCTCCACTCTGGACCCCGAGATGGAAGGCAAGATGCGCGTATCGGTCGTGGCCACCGGCATCGACGCCAGCGACAGCGCCGCCGAGGCTCCGGCGCCGCGCCGGTCGATGGCAGCGCCGCTGAGCCGCGCCACCTCGGCCGAGCAGGAAGTCCCTGAAGTCGAGGCCCAGCCGCGTCCGGCCGAAGTTGTCGAGGCGGCCGAGAACATCGCGCCGACCCTGTTCGAGTCGATCGAGGAAGTAGAGTTCAAAGAGAGCTTCTACGACACGGGCACCGAAACCGCGTCGGATGACGATGATCTTCCGCCGCCGGCCTATCAGCCAAGCGCAGCCGAAACCGGGTCGGTGCCCCAGCCGGTCGAAGCCGCAGCCGATCCGGTGCATTCACATGCGCCGGGCACTCCTTCGCCGCAGGCCATGCAGCGGTTGCAGGCCGCGGTCCAGAAAGTGCCGAGCGAGTCGCAGCGCCTGAACGCGCAGCGTCCGCAGGCGTCGGCACAACCGCCGCGCCCTGCGGCTGAGGAACGGCCGCGTTTCGGCTTCAACCGCCTGATCGATCGGATGACCGGACATGCCTCGGACACCCCCGCGCAACCTGTCCGTCAGCAGCCCGCATTGCGCCAGACTGACGCCACGGCACCTGCGCAAGACGCGGCCGACCCGGATCAGGAACGGATCGAGATACCGGCCTTCCTGCGGCGTCAGGCCAACTGATCGCGGTAACAAATTCTGAGGAAGGGTCGCCGGTTGGCGACCCTTTATTATTTGTTTTCAGATATTTACATGCGGATCGGCAGGCTTTTGCCGATCGTTCGCAAAACTGTTTCATTCGGTTACAAAGAGTGAGTTGAGGTGCCTCCGGTGCTTCCTTAACTGAGTGGCAACACGGCCGTTTTGGGTCGGACACCGCTCACAGAGGTCCCATTTGCAACAGACGCTCAAATCTTCGGTCACGTTCAAAGGCGTGGGTTTGCATAGCGGCAAGCCCGCGACGATGGTTCTTAAGCCGGCTGCCGCCGGGCACGGTATTTGGTTCAAGCGGACCGATATCGAACTGGGCAATGCAATGATCCCGGCGATCTATGACGTTGTTGAGCGGACCCAGCTGTGCACGCGGTTGGTCAATGATGCGGGCGTCTCGGTGTCTACTGTTGAACATATCATGGCAGCCTTGGCCGGATGCGGCATCCACAATGCCCTGATCGAGATCGACGGCCCCGAAGTCCCGATCATGGATGGCTCGTCGATTGAATTCGTGCGCGGCATCATGTCCAAGGGTGTACGCCGCCAGGCCAGCCCCGTTCTGGCTTACGAGGTGCTCAAGCCGGTCGTCGCCGAGCGCGAGGGCGCGCGGGCGTCGATCCGTCCGGCGGACGGCTTGATCATCGAGTTCCACATCGATTTCGAAGACGTGGCCATCGGACGGCAGACCAAGATTCTTGACATGCGCAACGGTGCCTTTGCCCGCGAACTGTCCGATTGTCGAACGTTCTGCCGCCGCTCTGATGTCGAAGCGATGCGCGAAAGCGGTCTGGCTCTGGGTGGCACGCTGGACAACGCTGTCGTGGTGCAGGGCGACTCGGTTCTGACTCCGGGCGGCTTCCGCCGTGCGGACGAAGCCGTGCGTCACAAGATGCTGGATGCGCTGGGGGATCTGTATCTGGCCGGCGGCCCGATCTTCGGCCATTTCGTCGGCGAGAAATCCGGCCACGCGATGACCAACACCCTACTCCGCAAACTGTTCGAAACGCCCGGCGCGGTGCGCCCGGTTCTGTGCACGCCGGAACAGGCAATGCAATTGCCGGGGCAGGGTCTGGCCTTTGCGGAAATCCCGCAGGTGGCCTGATCTGTCCCGTCTTGGCGACAATTCCGTCGCGGGTCGTTAAAGGCGTTTTGCACCGGAATTTTATATGCTAGACCAAAGCCCAATCCGGGGTTACCCAAAGAGACAAGACGACTAGGATGGGCGGTATGGTTGGCTTCAAGGCGGCAGTCAGGCTTGCGGGCGTGATTCTTCTGGCGGCTACTTTGACGGCATGCGGCAATGCGGGCGGCTTGTTTGGAAACAAGGGGGCCGACCGGTCCCAAAACCTAGAAGGCTATACCCCCGAACAGATTTTCACCCGTGGCGAATTCGAGTTGTCGCAGAATAGGCCGGATGACGCCGCCTGGTACTTCTCGGAAGTGGAGCGCCTGTACCCCTATTCCGAATGGGCCAAGCGGTCGCTGATCATGCAGGCCTTTGCGTTCCATTCGGACAAGAATTATGAGGAAAGCCGCGCCGCCGCGCAGCGGTATATCGACTTCTACCCCACCGACGAGGACGCGGCCTATGCGCAATACCTTCTGGCGCTCAGCTATTATGATCAGATTGACGAGGTCGGCCGCGACCAGGGCCTGACCTTCCAAGCGCTACAGGCCCTGCGAACGGTGATCGAGGTCTATCCCGACAGCGAATATGCAACCTCGGCGGTTCTGAAATTCGATCTGGCTTTCGACCATCTGGCGGGCAAGGAAATGGAGATCGGGCGCTATTATCTGCGTCAGGATCACTATACCGCCGCAATCAACCGCTTCCGAGTAGTGGTCGAGGATTTCCAGACCACCACCCACACCGCCGAGGCGCTGTACCGCCTTGTCGAGGCCTATCTGGCCCTGGGGCTGGTTGACGAGGCGCAGTCGGCTGGTGCGATCCTTGGCTACAACTACCAGTCGTCCGAATGGTATGATGCGGCTTACAAGCTGCTGACGTCGCGCGGGCTTGAACTCAAGAGCCGCGGCAACAACTGGCTCAGCCAGATCTACCGCCAGACGATCAAGGGCCAGTGGTTGTAATCGCCATGGTGACAGGCTTGGGACGCTGACGACCCGATGCTGCGCGCCCTTGATATCCGCGACATGCTGATCATCGACCGGCTGGAACTGACCTTTCAGCCGGGCCTGAACGCGCTGACCGGCGAGACGGGCGCCGGCAAGTCGATCCTACTCGACTCTCTGGGCTTCGTGCTGGGCTGGCGCGGGCGGGCCGAACTGGTCCGGCAAGGGGCCGCGCAGGGCGAGGTCGTGGCCGAGTTCGAACTGCCCGAGGACCATCCCGCCCATGCGATCCTGGCCGAGGCTGGTTTGCCCGGCGGGTCGGAACTGATCCTGCGCCGCGTCAACACTGCCGATGGGCGCAAGACCGCTTGGGTCAACGACCGCCGCTGCTCGGGCGAGGTGCTGCGCGCGCTGTCGGAAACCTTGGTCGAACTGCACGGCCAGCATGATGACCGCGGCCTGCTGAACCCGCGTGGTCATCGCGCTATGCTGGACGCCTATGCCGGGGCCGAGCCGCAATTGACAGCTGTGCGCGCCGCCTGGGCTGAGATGGCGCGCGCCCGCAAAGCCCTGGCCGAGACCGAGGCCGCCGTGGCCGCCGTGCGCAGCGAAGAGGAATTTCTGCGGCATTCCGTTGCCGAACTCGACAAGCTTGATCCGCAGCCGGGCGAGGACGCCGAACTCGACGCCCGCCGCCGGATGATGCAGGGGGCCGAGCGCATCCGCGACGACGTGGCCCGTGCCTTTGCCCTGCTGGGCGGTGACGGGGCCGAAGGGGCGATGGCGGATGCCGTGCGCTGGCTGGAAGGTGTCGCCGACCGGGCCGAGGGCCAATTGGACGAGCCGATCGCCGCCCTGGGGCGTGCCCTGATCGAATTGGGCGAGGCGCAGGATGGCGTAACCTCCTGCCTCGAGGCGCTGGATTTCAACCCTGTCGAGTTGGAGCAGACCGAGGAACGTCTGTTCGCCATCCGCGCGCTAGCCCGCAAACATGACGTGGCGCCAGATGACCTGAGCGGTTTCGCCGACACGCTACGCGCCCGTCTGGGCCAGCTTGAGGCCGGAGACGCCGACCTGGCCGACCGTCGCGCTGCGGTTCAGGCCGCGCAGGCAGCCTACGACGCGGCCGCCGAGGCACTCAGCGCTCTGCGGCGCGAGGCTGCCGGCCGGCTGGACGCGGCGGTAATGGCCGAGCTTGCGCCGCTCAAGATGGAGCGTGCGGTGTTCCAGACCCAGATCACACCCACCGAGCCCGGACCCGAGGGGCAGGACGCCGTGGCCTTTACCGTCGCCACCAACCCGGGCGCGCCGTCGGGTCCGCTCAACAAGATCGCCTCGGGTGGGGAGCTCAGCCGCTTTCTGCTGGCTCTCAAAGTGTGCCTGTCGGGCGACGACAGCGCCCGCACCATGATCTTTGACGAAATCGACCGCGGGGTGGGCGGCGCCACCGCGGACGCCGTGGGCCGCAGGCTTGCGGCGCTGGCGCAGGGCGGGCAGGTGCTGGTGGTAACCCATTCGCCGCAGGTTGCGGCTCGCGCGGCTCATCACTGGCGGGTTCAGAAACACGTGACAGACGGGCAGACCCTGTCCACTGTCCTACCGCTGTCCGAGCCGGACCGGATCGACGAGATTGCCCGCATGGTCTCGGGCGACACCATAACGCCCGAGGCCCGTGCCGCCGCCCGCGCGCTGCTGCAGGCCTGATGCCATCCTGCCGCTGTGTGCCGCGGGCTTCACCAGCTTGCGACTTTTCTCTGCGCAGTGCGTGCGTTACCAAGGGTCATCACCCAACCCCGCCGAGGGACAATGACCCAGTCCACCCGTTCCGTGCTGCACTACCAGCTCCAACAGGCCTTGGCCGCGCTCAAGGACGCCTGGCGGGTCATGCGCCGTCGTGGTCCCAGCCAGGTCCAGTTCTGGTTCATCGCGCTGGCCATCGGCATCGCCGCAGGGTTCATGGCGTTGGGGTTTCGCAAGGGCATCACCGCCTTGCAGGCCTATGTCTACCAGACAGAGGACATCCTGCGCCTGCACAGCCATGCCGAAGGGCTGCCATGGGTCATGATCCTGGTCATTCCCATCGTAGGTGGACTGGTGGTGGGGGTAATCCTGCACCTGTTTACCGATGACGGCCGCGTGCGCTCGGTTGCCGACGTGATCGAAGGCGCCGCCGTCAACGATGGTCGGGTCGAAACCAAGGCCGGCATCGCCTCTTTCCTCGCCTCGCTGATCACGCTCAGCACCGGAGGTTCGACCGGACGGGAAGGGCCGGTGGTGCACATGGCCGGCGTGATCTCGACCTGGGTCAGCAACCGCATCCATGCCGACGGCATCACCGGGCGCGACCTGTTGGGCTGTGCCGTCGCTGCCGCCGTCTCGGCCAGTTTCAACGCCCCTATCGCCGGGGCGCTGTTCGCGCTCGAGGTGGTGTTGCGCCATTTTGCCGTCCATGCTTTTGCGCCGATCGTGATCGCCTCGGTGGCGGGCACGGTCATCAACCGGCTGGAATATGGCGACGTGACCGAATTCATTCTGGAAACGCCGGGATCGTTGCAATTCTACGTCGAGCTGCCGGCCTTCCTGATCCTCGGGCTGGTTTGCGGGCTGGTGTCTGTGGTGCTGATGCGCGCAATCTTCTTTGCCGAGGATTTCGGTAACCACGTCCAGACGCGCCTGTCACTGCCGCGCTGGTTGCGCCCGGCGGTGTCCGGGGCGATGCTGGGGGTTATTGCCATCTGGTTCCCGCATATCATCGGCGTGGGCTACGAAACCACGATCCGCGCCCTGACCGGCGATCTGGTGCTGACCACCGCCATCCTGTTCGCGATGGTGAAAACCGCCGCCGTCGCCATTACCATGGGCGGACGCATGGGGGGCGGTGTGTTCTCGCCCTCGCTGATGATTGGGGCGCTGACTGGTCTGGCCTTCGGGCTGATCGCGACCGGCCTGCTGCCGGACGTGTCCGGCACGCACACGCTCTATGCCTTCGCGGGCATGGGGGCGGTGGCGGCGGCGGTGCTGGGGGCGCCGATTTCGACCACGCTGATCGTGTTCGAGCTGACCGGAGACTGGCAGATCGGGCTGGCTGTAATGGTATCGGTTTCGATGTCCACCGCGCTGGCTTCGCGGCTTGTCGACAGGTCGTTCTTCCTGACCCAGTTGGAGCGCCGGGGCGTGCATCTGGCGGCCGGGCCGCAGGCCTATCTGCTGGCGATGCTGCGGGCCGGTTCGGTGATGCGCCCGCTGGGTGATCCGCGCTCGATCACCGAAAAACAGGCGCGGGAGCTGATGGATCAGGGGCTTTGCATTCCGGCCAGCGCCACGCTCGAGGCGGCGATGCCTTATTTCGACCGTGACGAGATCGCTTGTCTACCGGTGGTGGTGCCCGAAGACGACGGATCCGAAACCCCGGTTGGCGCGCTTTATCATGTCGATGCACTCAAGGCGTACAACCGCGCGCTGGCCGCCACGGCAGCCGAGGAACATTCGTGACCCTGCGTGGGTGTCAGATTTGCTCGACCTTCACCGATTCGAGCCGGTAGAACGCGATGTAGTCCTTGATTTCGGACACGGCCGGGATCGGGTTCTCATAGCTCCAGGCCGCGTTTTCGGTGACCGAGGATTTGTTGACGATCGAAAAATGCGTGGCGTCGCCCTTGTGCGGGCAGTGGGTCACCCTGTCGGTCTTGTCCAGAAAGGCCATCGCGATGTCGTCGCGTGGGAAATAGATGACCGGCGGCAGATCGCCCTCCGACAGCTCCAGTGCGTTGGTGGTCTCGCCCAGAATGGCGCCGCCTGAACGGACGCACCATTTTCCGAGCGCCTTGCGGATCGTGATATCTGCGGTCATTTCTGCTCCTTCCCTCGTCGTCGCGGCCTTTGATCATTCCGGCCTGAAGTCTACCCGTCCATGTAACACTGTCATGTCACAACGGTGCGGTCGCGGCATCCAACCACAGTTGCGCGTCGGGCGACAGCCTTGGGCGGATCTTTTCCGCAACGTCCCGATGGTAGGCGTTCAGCCAGTCGCGTTCTGCTGCGGTCAGCATGTCGGACACGATCAGGCGCCGGTCGATCGGGACATAGGTCAACGTACGCCAGCACAGCATCGCCCGTTCGCCGTCACCGCCGGGCAGGGCGGGCGCTTCTTCCACGACCACCAGGTTTTCCAGCCGGATGCCGAACGCACCCTCGCGGTAATAGCCCGGTTCATTGGACAGGATCATGCCGGGCTGCAGCGGCACATGGCTGACGCGCGACAGGCGCTGCGGGCCTTCATGAACGCTGAGATAGGCACCGACACCGTGACCGACGCCGTGGTTGAAATCCTGACCCGCCTGCCACAACGGAATACGCGCCACACATTCGATGTCACGCCCGGCCAGCCCCACCGGCCAGCGCAGCATCGACATGGCGATCATTCCTTTCAGCACGCGGGTAAAGCAGGCCTTCTCCTCATCGCCGACGCTTCCGATGGCAATCGTGCGGGTGATGTCGGTGGTGCCGTCCAGATATTGCCCGCCGCTGTCCAGAACCAGCAGATGCCCGTCTTCAAGCCGGCTGTCGGTGTCCTCGGTCACCCGATAGTGCATGATGGCGCCATTCGGCCCGGTGCCCGCGATCGTGTCGAACGAGATGTCCTGCAGCGCGTTGTCGCGCCGCCGGTTTTCCTCGAGCCGGGTGACGACCTGGGTCTCGGTCACACTGCCCGGTGCCTGCGCATCCAGCCAGCACAGGGTCTCGATCACCGCCACGGCGTCGCGCAGATGCGCGGCGGCACTGCCCGCGATTTCAGCCGCGTTCTTGCAGGCCTTGGGCAGGGCGCATGGGTCGCCGCCATCCACGGCGCGCTCGGCCAGCACGTCGATCACGGCCTGAGGCACGGTGCCCATGTCCACCTGAACCGCGCCTTCCAACGCGCCGACGGCCTCCAGAAACGCTTCGGGCGGGTGCACCGACACCTGCGGCCCCAGATGTTGGTCCAGCCCGGTCAGCTTCTGCGCCGCCATGAACAGGTCCACCCGCCCATCGGCGTGCAGAATGGCAAACCCGTGCGCTACCGGATTGTAGGCGATGTCAGACCCGCGAATGTTCAGCAGCCACATGATCGAATCCGGCAAGGTGATCACGGCTGCGCTGCGCCCCGCGTCCGCCAGGCTTTTTGCCAGGCGCGTGATCTTGCTCTCGGCGCTTTCGCCCGCGAAGTCCAGCGGATGTGGCTTTGCCGGGTTCATCGGCGGCGCTGGCTGGTCCACCCAGATGCGGTCGACAAGGTTGTCACAGCGCACCAGCTCGATCCCGCTGCCGGCCAGCGCGGCTTGCGTGTCGTGGATCTGTCCCGCCGCGTGCAGCCACGGATCGAACCCCACCTTGCCGCCCTCGGGTAGGTGCCGTTTCAGCCAGTCGGCCAGAGATACTTCGGGCCAGGGCACCGGCGTGAACTCCTCGGCCACCTGCGCCTTGACCTGGGTACGGTAGCGGCCGTCGACGAACACCCCGGCAACTTCGCGTAATGTCACGCAGAACCCAGCTGTTCCAGTGAATCCGGTCAGCCAGGCCAGCCGCTCGTCATGAGGGGCCACATATTCGCCCTGATGCGCATCGGCGCGCGGCACAAGGAACCCGTCCAATCCTTCGCGCACCAACTCAGCTCGCAACGCCGCCAGTCGCGGTGGCCCCTGTTCCGGCCGCGCCGTCACTTCGAAGGATTGGAACATTTGCATCTCCCTCAATCCGAGGCGGGCCATGGCCCACCTCAGTTTGGTTTTTTCAAGAAGGGTCCCGCCCGGGGCAAGGCCTGGCTCAGCCGGCCTTCCGAATGCCCATCACGCGGGCCCGCGCGCGCGGATCGCTGTCGAACAGGGCGGCCAATTGCTCGGTCATCGCCCCGGCCAGCTGTTCCACATCGGTGATCGTCACCGCGCGGTCGTAATACCGGGTCACGTCATGGCCGATCCCGATGGCCAGCAATTCGACCATCTTGCGCTTTTCGACCATGGCGATCACGTCGCGCAGGTGTTTTTCCAGGTAATTCGCCGGGTTTACGCTCAGCGTAGAATCATCCACCGGAGCCCCGTCCGAAATCACCATCAGGATCTTGCGCTGCTCGCGCCGGGCCAGCATCCGCCGATGCGCCCATTCCAGCGCCTCACCGTCGATGTTTTCCTTCAGCAGGCCTTCTTTCATCATCAAGCCCAGATTGGCCCGCGCCCGCCGCCAGGGCGCATCCGCCCCCTTGTAGACGATATGCCGCAGATCATTCAGGCGGCCGGGCTGCTGTGGGCGGCCATCGTTCAGCCACGCCTCGCGCGCCTGTCCGCCTTTCCAGGCCCGGGTGGTAAAGCCCAGAATCTCGACCTTCACGTTGCAGCGTTCCAGCGTGCGTGCCAGAACATCGGCACAGATCGCCGCGATGGAAATCGGGCGCCCGCGCATCGATCCCGAGTTGTCCAGCAGCAGCGTCACCACGGTGTCGCGGAATTCGGTGTCTTTCTCGACCTTGAAGCTCAGCGGTGTCGTCGGGTTCGCAACAACCCGCGCCAGCCGACCGGCATCCAAAATGCCTTCCTCGCGGTCGAACTCCCAACTGCGGTTCTGCTGCG
Organism: Ruegeria sp. BHSC037; assembly: GCF_059613045.1. Classification (NCBI taxonomy): domain Bacteria; kingdom Pseudomonadati; phylum Pseudomonadota; class Alphaproteobacteria; order Rhodobacterales; family Roseobacteraceae; genus Ruegeria; species Ruegeria sp. BHSC037. Next base: position 171,930 of record NZ_JBXWRT010000002.1, read on the forward strand.
CCTGCAGTCGGCGCTGCAGCTTGTTGGCCAACCGGCTGACGGCGCCCTTCAGCGGCTCCAGCTGCTGATCCAGATAGGCCCGTAGCCGCTCCAGCTCCGCGGGTTCGGCCAGCTCCTCGGCGGCGATCTCCTCGTCATGAGTGTTCAGATAGACCTTGTAGTCCGGGTCGGCCTCGGACGCCGGCGGAGGGGCGGGCGGCTCCAGCGGCGCTTCGCCCTCGGGCATCTCGGCCTCTTCGCCCATCTCGTCCTCGGCCATCTCATCCATCGAGACCTGCGCCTGCGACTGGTCTTGCTGCTCTTCCTGCGTCTGTTCAGGAGTGGCGTCGGCGTCCTGCTCGTCCTGTTCGTCCTGGCCGGTGCTGTCGGGGTCGGGCTGTTCCTCGGCCTCTTCCTCGGCCTGGTCCTCCTGATCCTCGTCCAGTGCGTCCGGGTCTTCGCCCAACTGATCGCCATAACCCAGATCGTCGATCACCTGGCGGGCGAATTTGGCAAAAGCGGTCTGGTCCGACAGAATTTCGTTCAGGTTCTCCAACGTGCCGCCGGCCTGTTCCTCGATAAACCCGCGCCACAGTTCCATGACATTCGAGGCCGCCGGCGGGAGATCGCGCCCCGTGGCCAGGTGCCGGATCAGATAGCCCGCGGCGACGGCCAGCGGAGCCTCGGACGGCTGCTTGCACTGGTCATAGCCCCGCCGCAGCGCCTCGTGGTTGATCTTGACGTCGATATTGCTGGCGGTGCCCGGCATGTCGCGGGCGCCCATGGCTTCGCATCGGGCAGTTTCCATCGCCTCGTACAGATCGCGGGCCATGTCGCCCGGCGGGGCGTAACGGGCATGGGTGGCCTCGTCATGGTACCGGCGCTGCAACGCCAGCGCATCCGCCGTGCCGCGCGCCAGCAAAACCTCTTCGCGCGTCATCCGGCGCGACACTTGAGGCAAGCGCATCGTCTCGCCCGACAAACCCGACGGATCGACGGTGTAGCTGACCGACAGGTCTGGGTCGTCAGCCATCACCTTGGTGGCCTCGGCCAAGGCCTTCTTGAAGGGATCAGCGGGGTTGTCGTTCTTCTGCACCATCTCTCTCAGCCCTCATTCAAGCGCCGCCCGACCGCGACGACCGGCCCCGCCTTCATCTGGCCCAAAATATCCCCGCCGGAGGCATTGCGCCCGGCACGGGCGCAAATCCAGCATTACCCCAAGCTGACGCTTGCGGCGCTTTCCGGCAGTTCCTCATCAAAACACCGCTGATAGAACTCGGCAACCGTCTCGCGCTCCAACTCGTCGCACTTGTTCAGGAACGACAGGCGGAAAGCATAGCCCACGTCGCGGAAGATCTCGGCATTCTGGGCCCAGTTGATCACGGTGCGCGGGCTCATGACCGTGGACAGATCGCCATTCATGAAAGCGGTCCGGGTCAGGTCGGCCACGGTGACCATCTGGCTGACGGTCTTGCGGCCCTTCTCGGTGTTGTAATGCGGCGCCTTGGACAGCACGATCATCACCTCGGCATCGTGACTTAGATAGTTCAGCGTCGCTACCAGCGACCATCGGTCCATCTGCGCCTGGTTGATCTGCTGCACGCCGTGATACAGGCCGGTGGTGTCGCCCAAACCCACGGTGTTGGCGGTGGCGAACAGGCGGAAATAGGGGTTCGGTGTGATGATTTCGTTCTGGTCCAGCAAGGTCAGCTTGCCGTCATGCTCCAGAACCCGCTGGATCACGAACATCACGTCGGCGCGGCCGGCGTCGTATTCATCGAACACGATGGCCACCGGGTTGCGCAGCGCCCAGGGCAGGATGCCCTCGTGGAACTCGGTCACCTGTTTGCCGTCGCGCAGCTTGATCGCATCCTTTCCGATTAGGTCGATCCGGCTGATGTGGCTGTCCAGGTTGACGCGAACTGCAGGCCAGTTCAGACGCGCGGCGACCTGTTCGATATGGGTCGATTTGCCGGTCCCATGATAACCTTGGATCATTACCCGCCGGTTGTGCGAGAAACCGGCCAGAATGGCCAGCGTCGTCTCGGGGTCGAACTTGTAGGTCGGATCGATCGCCGGCACACGGTCGCTTTGCTCGGCAAAGCCCTTGACGACCATGTTCGTGTCAATGCCGAACACGTCCCGGACCGAGATCTCTTCGGTCGGTTTTGCGTTGATGTCGATTGATCCGTCAGCCATGCGCTTTGTCCTCATTCCTTGGCCCGTTCACCGGGGTCGAACCCGTGTGTGGTGCAACATATTGCGGGCAAGGGCAAGGGAAAGCCGAGTTTGCCGAAAGAGAACCGGGCGATTGCCTTCGGCGGCCTTCGCGGCTGCATCGCGAACCCGGAAATCTGCACCATGCAGCGGCGGCATGGCGCTATTTGTTGACTCGTCAAAAGGAATATCGTGCAGTATGTGCGTTTGTTAGCGAGGTTTCGCCGTGTCATTGGTCATTACTGGCCCGTCGGTCATTAATTTCCCGTCGGGAGCCGATACGTTTGCCGTCGATTACAATGCGTCACGATCTGTTTCCTGGAGCGTCACAGTGCTTGGTGACGGGCCATTGGATCCGTCCGATTATTCCGTTTCCATCGACGCCAACGGTTTGTTGACCATCGACTTGACACCGGGGGTCGACATTCCTCCGGGTACATCGCTGTCGCTTCGGATCGACGCGACCACCGGCCGCCCCGGAAACGGGAACAATGCAAGCCTTAGCGTGACCGTGAACCTCCCTGCTGGGGTCGTGCCCTGTTTCGTTGCCGGAACCCTGATCGAGACCGCGCACGGACCACGCCCAGTCGAAGATCTTGCCGTTGGCGATCTCGTGCGCACCTCACGTGGAGAATTGCTGCCGATCCTCTGGATCGGGCAACGAACATTGTCAGCAAACCAGCTGGAACTGAGCCCGAATTTCAGACCGATCTGCATAAGCAAGGACGCTTTGGGGCCCGGCAGGCCGTCGCGCGATCTCTACGTCTCACCGCAGCATCGCATCGTGCTCGAAGGGTGGATGGCCGAGCTTCTGTTCGGCGAAGCTCGGGTTTTTGCGGCGGCGGTCCATCTGGTCAACGATGGGACCATTCGCCGGACCCTGCCCAAATCGCCGGTCACCTATTACCACGTCGCCTGTCCGCGCCACGCCGTTCTGATCTCGAACGGGTTGCCGACCGAAAGCCTTTATCCCGGCGATATGGTGCTTGAGGCGTTTGAGATAGGGGCGGCGGCCGAGCTGTTGGCCTTGTTCCCTGAATTGGCCCACCCAACCCCTACAGCCGCGTTGCGGTCCCGGTTGCCCTGCCTCAAAAGGCGCGAAGCCTCGGTGGCGGGAAAAGCGCTGATCCAGTAGGTCGGCCAGACCTGTCCCGACAAAAAAACCAAAATTAATGCCAACGTGCGCGCTTCGCGGTATGCTTGCAGAGGTTTCAGTGCCGCCCGGACAACGAACGGCCGTGGAATCCACTTTGCTTGAACATTTGAATTAAGGGAGTGAGAACTTGAGAACCTTGAATTGGAAGCGGCGCTTTGCCGGCGCAGTTTTGGGGGTCAGTCTGGCGCTGCCGGCTGCGGCCCAGGACAAGCCTATGAATTTTCTCATCATCTGGGGCGATGACATCGGGTACTGGAACGTTAGCGCCTATAACCAAGGCATGATGGGCTACGAAACGCCCAACATTGACCGGATTGCAAATGAAGGCATGTTGTTCACCCATGCCTATGGGGAACAGTCCTGCACGGCGGGGCGCGCCAGCTTCGTGACCGGCCAGTCCGGGTTCCGGACCGGGCTTCTCAAGGTCGGGTTGCCGGGCGCCAAGGAGGGGATCAGCGAAAAGGACCCCACCATTGCCGAATATATGAAGTCCAAGGGCTACATGACGGGTCAATATGGCAAAAACCATCTGGGCGACCTGGACGAACACCTGCCCACCAATCACGGTTTCGATGAATTTTTCGGCAATCTCTACCACCTGAACGCGGAAGAAGAGCCCGAGAATGTCGATTATCCCAAGGATCCCGCCTTCCGCGAGCAATTCGGCCCCCGCGGCGTCATCAAGTCCAGCGCCGACGGCAATATCGAAGATACCGGCCCGCTGACACGCAAGCGGATGGAAACCATCGACGAAGAGGTGACCGCCGGTGCGCTCGACTTTATCGACCGGGCGGTTGAACAGGATAAGCCTTTCTTTTTGTGGTACAATACGACGCGCATGCACATTTTCACGCACCTCAAAGAGGAAAGCCAGGGCGTGACCGGGCTGGGGGTCTACCCTGATGGCATGGTTGAGCATGACAAGATGGTCGGCCAGATGCTGGACAGGCTCGACGAGCTGGGCATCGCTGACAACACGGTGGTGATGTATTCCACCGACAACGGAGCCGAGGTTTTCAGCTGGCCCGATGGCGGTACCACTCCGTTCCGGGGTGAAAAGAACGACAACTGGGAAGGCGGTTATCGCGTTCCGCTGCTTTTGAAATGGCCGGGTGTGATCGAACCGGGGCGCAAGTCGAACCAGATCATCAGTCACCTGGACTGGTTCCCGACGTTCATGGCCGCGCTGGGGGATGCCGACATGAAAGAGGTCATGCTGACCGAAGCACCCTTTGGGGAAGGCAACGAGCCGGTGCACCTGGACGGCTACAACTTCCTGCCGTACTTCAAGGGCGAGACCGAAGAAGGCCCGCGCAAGGAGTTTCTCTATTTTTCGGATGGCGGTGACCTGGTGAACCTGCGGTACGGGCCGTGGAAGGTCGTGTTCGCCGAACAGCGGGCACATGGGTTCGATGTTTGGCAGGAACCGCTGACCTTCCTGCGGTTGCCCAAGCTCATAAACCTGTATTCGGACCCGTTCGAACGGGCCGAGCACGAGTCCATCGGCTACTCGCAATGGCGGCTCGAGCGCGCCTTTGCTCTGGTGCCGGCTCAGGCTTTCGTGGCTCAGTTCCTCGAAACCTTCAAGGACTACCCGCCGCGCCAGAAACCTGCCAGCTTCTCGATCGATCAGGTTCTGCAGACGTTGCAGACCAATCAGGGCGGCTGACCCAATTCACAGAAAACATGAAGGGCGCCCAATCGGGCGCCCTTTTTTCATTGAAAGGCTGAGGCTTTACTTGAAATTGCGGCTGTCCTTGATCTGGTCCCAGGCCCAGACCACTTCCTGCAATTGTTCTTCCTGACTGCGGTCGCCGCCGTTCATGTCGGGATGCAGAACCTTGATCAGCTTCTTGTAGGCCTTGCGCACCTCGGCCTTGGTCCAGGTGTCCTTGGCTTCGAGGATCTCGATCGCCCGGCGTTCGGTGGGCGGTAAGCGGCGGCCCGTGGCTTCGCGGCCCCGGTTCTTGGTGGCCTTTTCGCCCAGCACCTGATGCGGGTCCTCGATCCCAAGGCGGGCCCAGGCGCGCGCCTCGGGGTCGCCCATCGGTTTGGTCTCGCGCTCCCACACCTTGTCCTTGGACCGCTGCGCGTTCAGCTCGGCCTCGGTCGTGCCGTCGAAGAAATTCCACTTCTGGTTATACTCGCGCACATGCTGCTGGCAGAACCAGAAATAGTCATCCAGCACGTCGGGCGCCTTGGGCGCGCGGTATTTCCCCGGTTCGTTACAGCCTTCGTGATCGCAGACGCGGGTCGATGTTTCGGATGCGCCCGACATGCCCCGGCGGCCGCGCGGGTTTTTCTTCTTGGCACTGGACACCGAGATGTCGAAACCGAAGGGATCAGGTTTTACCATGTGCTCATCCTCACGAACGCGTCTTTTCGACTCGGAGGCAGCAGTTTAATCTAAGTGACCGAAAGTAGAAGAGGGGCGCGGCAAATTATTTGTCCACGAGCACGAAAATGACCATGACCGAGGAAATTCGCACCCGCCTGCAGGCGGCTTTCGACCCCTATGAGCTTGAGGTCGTGGACGACAGCGAAAGCCATCGCGGCCATGCCGGGTTTCGCGAAGGCGGCGAAAGCCATTTCAACGTCCGCATCCGCGCCGCGGCCTTTGCCGGTCAGTCCCGTGTGGCCCGCCATCGTGCCGTGCACAAAGCGCTAGGAGACGTCGTGCCGCGCATCCACGCGCTGGCGCTGGACATTGGCGACTGATTGCGCCACGGCCCGCGGAAGGCGATCAGAGCGCTGGCAAGCAACTGGCGCATGCCCGAAATCCGCGCATCCAGCCAGGCGGTGTGGCGGTAATGGTTCAGTTGCCCCGGGTATCTTTTTCGGCCTCGTCCGGCTTGGCCTCGGGGGTGTCTTTGTCCGGCTTCGACGTCAGCGGCGGGTCGTCATTATCCTGCGCGATCGGGGCCGGTGCGTCGGGGCCGGGAACCGGACGCGCCAAGGGAGTATCGTCCTGTTCGGGCGGGGTCAGAAAGGCCTCGGCTTCATCGGCCGGCACTTCGGTCTCGACCGCCCGCCGGAACACCAGAACATTGCGCCAGTTCGTGGTGCTGCCGGTCAGTCCGACCCGCTCTTCGCTGGGCAGCAGTTCGGCGCTCTGATATTCCCAACCTTCCGCGCCCATCTCATTCAATAGCTGCTCGATGGTGACGGCAAACCGGCCCTCGGGCGTTTTGACCCCTTTAGCCTTGGTGCCTTTCTTGGGGGCCGGGACGACCTTGTATTCGTAACGCTGCATACTCGACCTCAAAATTGTTGAAGGGGTTATAGCAGCGTGTTCCCCAAACGCCATAGCACCACTTGTATGACAACCGTACCAAATAGGCAGATTTTTCCATTCGGATACACGGTAAAGGTGCATCGATTGACATATTCAGCTGACACGCGTCTATTAATTGACGTTGGGTTAATTAGTTTGGGGGGGTGTTATGGCTCGAGCGATTGCGTATCGCGGCGTTGATATACCGAACACATCTGTATGGTTTGGTTTTGTGCAGGTCGCAAACTCGGGGAGGATCGTTATTTCGGATGGGTTTCGGAAAACGATCTACGAAGGCAGTTTCAGGTATGATGCGGCAGGGCGCGTGTCCGGAACTATGAATAAGATCACCGAGTTTGCGGGTGGTCAGAAACTATACACTGTGACTGGAATTGGCGCGAGTGCCGCAGCGCTGTACAATGCAATCCAGATACAAGCGAACTTTCAAAAAGCGGCAGCAATTGTTCTTGCAAAAAGCGATAGCCTAACCGGTTCGTTGTTTGCTGATAGTATTAAGTCATTTGCCGGAAATGACATCGTCAACGCTCGGGATGGAGACGACACGGTGTGGGCCGGAAGTGGTAACGATGTCGTCCGAGGTGGACTAGGAAACGACACCGTTTTTGGCAACCAAGGCAATGACAGACTAATTGGTCAGGGTGGAGTGGACAAACTCGTCGGACAGTCCGGGAACGATGTCCTTTCCGGCGGCAGTGGCGACGACGTACTGATCGGTGGCGGCGGCAGCGACCGAGTTTATGGCGGTGCCGGCAACGACATTCTGAACGGCGGGAGCGCCGCGGATATTTTGAGAGGCGGCGGCGACAATGATACTCTCATTGGTGGATCTGGTAACGACAACCTAGCTGGGGGTTCGGGAGACGACATCCTGCAGGGCGGTGCCGGTCGTGACATCCTTGCCGGAGGTGCCGGTGCGGACCAGTTCGTATTCAAAGCTGTTTCCGAGTCGCGTGTTGGAGGAACGAAACGGGACGTCGTTACAGATTTCGTTCAAGGGGAAGATGTTATTGATGTTTCCGCTATCGATGCAACGTCGCAACCTTTGGATCAGGCTTTTACGTTTATTGGAGAAGCCGCGTTCTCTGGCACCGAAGGTGAATTGCGTTTCGTCAAAAACACGACAAGCGGAGTTACAGTCGTGAGCGCGGATATCGATGGGGATGGCTCTGCCGATTTCCAAGTTCAATTGACTGGTATCTTCGATCTGAACCAGACGGATTTTATTCTGTAGGGATGTTTCCGCAGCCGCCAGCATCATTCTTGTTGCAGCGAGAATCATAGACCGCCAACAATGACCGCCCTGACCGACGGTTTTCGTCGCCTATCAGCGCCGAAGGCGATGCCACGATCAAGAACCGTTCGGTAACGGGTAGCTTTCGTTCAATCGAGCCGGGCCCGTGTTTGCAAGACTGTTGACTACAAACCGGACAAACCCAGTTGCCCGGCCTGTACAAACCGAAAGACCTTATTGGCCCAGCTTCTGCGCAACCAACTGGTTGACTGCCTTGGGGTTGGCCTTGCCGCCGGTGGCCTTCATCACCTGTCCGACGAACCAACCGGCCAGTTTCGGGTTCACCTTGGCCTTCTCGACCTGGGCGGGATTGGCCGCGATGATCTCGTCCAGCGCAGCCTCGATGGCACCGGTGTCGGTCACCTGCTTCATGCCGCGCTCTTCGACGATCTGCGCCGGGTCGCCGCCTTCTGTATAAACGATCTCGAACAGCTCCTTGGCGATCTTGCCCGAGATGGCGTCCGAGGCGATCAGGTCGATGATGCCACCCAGCTGTGCGGGCGAAACCGGCGAGTCGGTGATGTCGCGGTCGTCTTTCTTCAGGCGGCCAAACAGCTCGTTGATGACCCAGTTCGCGGCCAGCTTGCCGTTGCGGCCCTTGGCGACCTCTTCGAAGTACACCGCCGATTCAACCTCGGCGGTCAGCACTGATGCGTCATAGTCGGTCAGGCCAAAATCGTTGATGAAACGGGCCTTTTTCTCGTCCGGCAGCTCGGGCAGCTTGGCGGCGATGTCATCGACCCAGGCCTGCTCGATTTCCAGCGGCAGCAGGTCGGGATCGGGGAAGTAGCGATAGTCATGCGCCTCTTCCTTGGACCGCATCGAGCGCGTCTCGCCCTTGTCGGGATCATACAGGCGGGTTTCCTGCTCGACCTTGCCGCCGGCCTCGACGATGGCGATCTGGCGACGCGCCTCGACCTCGATGGCCTGCTGGATGAACCGCATCGAGTTCATGTTCTTGATCTCGCAACGCGTGCCCAGGTACGAAAAGTCCTGCGTTTCCATGTATTTCTCATAGTCGCCGGGGCGGCAGATCGACACGTTCACGTCGGCCCGCAGGTTGCCGTTCTGCATGTTGCCGTCGCAGGTGCCCAGATAGCGCATGATCTGGCGAAGCTTGGCGATATAGGCGGCGGCCTCTTCCGGCCCGCGGATGTCGGGACGGCTGACGATCTCCATCAGGCAGACGCCGGTGCGGTTGAGGTCGACGAAGGACATGTTCGGATCCATGTCGTGGATCGACTTGCCCGCGTCCTGCTCCATGTGGATTCGCTCGATCCGCACCTTGCGCGCGGTGCCGTCGCCCATCTCGACCAGCACTTCGCCTTCGCCCACGATCGGGTGATACAGCTGGGAAATCTGGTAACCCTGCGGCAGGTCAGGATAGAAATAGTTCTTGCGGTCAAAGGCCGACCACAGGTTGATCTGCGCCTTCAGGCCCAGGCCTGTGCGCACGGCCTGTTCCACGCAGAACTCGTTGATCACCGGCAGCATCCCCGGCATGGCCGCGTCCACGAAGGACACGTTCGAGTTCGGCTCGGCCCCGAACTTGGTCGATGCCCCCGAGAACAGCTTGGCATTGGACGAGACCTGCGCGTGCACCTCCATCCCGATCACCAGTTCCCAGTCGTGCTTGGCACCGGCGATGGTCTTGGGTTTGGGCAGTTCATAGGTCAAGTCGAGCATGGCGCGCCTCATTTCCGCAGAAGTCTAGGCCTGCGTATTAGGCCCGGACCGTCCAAGGGGCAAGGGGCAAAGGCGCGGGGAGCGCGAATCTCAGGGGGTGTTCAACTGCAGGCCCGAGGGGGTGAAGGTCACGACAGTCCCGTCGCGCAACTCGTCGCTGAACAGGTCGCTGATGGCGTGCAGGGCGGCGCGGTGTCCCCGCGCGGCGTACCGTTCGGGCGATTGCACTCGGACCGAGTTGTTGAACCCGTTCGCGGCGTGCGCCCAGATCAGCGGGTGCAACTCGGTCAGGTGGTCGCGGATCAACCATTGGGCGGCGTCGGCGATGCGGCTGCGCACCAGATCGGCCTGTTCGTTCAGACATTGGCCACTTTGCATGGTCAGGGCGCAATAGGACGCCAGCAGGTTGACCGTCTGCTGGTCGGGCCTGCGGGCGACGATGTCGGACAGGCCCTGCAGGAAATAGTCGGTGTCCAGGCGGGCACAGGCGATCTCGTCCATCGCGATGGCGTCGAACTGGACCCAGGCGTATCCGCCTGCGCCCCAGATTGATTGCGTGTTGGCTGCGGCGCGCAGGGCCCGCAACTCCAGTTCCTCGTAGCTGCCGAACCAGCGGGGCAGCAGATGGCAGCCCATCGCGCGCATGTGCCGGGGGTTGTACGGATCCAGCGCGATCAACCGTTCATACCGGTCCGCGACGCGTCGGGTGCCGGCCGGTTGCCCGCCCAGCAGGGCACAGTCGGCCGCAGCCATGATCGGGCTGTCGGCTGTTGCTGGCCGCCATCGCGACAGGATGGCACCGGCGCGATCGAAATGCGCCGCGCAGCGGGCCCGGTTCAACGGCGGAAGCGTCGAAACCTGTGCGGTTCCCCGCCATGCCCATGCAAGATCGATATGGGCAAGGGCTACGATCAGCGCGATGATCGGGTCGCCGGGGTGGTCCTGCATCACGCCTTCCAGTTCCGAAATTCCGGCCAGCACATCATACTCGGCAAATGCCTTGCCGTCGGATAACGCATGTTCAACCGCCAGAACCACATCCGAACGTGCGCCGAAGGCCAACAGGTCTGCCACGGGAGCCCCGTCGGGTGCCGTGGCGCGGGTTTGGTCGGCCGTTCGGATTTCGGCGGACAGCTCGGCCCAGCGATCTTGGCGGGCCAGATGGCGGCCCCGATCGATCCGATCCTGTCCGGTTGGCACGTCAGTCTGCGCGACGGGAATGTTCAGCCGGCCGACATGGTGTAGGCAGTCCGCAGCGGGATCGACCTGCGCGACGCGCTGATGCGGCGTAGATTGGAGAAATCCTTTGAGGGGCGCAAGCCCCGCCCTGAAAGACCGGAACATGAGGAACACTCGGACTATTTGAAACTCGTAAAAAACCAAGTCCCAGTCTGCTGGGGAATTGTGCAAAATTCAAGATGTCGGGCGCAGGTGCGCAAAAACGGCGATGGATCAGGTTCAATGGGCCTGGAAACAGCGGTATCGTTTCAGAAAACCGTGAAATGATGCCGGTCGACCCGGAAACCGGCCTGTTGCAGCGCCTGTTCCAGCTGTTTGTGCGGCGGAAGGGCCTCGTCCGGCAGGCGCAACCGCTTGCCGTTGGTCAGCACCATCGAAACGCGCACCGAAAAGTCCCAGCGTGTGTCGAAGCGGAAGAAGTCGATCTCGGTCAGGTCGATCTCGCCCTGCCGTGCGCCCGAATGCCAGCGCAGTTTTGCAGGCTCCAGGTTCAGCCCGGCATCGGTGTCGCGCAGCACGTCCCACAGCGCGGGCAGGGTGCCCAGCGCCAGCAACCCAATCAGCCACCAAGCCGCGTCGAAAACCAGCACAAGTGCCAGCAGCCCCGCATAGACAGCGGCCAGAATGGCGATGCTGCGGGGCGACCGGTTGTGGCGGGTAAAGCGGAACCCAGAGCCTTCGGGCGCCGTCATGCCCCGAGGATGCGCGAGATCATCTCGGTCGTGTCGCGCGACAGGTTCGGGGTTTCGGCGATGCGAGTCAGGTGGGCGCGGATCAGGTCCTGACGGTCGGCGTCATAGCGTTTCCAGGTCTGGAAGGCGGTGCACATGCGCGCAGTGGTCTGCGGGTTGACCGGGTCCAGCCGGATCAGCCAGTCGGCCAGCAAGGCGTAGGACGCGCCGCTGGCATGGTGGAACCCGGCGTGGTTCATTGCCAGTCCACCCATCAGCGCACGGAACCGATTGGGGTTCTTCCAGTTGAAATCGGGATGCTCGGACAGGGCGCGGGCGATCCGCGGCGCATCGTCCGGTGCGGCCAGCGAGGCTTGAAGCCCGAACCATTTGTCCAGAACCAGCCGGTCGTGGTGCCACTGGTCGTAGAATGCCGCCAGTTCCGCCTGACCTTTGCCGGCCCGCAGCAGGCAAGACAGGGCGCTGAGCTGCAGGGTCATGTTGTCGGCCTTGGCATAGACCTCGGCCGCCATGGCGCCGCCGTCCAGCCGGGTGGTCAGCGCCAGCGCGGCGCTGCCCAATGCGCGCTTTCCAGCCTGTTCGGCATCGGGCGAATAGGGGCCGTCCACCAGCGCCTCGGAGTGCAGGCGGGGCAACAGGTCCTGCATATGTTGGGCGGTGGCTTGTCGTAGGGTCTCGACCCCGCGCCAGATCGCCATCGGGTCGGGCGTTTTGCCCTGTTCGTGCAGCGCGGCGGCCAGTTCGGATTGGGTCGGCAGACCCAGCATCAGTGCACGATAGGCCGGGTCCAGATCGGCGTCGCGCAGAACGGCCAGCAAGCCATCCAGATATTCGGCATCGGGGGCCGCGTCCTGTGTGATCATGCGCAGCAAGGTGTCCTGCGCCAGCGTCCGTCCGGCCTCCCACCGGTTGAACGGATCGGTGTCATGGGCCAGCAAAAACGCGCGTTCGGCGTTGGGGCGGTCATGCTCCAGGATCACCGGCGCCGAGAACTCCCGCAGGATCGAGGCGACGGGTCGCGTGGCCAGCCCCTCGAAGGTGAAGCGCTGGCGCGCTTCGGTCAGTTCCAGCACCTCGGTGCCGCGCACCTCGCTGCCATTGGGACCCAGCAGGCCCACGGCCACGGGGATCACCTGCGGCAGCTTCTCGGGTTGGCCGGGCGTGGGTGGGGTGCTCTGGGACAGGGTCAGGGTATAGGTGCCGTCGGCCCAAACCTCCTCGACCTTCACCCGGGGCGTGCCGGACTGGCTGTACCACCGCTTGAACTGGGTCAGGTCGCGGCCGGTCGTGTCCTCGAACACTTTCAGCCAGTCCTCGATCGTACAGGCCTGCCCGTCGTGGCGTTCAAAATACAGGTCCAGCGCCTTGGAATAGGCCTCGTCCCCCACCAGCGTTTTCAGCATGCCGATCACCTCGGCACCTTTCTCATAGACGGTCGCGGTGTAGAAGTTGTTGATCTCCTGAAAGCTTTCGGGGCGCACGGGGTGCGATAGCGGCCCGTTGTCCTCGGGGAACTGGCGCGCGCGCAGGTCGATCACGTCATGGATGCGCTTGACCGGGGCCGAGCGCATGTCAGAGGTGAACTGCGCGTCGCGGAACACGGTCAGCCCCTCTTTCAGGCACAGCTGGAACCAGTCGCGGCAGGTGATGCGGTTGCCGGTCCAGTTGTGGAAATACTCATGCGCGATGATCGCCTCGATCCGTTCGAAATTGGCATCGGTCGAGGTTTCAGGGCTGGCCAGCACCGCAGACGAGTTGAAGATGTTCAGCCCCTTGTTCTCCATCGCGCCCATGTTGAAGTCATCCACGGCGACGATGTTGAACACGTCCAGATCGTATTCGCGGCCATAGACGTCCTCGTCCCATTTCATCGACCGCTTCAGGGCCTCCATGCCAAAGGCGCATTTGCCCTCATCCCCGGGGCGGACCCAGAGGTTCAGATCGACATGCCGCCCCGAGCGGGTGGTGAAGCTGTCGGAATGGGCAACCAGCTCTCCGGCGACCAGAGCGAACAGATAGGCGGGCTTGGGCCAGGGGTCGGTCCATTCGGCCCAGCCTTCGCCCTTGCCCGTGGGGTTGCCGTTGGACAGCAGCACCGGCAGGTCACCGTTGATGCGAACGGTGAAGGTGGACATCACGTCGGGCCGGTCGGGGTAGAAGGTGATCTTGCGGAATCCCTCGGCCTCGCACTGGGTGCAATACATGCCGTTGGACATGTACAGCCCTTCGAGCGCGGTGTTGTTGCCGGGGTCGATCTCGACCTCGGCCTCCCAGATGAACGGCGCGTCGGGGACGCTTGCGGTCAGGCCCTTTTCGGTGACATCGGGGGTGATCGGGGTGCCGTCGATACTGGCGCGGATCAGCTTCAGCTCTTCACCATGCAAAAAGAACGTGCGGTCGGTGGCCTGCGGATTGGGGCGGAACGCGATGCGCGATGTCACGCGCGTTGCATTCGGCGCCAGATCGAAGATCAGGTGAACGCTGTCGACGATGTAACCGAACGGCGAGTAGTACTTGAGGTAAATCGTTGTGGGGGCGGCGTCACGCATCGGGGGCCTCTGGTGTATGGATGTTGGGCGCGAAGTTAGGTGGATCATGAATTGGCTGCAAGGCGATCGAAGCCATGGGTGGCCCGGGGATGTCGATTTTTGGTAAAAAAATTTTACCAAAAATTGAACGCAGAAGTTGCCTATCGGAAACGCTCGGCTTATTTGGTGAACTAGACCAATGTTACGACAGGGCGGGAGATTCGATTCATGAGCGGCAGACAAGACCGGCACGGGCTGAACGTAGACACGGTTCTGGCCGAATTCATTGAGCAGCAGGCGCTGCCGGGAACCGGGGTGGCCCCCGATGCGTTCTGGGCGGGCCTCGCGCGGATGGTGGCCGAGCTGGGGCCGCAGAACCGCGAATTGCTGGACAAGCGCGCCGAGATCCAAAGCCGGATCGACGCATGGCACCTGGCCCGCAAGGGGCAACCCATCGACATGGCCGAGTACCAAGCCTTTCTGCGCGAAATCGGCTATCTGCTGGATGAAGGCCCCGATTTCCAGATCGACACGGCGAATGTCGACCCCGAGATCGCCGCGACGCCCGGCCCGCAGCTGGTGGTGCCGATCACCAATGCGCGTTTTGCCCTGAACGCGGCCAACGCCCGCTGGGGCAGCCTGTATGACGCGCTCTATGGCACCGACGCGATGGGCGACCTGCCGCAAGGGGGTGGCTATGACGCGGCCCGCGGTGCGCGGGTCATCGCTTGGGCCAAGGCGTTTCTAGACGAGGCAGCACCGCTTGCCCAAGGCAGCTGGGCCGATGTATCCGGTCTGAAGGTCGAAGGCGGCGCATTGGTTCCGGCGCTGGCCGAGCCCGGGAAATTCGTGGGCTTCGGCGGCCGAGCCGAGGCCCCGGACTTCTTACTGCTGAGGAATAACGGCCTGCACATCCAGATCATGATCGACCCGTCCAGCACCATTGGGGCCTCGGACCCGGCGGGCATTTCCGATGTGCGCCTGGAGTCGGCCCTATCCACCATCATGGACTGCGAAGATTCGGTGGCTTGTGTCGATGCCGAGGACAAGGTCGTGGCCTATGGCAACTGGCTGGGCCTGATGAAGGGCGATCTGACCGAAGAGGTCACGAAGGGCGGCCATACATTTACCCGCAAACTGTCCGAGGACATCGCCTTTACCCGGCCCGACGGATCGGCCGGCAGCCTCAAGGGCCGGTCGCTGATGCTGGTGCGTAATGTGGGCCACCTGATGACCAACCCAGCCGTGCTGGACGCCGAGGGCAACGAGATCGGCGAGGGGCTGATGGACGCGCTTTGCACCACGCTGATCGCGATGCACGACCTGCAGCGTGATGGCGGCAACTCGGTCCACGGTTCGGTCTATGTGGTCAAGCCCAAGATGCACGGACCCGAAGAGGTGGCGTTTTCGGTCCGGATCTTCGACATGGTCGAGGACATTCTGGGCCTGCCGCGCAACACCGTGAAACTGGGCATCATGGATGAGGAACGCCGGACTTCGGTAAACCTCAAGGAATGCATCCGCGCCGCGAAATCGCGGGTGGCCTTCATCAATACCGGATTCCTCGACCGGACGGGGGATGAAATCCATACCTCGATGGAGGCCGGGCCGATGCTGCCCAAGGGCGACATGAAGAATACGCCATGGATCCAGTCCTACGAGGATCGCAATGTCGATATCGGGCTGGCCTGCGGTCTGAAGGGGCGGGCGCAGATCGGCAAGGGCATGTGGGCCATGCCCGACCGGATGGGCGAGATGCTCGAGGCCAAGATTGGCCACCCCATGGCCGGTGCGACCTGCGCCTGGGTGCCGTCGCCCACCGCAGCGACCCTGCACGCGACTCATTACCACAAGGTGGACGTCTTGGCCCGTCAGGACGAGATCGCTGCCGGAGGCCCGCGCGGCACGCTCGACGATCTGCTGACCATCCCGCTGCTTGGCGGCCGCAACCTCAGCGACGACGAGATCACCCGCGAGATCGAGAACAACGCACAGGGCATCCTGGGATACGTCGTACGCTGGGTCGATCAGGGCGTCGGCTGCTCGAAGGTGCCCGATATCAACGACGTGGGTCTGATGGAGGATCGCGCCACCTGCCGGATCTCGAGCCAGGCGCTGGCCAACTGGCTGCATCACGACGTGATCAGCGCCGATCATGTGATGGCCGCGATGAAGAAGATGGCCGCAGTGGTTGACCGTCAGAACGCGGAGGACCCGGCCTATCGGCCCATGGCACCGGGTTACGACGGCATCGCCTTCCAGGCCGCCTGCGACCTGGTGTTCAAGGGGCGGGTGCAGCCCTCGGGCTATACCGAGCCGGTCCTGCATGCGCGACGGCTGGAACTGAAGGCCCGTCAGGGCTAGAACCGGGACAGACCACCGCAGACAGAGGACAAGATCATGTCGGTTTCACTCAGAAAGGCCCGCACCATCATTCGCAAAACCCTTGAGAAAGGGCGCGAGATGGACCTGAAACCCCTGTCGGTGGTGGTGCTGGACGCTGGCGGCCATGTCATCGCCTTCGAGCGCGAGGACGGCGCGGCCCCCGGCCGGTTCGCGATTGCCCATGGCAAGGCCTATGGATCGGTCATGCTGGGTATGGCAGGCACCGCCCAGATGCAGCGGGCCGAGGCGCAGGCCTATTTCATGGCCGCGGTGAATGGGGTCTATGGCGGTCAGGTCGTGCCGGTGCCGGGCGGCGTGCTGTTGCGCGACCGCAAGGGCGCGGTGATCGGGGCCGTCGGCGTCACCGGCGACACCTCGGACAACGACGTGGTTGCAGCCATGGCCGGGATCGATGCCGCTGGGCTGACCGGCGAGACCTGATCGGTTGGTGCTGCCGTCACGCACACGGCAGATCGTTCGGGAAATCCGTCCAGCGCTCTGCGGAAATCGGAAACGAAATGTGCGTATCTGAACACGTCCTTGCGCCATGGTGCAGGGCGTGTTTTCTTGCACGTTACTGAAGGGGCGGATAATTTCCGACCAGTGCATGTAAAACAGCAAGGTAGCGGAATGTCCCGACCCGTCGTTGGCATCATCGGCAATTCGTATCTGATGAACGACCAGTATCCCACCCATGCCGGTGGAACGATGAATTCGGACGCGGTCGCGAATGTTTCGAACTGTCTGCCGCTGCTGATCCCAGCCGACCCGCGCTATGTCGACGTGGCCGAGCTGCTTGAGGTTTGCGACGGTTTCTTGCTGACCGGTGGCCGCCCTAACGTTCACCCCGAGGAATACGGCGAGCCGGCAACTGACGCGCATGGTGAATTCGACCGGGCGCGTGATGCAATCACCCTGCCGCTGGTGCGGGCTTGCGTGGAACGCGGCCAGCCCTTTCTGGGCATCTGCCGAGGGTTCCAAGAGGTCAACGTGGCCATGGGCGGCACTTTGTACCCGGAAATCCGCGATCTGCCCGGCCGGATGAACCACCGCATGCCGCCCGATGGCACGCTGGAAGAGAAATTCGCCCTGCGCCATGTGGTCAAGCTGACGGAGGGCGGGGTTTTTCACCGACTGTTCGGCGCCAGTGAGGTGATGACCAATACGCTGCATGGGCAGGGCATCAAGACGGTGGGCAAGGGCGTGGTGATCGACGGCCACGCGCCGGATGGTACGCCCGAGGCGATCTATATCCAAGATGCGCCCGGGTTTACCCTGTCGGTGCAATGGCACCCGGAATGGGATGCCGCCAATGACCCGGTGTCGCGGCCCCTGTTTCAGGCCTTCGGCGACGCCGTTCGGGCCTGGGCTCGGGGAAACAAGGCTGCACCCTATCAAATGACGGCCTGATTGCCTTCCGGGCTCGTGCTAGGCGACGGTTGTCCGCCAGCTGTTGTTATTTGGGCATGGTGTCAGGAGTATTTTGGCAAGCGACCCCATGGGCGTTGCGAATTCCTTGATGCAACAGCAGGCTGTTGCTGACGTCAGCCCTGTTTCGGCGCAGGCGGCGGTTTTGAGGGAATTTACCGATGTCAAACCTTGGACAATTTGCCTTCCCGGTAGGGCGCTGGGTGGTGCCGATGTTCACGGCGGCAGTCTTGTCGTCGGAAGCGTTTGCGCAACAATGCGGTTCTTTGGGCGATTTGGTGTATATTGGACGAACCCGGGATTCCGCCTCTTCGGTTTGGTTGTCTGCAACGGGGCAGGGAAATTTCCGACTGGAAGCCGCCCAAGGCAATTCGACGGTCGACACGTGGAGCAGTTCGCGGAAGGGTGTTCATCTTTCGCTTTCGCCCTTTGTTTCCAATGGTAACGGTGGCGTTCACCGGCTTTTCAAGCAAGGTGGTGCGCCAAATGGCAAAGACTGCCTGATTGATACGCAAAACCAGAAACGTGATTGGACCTTGCCGGGTGGGGGTGGGGGTAACGGTGGCGGCAACGGCGGCTCGGGTGGCGGCTTTGGCGGTGGCGGCAACGGCGGTTCGGGCGGCGGTTTTGGCGGTGGCGGCAACGGTGGCTCGGGCGGCGGCTTTGGCGGTGGCGGCAACGGCGGTTCGGGCGGCGGTTTTGGCGGAGGCGGCAACGGCGGCTCGGGCGGCGGTTTTGGCGGTGGCGGCAACGGCGGTTCGGGCGGCGGTTTTGGCGGTGGCGGCAACGGCGGCTCCGGCGGCGGCTTTGGCGGAGGCGGCAATGGTGGCTCCGGCGGTGGTGGTGTCGCCACGACAGCGGTGCCGCGCACGAGCAGTGGCAATGGCCGACGTGACTACTACCCAAGGTCTGCATGCGTTCAGGAGGCGTCGGGTAAGCTGGACCCGGCGCTGTGCGACCCGGTCGTGGGTCCACCACTGACGCCGGGACGGGAATGGGCGCCGCCCACCCCCTGGAACGTGTGGTCTGATTTCACCTATACCGAAACCCAAGACACTCGGGGCTTTCGGGACACGGATATTTCAGACAGTTATTTCGCAGCGGGTATCGATCGGCTTGTTCGCGAGGACTTGGTACTTGGCTTTCAGGTCGAATACGAAAACACGAACACGCAAGGCTTCAGTGGTCAGCTTGCGAAGGATGTGAGTGGGGTGTCTGTGGGCCCCTATTTTTCATGGCGCGCCAGCGAAACCTGGGTTTTGACCGGCGTTGCAACATATGGCCGGTTTACAACGGACGTTTCAGTGTTGCAGCTGGATGGCAGCTTTGATCGTTCGCGTTGGCGGGCAAACCTCGAGGCGATCGGCCAGTATGAAGCTGGGGCTTTTGTTTTGCGCCCCTCCCTTGCCTTTGACTACTATGACTATGGCGCCGCGGAATTTGAACTGAGCGGTAGCTTAGCGGGAAGTCCCACGAACATCATGAGCGAAGTCGGCGGCGCGCGGTATGGTGCCCTGACACCCGAGTTGGAGATTAGTCGGCCCTTCATGACCTCGAGATCCATCATGTCGCCTTACGTTTCAGTCAGCGCATCTTACTGGATAGACCGGGTAAATTTTGGTTTTGAAACGGCGGGGGCTGAATTAGACGATCTGACCTGGGCCACACGTCTGGGTGTGCGGGCGCAAGCCAGCGATGCCGTGTTTCTCGAAGCCTCGGTCGGATACCTGAGCCTGTTCGAGGCCGATCTCGATTCAACCGAAGCGTCCATCTATCTTTCTGTGAACTTTTAGCCCCTGTGCGGTCACGCTTGAAAAAGACCGGCCAGGGCGTCCGGGTCGGTCTTTTTCGTTTCATACCAGAAGGTTGAACTGTTTATTGAGCGGCAGGGATCGGGCGCGCTGGCCGGTCAGGTCAAACAGCGCGTTGCCCAGCGCCGGCATCGAGGGCGGCGTGCCGGGTTCGCCCGCTCCACCCATGAAGCGATTGGTTTCCAGAACCTGAACCTCGACCTGCGGCGCGGTGTGCATGCGCAGCGCGTCATAGTCGGGGAAGTTCATCTGCTCGACCTCGCCATCGGCAAAAGTGATTTCGCCATAGCAGGCCGCCGACAGGCCGTACATCATGCCGCCGAACATCTGCGCCTTGACGTTTTCGGGGTCCAGCGCCAGCCCCATGTCGCAGGCGATCCAGGCCTTGCTGATACGGATGGTGCCGTCTTCGTCCACCACCTCGATCACCTGCGCGACCGGGGTACCGAAGCTGTAGGTGAAGGCCACGCCGCGCCCCACGCCATCTGGGGTCTTGCCCGTCCAGCCGGACATGTCGCGCACGGCTTCCAGGCATCCGGCCGAAGGCGCGTGTTCGTCGCGCATCAGCTCCAGCCGGAACTCCAGCGGGTCGCGTCCGGCGGCATGGGCCATCTCGTCGATGAATGTCTCGTGGAAGAAGCCGTTGTGGCTGTTGCCGACCGAGCGCCAGAAACCTACAGGGATCTTCAGATCGGCGATGTGGCCGCTCATGCGATAGTTGGGCACCGCGTAGGGCTGGTTGAAGAACCCTTCGACCAGCACCTTGTCGGGGCCAGCGCCGGGCATGCCGGTATAGCGCTCGACGGCTTGCTGCGTGCAGGACTGCGCGGCGACCGCACCGTCGATAAGCACTGCCTTGCCATCCTGAACCGCGCCGCGCATCCGCGCCATCGCACCGGGGCGGTAGTAATCGTGGCGCATATCCTCTTCACGGCTCCAGGTGGTCTGGACAGGAGTGCCCGGCACCGCCATGGCAACCTTGGTTGCGATTTCGCCGAAATCCAATTCTCCGCGGCGACCGAACCCGCCGCCCAGATAGGTGGTGTGGATTTGGACTGCTTCGGTATCCAGACCCGCGGTGTTGGCAACGCGGAACTGGATCAGCGTGGGCGCCTGGTTCCCGCACCACAATTCCAAGGCGTCGCCGGTAAACAGCGCGGTGGCGTTCATCGGTTCCATCGTGGCGTGGGCCAGGTAGGGGACAGTGTATTCAGCTTCGATCACTGTTGCGCCTTCGGGAACGGTGCTGACATCGCCGTCATCGCGCATGGTCGAGTTCGGGTCCGTGTCGAAGGCCTTGGCGATCTCGGTAAAGATGGATTCGGTTTCAGGGGGATAGGGGGCCTCGCCCCAATCGACGTCGATGGCCTCGACCGCCTGGTTTGCCAGCCAGGTGTTGGTGGCAATCACCGCAACGCCATTGCCCAGATCGACAATCTTTTCGACGCCCGGCATCGCGCGGGCGGCGCTGTCGTCGAAGCCGTTCATCTGACCGCCCAGCCTGGGGTTCATCCGCACGCTGGCGAATTTCATGCCCGGAAGGCGCACGTCAACGCCGAACTGGGCCGTGCCGGTGGCCTTTTCCACCATGTCCAGACGCGGCAGGGTCCGACCCAGATAGCGCCATTCAGACGGGTCGCGCAGGGGCGCCTCAATCGGATCCATCTGCGCCACGTCGGCAGCCAGCTCGGTATAGGCGATTTTGCTGCCATCAGGCGCGATGACGTGGCCCGAGGCGGTTTTCAACTGGTCGCGGTCAATGCCCAGCCGGTCGGCAGCCGCCTGTTTCAACGTTTCGCGGGCCGAGGCGCCGGCCGCGCGCATCCGCTCGAACCCGTCCTTCATCGAGGTCGAGCCGCCGGTGACCTGCAGGCTGAGCGCCTTGCCGATCACGCCCAGGGCCTCTCCCAGGTTGTGCTGGAAGTTCGAGACGTCATAGCCCTTGTTGGGCAAGCTCTCGCCGATCAAGGCCGAGTTGTAATAGGCCGCCGCCGCAGGCCCGTGCAGAACGGTGACCTGATCCAGATCCACGTCCAGTTCTTCGGCGATCAGGGCGGCCCAGGTGGTTTTCACGCCCTGGCCCATCTCGGCGCGGGGCGCAAACAGGGTCACGCCGTTCTGATCGATCAGGATGAAGGGGTTCAGGGCCGCTTCGCCTTCGCCCGGTTTCAGCGGGTTTTTGGCAGGGCGATTGACGTAATAAACGCCGAAGGCCACGCCGCCGACGATGGCGGCAGACCCGATCAGGAAAGTGCGGCGCAGGATTTTTCCGATGCTGGCCATGAATCAGGCCTCCTTCATCTTGACGGCGGCGTCGTGGATCGCGGCGCGGATGCGGGGATAGGTGCCACAGCGGCACAGGTTGCCCTGCATCGCCTCGTCGATCTCGGCATCCGTGGGGGCGGGGTTTTCGGCCAGCAGCGCGGCGGCCTGCATGATCTGCCCCGACTGGCAATAGCCGCATTGCGCGACCTGATGGTCGACCCAGGCCTGCTGGATCGTGGCTAGGTTGTCGGGCGTTCCCAATCCTTCGATCGTGGTGACCTCGCCCCAGACATCCGAAAGGGCGACTTGGCACGAGCGGACGGCTTCGCCATCGATATGCACCGTGCAGGCTCCGCAGGCGGCCACCCCGCAGCCGAACTTGGTTCCGGTCAGGCCCACCTCATCGCGCAGCACCCACAACAGGGGCACGTCGTCTGGAAGATCGAACTGATGCGTCTTGCCGTTGATCGTCAGCGTGGTCGCCATGGCGCACCTCTTTTGGCTGTGGCTGGTTTATGACATAATTTATGAAAAATGTCAGTGCGTCAATTGACAATTTCGCGCGAAACTGTCAGAGGTCAATTCATGGCGGAAAAACTGGATGATACACGGGCAAAGGCGATTCTGACTTCGGCGTTTCAGGCCTTTTCCGCCTATGGGTTCCGCAAGACCTCGATGGATGACATAGCGCGTGGCGCGGGTATGTCCCGTCCGGCGGTCTATCTGCATTACAAGAACAAAGAGGCCATCGTTCGCAGCCTGACGCAGGCGCATTACGCCGAAAAGATCGCGGCGGTGACGCAGGCGCTGCAGGGCGATGGAGCGGTGTCCGACATTCTGGCGCGGGCGATTGACGCGCAAATCGCCGGGATGGCGGCCATACTGGCGTCGCCGCATGGGCTTGAAATGCTGGATACCAGCAAGTCCACCGCTGCCGACATCGTGGCCGAGGGTGAGGCGGCGCTGGCGGACCTTTACGCCGAATGGCTGAAGCGCGAACTGGCGGCGGGTCGAGTGCGACTGCCAGACGGTCCGGCCGAGACCGCGCGGACCATCACCGCCGCGCTGAAGGGGATCAAGATGACCGCCTCGAACGCCGAGGAGTTCGAGCAGCGCATCGCCCAGCTGACCGCGCTGATCGGCGCGGGGCTTGAGGTCAGGTAACCCGCTGCCGGATCTTGTATTCCGGTTTGTCCCACAAACGGTTTTGCATGATGTCCGCCAGGACCTCTACGGCGCGCGTCACGTCGCCTTCGTCGATATACAGCGGCGTGAAGCCGAACCGCATGATGTCGGGCGCGCGGAAATCCCCGATCACGCCGCGGACGATCAGGGCCTGCATCGCCGCGTACCCGTCGGCAAAACGGAACGAGACTTGGCTGCCGCGCATTGCGGGGTCGCGCGGGCTGGCCAGTTCCAGATCGGGGCAGGTGGCCTCGACCTGCTGGATAAACTGTTCGGTCAGAGCGATGGACTTCGCGCGCACATCATCCATGTCGGCCATGTCCCAGATATCCATCGCGGCGGCCAGCGCGGTCATCTGGATCACCGGCGGCGTGCCGACGCGCATGCGCTCGATGCCTGCGCCGGGGCGATAGTCCAGGTCGAAGGCGAAGGGGACCTCGTGTCCCAGCCAGCCCGACAGGGCCGGGCGCGCGGTGTCGGCCCATTTCGGCGCGACATAGATGAAGGCGGGGGCGCCCGGACCACCGTTGAGGTATTTGTAGGTGCACCCCACCGCGAAATCGGCGTTGCACCCGGCCAAGTCCACCGGGATGGCCCCGGCAGAGTGGGCAAGATCCCACACCGTGATGACGCCGCGTGCATGGGCCAGCTCGGTCAGCGCCTTCATGTCATGCATGCGGCCGGTGCGATAGTCGACCTCGGTCAGCATCAGCACGGCGACTTCATCGGTAATGTGCTCTGCCACGGCCTGGGGGTCCACGACCCGCAGCTCGTACTCCTCGCCCAGCGAGCGCAGCAGCCCGTCAGCCATGTAAAGATCGGAGGGAAAGTTGCCATTGTCGGACAGGACCACCTTGCGCCCCGGGTTCAGCTCCAATGCCGAGGCAACCGCCTGATAGACCTTGATCGACAGCGTGTCGCCCACCACGACCGTGCCGGACGCGGCGCCGATCAAGCGGCCGATCCGATCGCCCAGGTCGGTCGGCATACCCATCCATCCGGCCTTGTTCCACCCGGTGATCAGCATCTGGCCCCATTCCTCGGTCAGCATTTTCTGCACCTTTGCGGCCGCCGCCTTGGGCAGAGGGCCCAGCGAGTTGCCGTCCAGATACAGAACTCCTCCCGGCAGGTTGAACATGGCTTTGGTGGCGGCGAAATCGGTCATGCTGGATCCCTAGGGTTTTTCTTCTTCGATCTGGGGGTATCGGATCGACGCTGGACTGTCCATGATCGGGTGTTCAGGGGGCGATGGCCCGATTTCGGGTTGCGACACCTTGGGGTTTTGCCATCCTGTCCTGAAAACGGTAGGACGTAAGTCGGAAGCGACAATCTGCCCGTGATTGTCGCGACAACGAAGGGATGCGAATGCGCCGTATCGACTTACCGCCACTGTGGCTTGTGGGCTTTGCGGCACTGGCTTGGTTGCAGGGCCGCTATCTGTCGTTCGGCCTTTCGCTGGAAGGCTGGTTCACGGATCTGCTGAGCGGGCTGTTGATCGGTGCAGGCATCCTGCTGGCGGTTCTGGCAATCGTCGAATTCCGCCGCCACCGTACGACGGTCATTCCGCATGAAACACCCTCGGCGCTGGTGCAGTCGGGCATTTACAAGCGCAGCCGCAATCCGATCTATCTGGGCGATGTCCTGATCCTTGCCGGCTTGATCCTGCGCTTCGATGCCGTGTTGTCGATGGTGTTGGTTCCGGTCTTCGTCTGGGTGCTTGAACGGCGGTTCATCCTGCCCGAGGAAAACCGCCTTCGCCGCATCTTCCGTGCGGATTTCGCGCGCTACGAACGCAAAACCCGGCGCTGGATCTGAGATGCGCCGACCCGTGACACAACGTAATGAATGCTGCGCTTGCGAAATAATGTTGCGCGGGATACATGATTGCTTAACAGGAAATACCGATCAGCCGCTCGGACAGAGTGATAATTAGGGGGACATGCCGGTGAAAATAGGCACGCCAAAGGAAATACTAAAGGGCGAGAACCGGGTCGCGATGACTCCGGAGTCGGCCGTTCAGTTGCAGAAACTGGGCTACGACTGCGCGATCGAGAAAGGGGCCGGTGCGGCCGCCGGGTTCTCGGACGAGGCTTACGAGGCCGTCGGGGTCGAAATCGTCAAGACCGCCGCTTCTTTGTGGAAAACGGCCGACATCATCGCCAAGGTGCGCGTGCCCACCGAAACCGAACTCAAGCGTCTGACCAAGGGCAAGACGCTGATCTCGTTCTTCAACCCGGCCGGGAACGAAGAAGGGATGGAACTGGCCAAGGAAAAGGGCGCCAACGTCATCGCGATGGAGATGGTGCCCCGCATCAGCCGCGCGCAGAAGATGGATGCGCTGTCGTCGATGGCCAACATCGCCGGCTATCGCGCCGTGATCGAGGCGGGCAACAATTTCGGCCGGTTCTTCACCGGTCAGGTCACCGCCGCGGGCAAGGTGCCGCCGGCCAAGGTTCTGGTCGTGGGAGCCGGCGTGGCCGGTCTGGCCGCGATCGGCACGGCCGTCAGCCTGGGTGCTGTGGTCTATGCGTTCGACGTGCGCCCCGAAGTGGCCGAACAGGTCGAATCCATGGGCGCCGAGTTCGTCTATCTGGATTTCCAGGACGATCAGGACGGCGCGGAAACCGGCGGCTATGCCAAGCCTTCCAGCCCCGAGTTCCGCGAGGCGCAGCTGGCCAAGTTCCGCGAGATGGCGCCCGAAATGGACATCGTCATCACCACGGCGCTGATCCCCAACCGCGAGGCGCCCGAGCTGTGGACCGAGGACATGGTTCAGTCGATGAAACGCGGCTCGGTCATCGTGGACCTCGCGGCCGAGAAGGGCGGCAACTGCAAGCTGACCGTTCCGGACGAAAAGATCGTTACCGACAATGGCGTCACCATCATCGGCTATACCGACTTCCCCAGCCGCATGGCGACGCAGGCCTCGATGCTGTACGCCACCAACATCCGGCACATGATGACCGATCTGACGCCCAACAAGGACGGGCAGATCGTTCACGACATGGAAGACGACGTGATCCGCGGAGCGACCGTGACCCACGAAGGGCAGATCACTTTCCCGCCGCCACCGCCCAAGGTGCAGGCCATCGCGACCAAACCCAAGGCCGAGGTCAAGGAACTGACGCCCGAAGAAAAGCGCGCGCAAGAGGTCGCGGCCTTCAAGGCGCAGACGAAACAGCAGGTGACGCTGCTGGGCGTGGGCGGTGCGCTGATGCTGTTGGTGGGGCTGGTGGCTCCGGCCAGCTTCATGCAGCACTTCATCGTTTTCGTGTTGTCGGTCTTCGTTGGCTTCCAGGTAATCTGGAACGTCAGCCACAGCCTGCACACGCCGTTGATGGCGATCACCAACGCGATTTCCTCGATCATCATCGTGGGAGCGTTGATGCAGATCGGGTCGGGGTCTTTCCTCGTCATTCTGCTGGCGGCGCTGTCAATCTTCATGGCCGGGATCAACATCTTCGGCGGTTTCCTCGTAACCCGGCGCATGCTCGCCATGTTCCAGAAATCTTAAGGAGGCCGGGCACATGGAATTTGGCTTCACCACCGCCGCCTATGTCGTTGCGGCTGTTCTGTTCATCCTTTCGCTCGGCGGTCTGTCGAACCAGGAAAGCGCCAAACGCGCGGTCTGGTACGGCATCGTCGGCATGGCGCTGGCGGTGTTCGCCACGCTGGTCGGCCCCGGATCGGGCCTGTGGCCACTGTCGCTGCTGCTGATCATCGGCGGCGGCCTGATCGGTCAATACGTGGCGCAGCGCGTCCAGATGACTGAGATGCCGCAGCTTGTGGCCGCCATGCACTCGCTGGTGGGTCTGGCGGCCGTATTCGTCGGCTACAATGCCCATTTCGAGATCAAGAACGTCGCCGAAGTCTTTGCGATCGTTGACGCGGCCAAGGATGCCGACCTGTCGGATCTGGGGGCCTTCGCGAAACTGATCGCCAAGAAAACCCCGGCCGAGCTGGCCATTCTGCATGTCGAGCTGTTCCTGGGCATCTTCATCGGTGCGATCACCTTTACCGGTTCGGTCGTGGCCTATGGAAAGCTGGCCGGCAAGGTCACCTCGGCGGCAACCAAGCTGCCGGGCGGGCATGCGCTGAACGCGGCCGCGGCCGGCCTCTCGTTGATCTGTCTGATCTGGTACACCGCTTCGGGTGGCTTCTTCCCGCTGTTCCTGATGACGCTGGCGGCGCTGTTCATCGGTTATCACCTGATCATGGGCATCGGCGGTGCCGACATGCCGGTGGTAGTGTCGATGCTGAACAGCTATTCGGGCTGGGCTGCGGCGGCTATCGGTTTCTCGCTGGGGAACGACCTGCTTATCGTGGTCGGCGCGCTGGTTGGCTCGTCGGGTGCGATCCTGTCCTACATCATGTGCAAGGCGATGAACCGCCATTTTGTCAGCGTGATCCTGGGCGGCTTCGGCGGCCCGCAGGGCGAACAGATGGCCGTGGAAGGCGAACAGGTGGCCATCGACGCCGAAGGTGTCGCCGCAGCACTGAACGATGCCGACAGCATCATCATCGTGCCGGGGTATGGCATGGCGGTGGCACAGGCGCAGCAGTCGGTCAGTGAACTGGTGCGCAAGCTGCGCGCCAAAGGCAAGAACGTGCGCTTTGCCATCCACCCCGTTGCGGGCCGCCTGCCGGGCCACATGAACGTGCTGCTGGCCGAGGCCAAGGTACCCTATGACATCGTGCTGGAGATGGATGAGATCAACGATGATTTCCCGGACACGGACGCTGTCATTGTCATCGGCTCGAACGACATCGTGAACCCGGCCGCGCAGGAAGACCCGAACTCGCCCATCGCGGGGATGCCGGTGCTCGAAGTGTGGAAGGCCAAGCAGGTGATCGTCTCGAAACGCGGGCAGGGCACCGGGTATTCGGGTATCGAAAACCCGCTGTTCTACAAGGAAAACACCCGCATGTTCTATGGCGACGCCAAGCAGTCGCTGGACAAGCTGCTGCCAATGATCGACTGATCCGCGGCCCATATCCTTGGAAAAGGCGCCCCTCGCGGGCGCCTTTTTCCGTTTCAGGGTATGATGCCACAGCAACCCCCAACGGCACGAGGTGTTCCATGCAGAAGGTAAACGGCATTGGCGGTGTGTTCTTTCGCGCCCGTGATCCGAAGGCTCTGTCGCAATGGTACGAGGCCCATCTGGGCGTCAACCACTATGACCCTGTCCCGTGGAAGCAGCGCGAAGGCTACACCGTGTTTGCCCCTTTCGCCGAAGATACGGACTATTTCGGTGATGCGGCGCAACAATGGATGATCAATTTCCGCGTCGACGATCTGGCGGCCATGGTCGACCAACTGCGCGCGGCTGGAATCGCGGTGGAGACCCGAGACGAATGGAACAGCGAGATCGGAACATTCGCCCGCTTGAACGACCCCGAGGGCAATCCGATCGAGCTCTGGCAGCCAAATCAATGAGATAGCTGGCTTGTATACCGCGGTATCCATGTAAGTATATGAAATAAAAAGAGAATTGATGAAATCAGCCGGTGTCGTATAGTGCCCGGAACACAAGGAGCCGTTCATGACGCCAATCGAGGATCATCCGCTGCGCTATACGTTGGCCAATGAATTGCACGCGCGGCCGTTCCCCGTTGCGCAGGCCCCGTGCACGGTTGTCTTCCTTGCGATCAAAAAACCGGTCGCCGCGGTGGCGCGCGACCGAGCCGAAGATATGGCCCACCTTATCGACCTGTTGGACCGCCACGGGGCGCAGCATCCGCAACCCGATGCCACCCACTATGCCGGCCAGATCGGGCGACATTGGTTGAAGTGGGAACACCACACGGAATTTGTGACCTACACGGCCATCACTCAGAATGTCAGCGAGCGCGCCTTCAACCCCGCCGATTTCGAGGTATTCCCCCCCGACTGGCTGATGGCCAGTCCTGGGCAGCGTGTGACCTCGATCATGCTGCGGGTGGTGCCGCGCCCGGATGACGGGGCCACGCAAGCCGCACTGGCGGACTGGTTCGAACCCGAAAGCTTGGCTGTGTCACAGGTGCTGGACGACTCGGCGATCTGCGCCAGCGATTTTCGCATCGACCCGGCGGGCCACATGCGGTTTGCCCTGTTCGTGTCCGAGGGCACCGGGCGCAGGCGCACCGGCCGGATCATCCAACGCCTTTGCGAGATCGAGACCTACAAGGCGATGTCCATGTTGGGCTTTGCCCGGGTCAAGGCCCTGATGCCCCAGATCGGCGAGTTGGACCGGCAACTGACCCAGCTGATGGGCGAGATGACCAAGGACAAGACCCATCCTGACGATCTGTTGCCGCAATTGCTGGCCACGTCGACCGAGCTCGAGACGCTGTCGGCGCGTTCGGCTTTTCGCTTTGCCGCGACGGGGGCCTATGAGGCCATCGTGCACCAGAGAATCGAGGCGCTGCGCGAGGATCGCTTCCACGGGCGTCAGACATTCGCCGATTTCATGATGCGCCGCTATGACCCGGCCATGCGCACGGTCAAGGCAACCGAACGGCGGCTGCAGGCACTTTCGGACCGGGCCATTCGCGCCGGCGACCTGCTGCGAACGCGGGTCGATGTCGAGCGCAGCGCGCAGAACCAGGCTTTGTTGGAGAGCATGGACCGCCGGGCGGATCTGGCCCTGCGTCTGCAGCACACGGTCGAGGGTTTTTCAGTGGTGGCCATCAGCTATTATGCCGTGTCACTGGTCAGTTACCTGCTGTATCCGTTGACCAAGGCGGGGATCAGCAAGGGGATGTTGACCGCAGGCGTGACGCTGCCTGTTGTGGCGCTTGTCTGGTTGGCCGTGCGCCGTATCCGCCGCAAGCTGGAATAGGGCGGCTTGCCAACCCGCACGGCGCCTGTATTGCTGCAAGGCAGGCAATTCACAGGTGGGGCAGGGCAAATGATCGGATTGGTTTCAGCCTGGCGGGCCGTGGCCGCCATGTTCATCCTGAATGGCGCCCTGTTCGGGATCTGGGCCTCGCGCATTCCGGCCGTCCGCGACCGTCTGGGGCTGAGCCACGAGGAACTGGGCTATGGCCTGCTGTTCATGGCGGCCGGGGCGGTGTGTTCCTTTCCCGTCACCGGACGCCTGACCGACCGGTTCGGCGCGGTGACGGTGACTCGGGTGATCGCGGTCCTGTACACAGCCTCACTGATCCTTCTTGCGGCCGCCGACAGCTTCGCCATGCTCGCGGCGTTCCTTTTCATCTTCGGGGCCTTCCACGGCTCGATGGATGTGGCCATGAACGCCTGGGCTGCCGAGGTCGAGCAGGCCTATGCCAAACCGGTGATGTCCTCTTTCCATGCGATGTGGAGCCTCGGCGCCGGGCTGGGAGCGCTCAGCGGCTATGGCGCGGTTCAGATGCAACTTGCCGTTTTGCCACATTTTCTGCTGGCCGGCGGGGCAACCGTGGCGTTGGCGCTTGCGTTGTCCTGGGTCCGATGGACGTCGCGGCGGGTGGAGTCCGACGGCGCCGCGATCTTTGCTTTGCCCAGTGGCGTTCTGGTCCTGGTGGGGCTGACCGCGATGTGCGGCGCGTTGGGTGAGGGGGCAGTGGCTGACTGGAGCGCTATCTTTCTGCGGGATGTCACGGGTGTGGCTGAAAGCGTTGCGGCGTTGGGCTATGCCGTCTTTTCGGTGTCCATGGTTGCAGTTCGGCTCCTGGGTGGGCTCGTGATCGCCCGGTTCGGCCCGGTGCCGGTGGCTCGGGTCAGCGGAGCCTGCGCGGCCTTGGGTGTGTTCCTGGTGGTATCGGCTAGGGGGGCGGTCGGGGCGATGGCTGGATTCGCGATGATGGGCGTGGGCTATGCGGTGATCATGCCGCTGGCCTTCAGCCGAGCCGCGAACGACCCGCATGTCCCGCCGGGGCAGGCCATCGCCAGTGTCGCCACTTTGGGGTACGGAGGTCTTCTGATCGGTCCGCCGCTGATCGGGCTTCTGGCGGGGATCGTATCACTGCGGCTGGCCTTTGGCGTCCTGCTGCCGCTGGCAGTTGTGATCGTTGTGTTGGCCGGCGCGCTTAGGCGCGCCGACTGACTTTTGTTCAGCGTCCGCGGATCCGCGGATCGAGCGCATCGCGCAAGCCGTCGCCCAGATAGTTCACGCTGAGAACGGTAAGCGAGATCGCCAGGCCGGGCCAGAACACACGCTCGGGGTATTGCTGCAGATAATCAACACCATCGAACAGCAGCCGGCCCCAGGTGGGGAAATCGGGCGGGAAGCCCAGCCCCAGGAAGGACAGCGCGCTTTCGGTGATGATCGCCGTGGCTATGCCCAGCGTGGCCGACACCATGATCGGAGACAGTACGTTGGGCAGGATGTGCCGTGTGATGATCTGCGTGTTGCTGGTGCCGATCGAGCGGGCGGCCAGAACGAATTCGCGTTCCTTGATCGCCAGAACGTCGCCGCGCACGATCCGCGCCGTAGGCATCCACGAGGTGATGCCGATGGCGCAGACGATCAGGATGAAGATCCCACGCTCGAGCCCGAACGCAGCGGACAGAGGCTCGCGGAACAGCAACATCATCACCAGCAGCAGCGGCAGCAGCGGCAGGGCCAGGAACAGGTCGGTCAGGCGCATCAGCGGCCCGTCCAACCGTTTGAAGAACCCGGCGACCACGCCGATGAACGACCCAAGAAACAGCGCCAGCAGCATCGCGGTGATGCCGACCGAGACCGAGGTCTGCCCCCCCGACATCATCCGGGCCAAGATGTCCCGGCCCAGCTGATCGGTACCGAACGGATGGGCCCAGCTGGGCCCCTGGTTGCGGGCACGGATGTCGATCTGGGTCGGGTCGATGGTCCACAGGAACGGGCCAAGATAGACGGCCGCGACGATGAAGATGAACAGCATCGCGCCGATCATGGCGCCCTTGTGGGTCTTGAACTGGTCCCACACGTCGCGCCACTGGCTACGGGGCGGGGCGGTGAATTCCTCGACCACGTCCGCGGCGGGCAGAGCGGTCGAAGCGGGCGCAAGCCCTTCGTCGGGGACAAAGCGATCCTTGTCAGTCATAGCGGATCCTCGGGTCCAGAATGCCATAGAGAACGTCGGCGATCAGGTTGAACAGGACGATCAGCACGGCAAAGATGAAGGTCAGGGTCTGCACCATCGGCAGGTCGTTGGCCTGGATGGCGCCGATCAGCAGCTGTCCGATGCCGTTCACCTTGAATACCTGCTCGGTAATGATGGCGCCGCCGAAGATCGACGGAATCCCCAAGGCGATCACGGTGACCACCGGGATCATCGAGTTGCGCAGGACATGCACCATGACGACGGTGTACTCACTCAAGCCCTTGGCGCGGGCGGTACGGACGTAGTCCTGGTTCAAGTTGTCCAGCATCGAGGCGCGCATGAACCGGCTGAGCTGCGCGGTGATCTGCAGCGCCAGCACCATCACCGGCATGATCATCTGTTTCAGCTGAACGACGAAGCTGTCCCAGTCATTGACCACATGCGTCGTGTCATAGATCGACGGGAACCAGCCCAGCTGGACCGAAAAGATCACGATTACCAGCACCCCCGAGAAGAACGGCGGGACTGAGAAGCCGACCATCGACACGAAGGTGCCCATCTGGTCGAACCATGAATACTGGCGATAGGCCGAATAGATGCCGATGGGCAGCGCGATCAGGATGGCGACCACATAGGCGGTGCCGACAACCCACAGGGTCTGCGGGATGCGCTGAACGACGATGTCCATGACGGGCGAGCGGGTCTGCCACGAAATCACCCGCAGGTCACCTTCGGAAAAGGTAGTGCCAAAAATGTGATCGACCAGAACCTGAGGTTCAATCCAGAAGAACTGCACGATCCATTTCCAGAACCGGACATGCATCGGCTGGCCGAGGCCAAGCGCCTCGCGCATCTTCTCTTTGACTTCGGGCGGAACGGTCAGCGGAACCTGCGCCATCGGGTCGCCGGGGGCGAGTTCGAGCAGCAGGAAAATGACGAGACTGATGAACAACAGCGTCGGAACGGCCAGGATCAGTCGTCGAATGGTGAAGTTGAGCATTCAAAGGCGCCTTTGTGCATGCGTCTTTTCGTTGGGGTGGATGCAGGTAACCGCGCCCCGATAGACACCGGGGCGCGGCAGTGCAAGCCTGACGCTTAGGAACCGGTCTTGCGGTACCAGTCAGCGATGTTCCACAGCTCGCTGTCCCACACGTTCAGAACGACGCCACCCAGCGTGTTCGAATGTGCCGACAGGCGGCCACGGTGCACCAGCGGGATCATCGCGCCGCCCATTACGGCCATGTCGTTCAGCTTTTTCGCGATCTCGGCGCGGGCTTCCAGGCCGGCGGTCTGGGCCAGCTGGGCATGCAGCGCGTCATATTCCGGGTCGCACCAGCGCGAGATGTTCTCGCCCTGCCACTGAGTGTCCGGACGCGGAGCCTTGTCGCACAGCATGTTGCCCAGATACGACTGCGGATCTGTGCCGTTGAAGGTGTTGGCGTACATTTCAACGTCGGCATAGAACTTCTGGAACGTGTCGGGCGAGCCCGGATCACCACCGAAGAAGACCGAGGCGTTGATGTTGCGCAGTTCGGTTTCGATGCCGATCTGGCTCCACCATTCCTTGATCAGCGCCTGGAAGTCCTGACGGACGGCGTTGGTCGAGGTCTGGTATACAACTTTCAGCGGAACACCGTCTTTTTCGCGGATGCCGTCGCCGTTGGTATCGACGATCCCGGCATCATCCAGCAGCTTCTTCGCGCCTTCGATGTCCTGCTTGTCGCAGGTCATGGTGGTCGAGTTGAACGCGGCCGGAGCCGGCACCCAGTTGCAGGTAACTTTGCCTGCCTGGCCATAACCGATCTCAACCAGCAGCGGACGATCGATTGCCAGAGACATGGCGTTGTACACCGCCGGGTCGGTCAGGAACGGGTGCGGGTGCTTGGCCGTCGAACGTTCGCCTTCCGGCAGTTCGGGGGACGGGTTGGTCTGGTTCAGCATGATGCGCTCGACCAGCGGGCCAAAGCCTGCCACCGGAGTGCCCTTGCCGCCTTCTTGCATTTGCGCGATCACTTCGGGCGCCAGCTGCAGGTTCCAGGCATAGTCGAACTCACCGGTTTCCATCACGGCGCGACCCGCAGCGGTTGCATCGCCGCCGCCCTTGAACGTCACTGTCGCAAAGGCAGGCTTGTTCGGATCACGATAGTTGTCGTTGGCTTTGAAGGTGATCACGTCGTTCGGCTTGAACTCGGTGACGACAAACGGGCCGGTGCCGATCGGATTGAAGTTCTGTTCGGTGCATTCCGGCGCCTTGGCGCCCATGCAGTTTTCGAACTGGGCCTTTTGGATGATCGGGCTTTCCCCGCCAACGAACGGGCCATAGGGGAAGGGGGTCGGCTTGTCGAAGGTGACCTTGACGGTCAGATCGTCGAGCGCCTCGACGCTGGTGACGCCTTCGAACTTGGTCACCTGCGCACATCCGCCCTCAGGGTCCATGCAGTAGTCGGCGGTAAACTTGACGTCCGCCGCGGTGAAGGGCGAGCCGTCCGACCAGGTGATGCCGGGCGCGATCTTCCAGGTGATCGAGGTCAGATCCTCGCTGACACCGCCGTTTTCGACTGTGGGGATTTCGGCCGCCAGGTAGGGCACCATGTTGCCGTCCTGGTCATAGCGGGCCAGCGGTTCGATCACCAGCGAGGCCGCCTCGACATCCTTGGTGCCACCCGACAGGAACGGGTTCAGGATCGAGGGCGCCTGCCAATAGATGATGCTGACATTGCCGTCCGATCCGCGCTCGGCCATGGCCATCGGGGCCATCGCCGTGCTTGCAATCGCACCGAGCAAAAGGGCTTTGATTTTCATCATACACTCCATGTTGGACACATTCGTGTCTCGATTATTCCGCAAGGCCTGCGGACTTGGCGTTGCCGCGCGTGGGGCAAGCTGCTGTAACGAAAAGAAAAAAGGTTTCGCTTATTGCGGCCTGCACAGGTTTTCCGGCGCGGTTACGCGGGGTATCGAAACAGAGTTTTGGAAAATTGCAAGCCTTGCCGCAGCGAAATCGGGCAATGGGTTTGACTTTTCCCACTTCGCCGCCTTAGCGTTTGGCACTCAAATCGAACAAGCCCTCAAGGAGAGCGCGCGCGTGCTGGACCAGCCTATTGCCGATATCAGAAAACTTCGCGTCGAGTTTCAGACCAAGGATGGACCGGTCGTCGGGGTCGAGGATGTCTCGTTCGAGGTCCATCCGGGCGAAACCGTCTGCATCGTGGGCGAATCGGGGTCGGGCAAATCGGTGTCGTCGCTGTCGCTGATGCGGCTGGTGGAATTCGGCGGCGGCAAGATCGCGGGGGGCGAACTGCTGTTCGACCGACGCGACGGGCGCAAGCTGGATCTGGCCAAGTCCGATCAGGACCTGATGAAGCAGATTCGCGGCAACGAGATCGGGATGATCTTCCAGGAACCGATGACCGCTTTGAACCCGGTCTTCACCGTGGGCCGACAGCTGACCGAGGGCCTGCGGATCCACAAAAACATGTCCAAGGCACAGGCCGAGGCGCGCGCGCTGGAGCTACTCAAGCAGGTCCGCATCCCCGAGCCCGAGCGGCGCCTCAAACAGTACCCGCACGAATTGTCAGGCGGGATGCGACAGCGGGTGGTGATCGCCATGGCGATGGCCTGCGAGCCGCGCCTGCTGATCGCCGACGAGCCGACGACGGCACTGGACGTGACGATCCAGGCCGAGATCTTGGCCCTGATGGACCGGCTCAAGCGCGAAACCGGCACGGCGGTCATGTTCATCACCCATGACATGGCCGTGGTCGCCCAGATGGCCGACCGCGTCGTGGTCATGTATCGCGGCAACAAGGTCGAAGAGGGCACCGTCACCGAGATTTTCGAAAACCCCCGACACGACTACACCAAGGCCTTGCTGGCCGCGGTGCCCAAGCTGGGCGAGATGCGTGGCAAATCCGCGCCCGAACCGATGAAGCTGCTGGGAGTCGAGGGCCAGAACATCGCTCCGATTCCCGGAACCGAGGACGTGCTGCTGACGGTCCGCAACCTGACCACGCGCTTCCCCGTCAAGGGTGGGCTGCTGCGCCGCACGATCTCGAACGTGCACGCGGTCGAGGATGTATCGTTCACTCTGAACCGGGGTCAGACGCTGAGTCTGGTCGGTGAATCCGGCTGCGGAAAGTCCTCGGCGGGGCGGTCGATCCTGCGGTTGGTCGAGCCGCTGTCGGGCGAGGTGGACCTCGATGGCGTCGACATCATGAAACTGGACCAGAAGGGCCTGCGCAAGGCCCGGCTGGACATGCAGATGATCTTTCAGGACCCGTTCGCCTCGTTGAACCCGCAGATGCAGCTGGTCGATCAGGTCGCCGAGCCGATGCGCAATTATGGCGTGGCCTCGGGGTCGGAATTGCAGGACCGTGTGGCGCAGCTGTTCGACAAGGTGCACCTGCCGCGCAGCTTCATGCGCCGGTACCCGCACGAGATGTCGGGCGGCCAGCGCCAGCGTATCGCCATCGCGCGCGCCCTTGCGTTGAACCCCAAGCTGATCATCGCCGACGAGGCCGTTTCGGCACTAGACGTATCGGTGCAGGCGCAGGTGCTAAACTTGATGATGGAACTGCAGTCCGAACTGGGGCTCAGCTATCTGTTCATCAGCCACGACATGGCCGTGGTTGAACGCGTCAGCCACCATGTCGGGGTGATGTATCTGGGCCGGATCGTCGAACTGGGCCCGCGGGCGCGGGTGTTCGAGAACCCTCAGCATCCCTATACCCAGGCGCTGATGAAGGCGGTGCCGATCGCGGACCCGAACCAGCGGAAATCGGAAAAAGACCTGAATTTCAAACCGATCCCGTCGCCCATTCATCCGATCGACTATCAGCCCGCGCCGTCTGAATACCGTGAGGTCGAGCCGGGGCATTTCATTCTGACCACCGACAGCGGGTATTGATCCCGATGGCGCGGCGCCTGACACCGCTCGAGATCATGACGCGGCTGATTGCGTTCCCGACGGTCAGCCGCGACAGCAACCTGCCTCTGATCGACTGGGTCGGGGACTATCTGGCAAGTCATGGCATCGAAGCCCACCGCTGGCCCGATCCCGACCAGCCGCACAAGGCGGCTCTGTTTGCCCATGTCGGGCCTTGGGACGAAGGTGCCGTCGTTCTGTCAGGTCATACCGACGTGGTGCCGGTGGACGGGCAGGCCTGGGACAGCGATCCCTTCACGGTCACCGAGCGCGAAGGCAAGTATTTCGGGCGCGGCACCTGCGACATGAAAGGGTTCGACGCGCTGGCGATCTGGGCATTGGTCGAGGCGCATCACGCGGGCGTGGCTCGCCCGCTGCAACTGGCGTTGAGCTTTGACGAAGAGGTCGGCTGTACCGGCGCTCCGCCGATGATCGCGGCGATGCAGAAGGTTCTGCCCAGGGGCTCGGCGGTGATCGTGGGGGAACCGTCGATGATGCAGGCGGTGACCGGGCACAAAGGCAGCTATGGCTATGACACGCATGTGGTGGGCTACGAGGTCCACAGCTCGCGCCTGCACGAAGGGGTGAATGCCATCATGCAGGCGGCCCCCTTGATCGACTGGGCCAATCAGCAGAATGCGAAGAACATGGCCGCGCAACCCGGCGCGCTGGCGGCGGTGTTCGACCCCCCTTGGACGACGTGCCATGTGGGCATGATCCGGGGTGGGACGGCGCATAACATCACGGCCAAGGATTGCTGGTTCATGATGGATTTCCGCGTGGTGCCCGGCGAAAGTGCCGCCGCATGGCGCGACGCCTATTTTGCGCAGGTGCGCGCGGTCGAGGCGCGGATGCAGCAGGTCCGCCCCGAGACGCGGATCGACGTGACGCCCAGCTTTGCTGTTCCCGCGCTGGTCCCCGAACCCGAGGGCGAGGCCGAGGCTCTGGTCCGCTCGCTGACCGGCGACAACGCGACCCATGTCGTCAGCTATGGCACCGAGGCGGGGCAGTTCCAGGAGGCCGGCTATTCGGCCGTGATCTGCGGGCCGGGCGACATCGCCCAGGCGCACAAGCCCGACGAATTCATAACCGTTGCCCAGTTCAATGCCGGGCACCAATTCATGCAGCGGTTGGTTCAGAAACTGGCCGCCTGATTTTTTTGTCCCAGCCCAAGGCTTTAGGCTTGGATGCTGGTAGTGGAGGAAACGTGCATGCCCGTCAGAAACCGTTTTGCCGAATTGCATCCCGAAATCACCGCGTGGCGGCGTGACATTCACCAGAACCCAGAGATCTTGTACGACACCCACCGCACCAGCGCGGTGGTTGCGGAAAAGCTGCAGGAATTCGGCTGCGACGAGGTGGTGACGGGGATTGGCCGCACCGGCGTGGTCGGCGTGATCAAAGGCAAGGTCGACACCCAGGGCCGGGTGATCGGCCTGCGGGCCGACATGGACGCGCTGCCCATGCAGGAGCAGACCGGGCTGGACTATGCCTCGCAAACGCCGGGGGCCATGCATGCCTGCGGCCATGACGGACATACGGCAATGGTTCTAGGGGCCGCGAAATACCTGGCCGAGACACGCAATTTCGACGGCACGGCGGTGGTGATCTTTCAACCGGCCGAAGAAGGCGGGAACGGCGCCGAAGCGATGTGTCGGGACGGGCTGATGGACCGTTTTGGCATCCAGGAGGTCTATGCCATGCACAACGTGCCGGGCCTGCCCACGGGGCAATTCGCCATCCGCTCGGGGCCGTTGCTGGCGGCGGCGGACGAGTTCGACATCCATCTGGAAGGGCGCGGCGGGCATGCGGCCAAGCCGCACGAAACGGTGGACACCACCGTCATGCTGTCGCACCTTGTGGTGGCGCTGCAGACCATCGTGGCGCGCAACGCCGATCCGACTCTGCAGGCGGTGCTGTCAGTCACCTCGGTCGAGACATCTTCGACCGCGTTCAACGTGATCCCGCAATCGGCGCGCGTGCGTGGCACGGTGCGTACCCATTCCAATGAGATGCGCGACCTGATCGAGCGCCGCCTGACCGAGGTGACGCAGAGCGTCGCGGCCGCGATGGGCGGAACTGCGCAGGTAACCTATACCCGTGGCGTGCCGGTGACGATCAACGCCGAAGTGCCCACACAGCACGCCGAGGCAGCAGCCATCGCCGTGGGCGGCAGCTGCCTCGAGGCACCGATGGTAATGGGCGGCGAGGATTTCTCGTTCATGTTGCAGGAACGGCCGGGTGCGTTCATAGTTCTGGGCAATGGTGACAGCGCCGGGCTGCATCACCCTGAATACGATTTCAATGACGAAATCATTCCGATTGGATGCTCATGGTTTGCCGAAATGGTCGAAAGCCGGATGCCGGCGGCCTGAGGCTTTGAAGGAGAGAGAAGACGAAAATGCCAGTCAAGAACCGATTTGCCGAATTGCAGGACGAAATCACCGCATGGCGACGAGATCTGCACGAAAACCCCGAAATCCTGTTCGAAACACACCGCACCAGCGCGGTGGTGGCGGAAAAGCTGAAGGAATTCGGCTGCGACGAAGTGGTCACGGGGATTGGCCGCACCGGGGTGGTCGGCGTGATCAAAGGCAAGGCCGACACCAAGGGCCGGGTGATCGGCCTGCGGGCCGACATGGACGCGCTGCCGATCCACGAGGCGACGGGCCTCGACTATGCTTCGAAAACACCGGGGGCAATGCATGCCTGCGGCCATGACGGACATACCGCCATGCTGCTCGGCGCGGCGAAATACCTGGCCGAGACCCGCAACTTCGATGGCACCGTGGTGGTGATCTTCCAGCCCGCCGAAGAGGGCGGAGGTGGCGGCCGCGAGATGTGCGAGGACGGCCTGATGGACCGCTGGAACATCCAGGAGGTTTACGGGATGCACAATTGGCCGGGCAAGCCGGTCGGCAGCTTTTCGATCCGGCCGGGGGCTTTCTTTGCGGCGACCGACCAGTTCGACATCACTTTCGAGGGGCGGGGCGGGCACGCAGCCAAGCCGCACGAGACGGTGGACACGACCGTAATGGCGGCGCAGGCCGTTCTGGCATTGCAGACCATCGCGTCGCGCAATGCCGATCCGATCGATCAGGTCGTCGTCTCGGTCACCTCGTTCGAGACCTCGTCGAAGGCGTTCAACGTGATCCCGCAGAAGGTGCAGATCAAGGGCACCGTACGCACCATGAGCAGCGAAATGCGCGACCTGGCCGAAAAGCGGATCAAGGAAATCTGCGCGGGCGTCGCGGCCACGTTCGGCGGCACTGCCGACGTGACCTACATGCGCGGCTATCCCGTCATGGTGAACAGTGACGAACAGACCGATTTTGCGGCCCAAGTGGCCAAGTCGGTCTCGGGCGATTGCGAGGTCGCACCGTTGGTCATGGGCGGCGAGGATTTTGCCTACATGCTGGAAGAGCGCCCCGGAGCCTATATCCTGGTCGGCAATGGCGATACGGCGATGGTTCACCACCCGGAATACAATTTCAACGACGAGGCGATCCCTGCCGGGTGCAGTTGGTGGGCCGAGATCGTCGAACAGCGGATGCCCGCAGCCTGATTCCGTAGCGGGGGCGCAGGCCCCCGCTGCCGTTTGCGGTCAGGGGCC
The DNA here is from genome assembly GCF_059613045.1 of Ruegeria sp. BHSC037. Classification (NCBI taxonomy): domain Bacteria; kingdom Pseudomonadati; phylum Pseudomonadota; class Alphaproteobacteria; order Rhodobacterales; family Roseobacteraceae; genus Ruegeria; species Ruegeria sp. BHSC037. Next base: position 212,630 of record NZ_JBXWRT010000002.1, read on the forward strand.
TGCGTCCTCGAGGCCCAGTTTGTCGCATAGCGTATCAACAACCGCATCCAGAGCCGATTTCTGGGTATTCACGCAGGACTGCGCCGCCGCTTGCGCTGCTGCCAGCGCCGATCTGTCCGACAGCCAAAGCGCGACTGCCCCGCTCAGGTCCGAGGCCGAGAACACTTCGACCGCGCCACCGCTGTCCACCAGCGGGGCAAATGTCTCGGCGAAATTGTAGTAACCCCGTCCGGTGATCACCGCGGCCCCGGCCTGTGCGGGTTCGAACGGGTTGTGGCCGCCAATCTCTTTCAGCGACCCGCCCAGAAAAACGATCGGGCACAATGCGTACCACGTTCCGGTTTCGCCCAGCGTATCGGCCACATAGACCTGTGTGTCGCGGGTGATCGGCTGCCCGGCGCTACGCAGGGCGTGGCTTTGACCCGCAGCATCAACAAGGGCGCAGACCTCGCCCCGCCGTTCAGGGTGACGGGGGATCAGCAGCAGCAGCAGATCGGGCCAGCGGTTCAGCAATTCGGCATGGGCGGCCAGAACGGTCTCTTCCTCGCCTGCATGGGTCGAGCTGGCGATCCAGACCGGCCGCGCGCCGATCTGGGCGCGGATCTGCGTCAGCATGTCTTGATCCACCGGCAGCGGATCGGACATGGCCTTGAGGTTGGTTCCGGGTTGCACCCGATCGACGGGCGCCCCCATGGCGATCAGGTTTGCGGCCGTGCGGTCGTTTTGCGTCAGGAACAGGCGGAACTGGCTCAGGACATAGCGGGCGGTGTCGGGGCGCTTCTTCCACCCGGCCACCGATTTCTCGGACAGGCGTGCGTTCAGCAGGGCCAGGGGCGTCCCGCGCCGGGCGGTCTCGACGATCAGTCGTGGCCAGATCTCGCTTTCGACAAAGACGCCGGCATCGGGCCGCCAGTGATCCAGAAACCGCGCCACCGGGCCGGCGCTGTCCAGCGGGGGGTATTGGTGGCGGGTGCGCGGCGGCAGACGTTTTTCCACCAGCGAAGCCGAGGTCGGGGTGCCAGAGGTGATCAGGAACTGCGCATCGTCGATCCGTTCGCTCATGCGCTTGATCAGGCTCAGAACCGACAGGCTCTCACCCACGCTGGCCGCATGAAACCAGATCAGCCGACCGTCGAGGCGGGGCTGGCTCGCATGGCCCAGCCGCTCGCGCTGACGGATTTCAGAAACACCCGCCGACTGCAGCTTGGCGCGAACGGTGCGCCAGGCCAGCGGCATGGCGAGGGATGTCAGCGCGCAGTACACGCGGTACAGCGCCGTGGGTCGCCCCGACAAGTCTGACATGTCAGCCGCCCGTGTGGCTCATGTGACGGCTCATCTGGCCATCGATCTTTTGGCGGGAATAGTCGAAATCATGGCCCTTGGGCTTGAGGGTGATCGCCGCCCGGATCGCCTGTTCCAACGGCTCTTCGCTGTCGGGGTGGTCGCGCAGGGGCGCGCGCAGGTCGGCCATGTCCTCTTGCCCCAGGCACATGTACAACTCGCCCGTACAGGTCAGGCGTACCCGGTTGCAGCTTTCGCAGAAATTATGGCTAAGCGGTGTGATGAAGCCGATCTTCTGCCCGGTTTCCTCCAACCGGACATAGCGCGCCGGGCCGCCCGTGCGCTCGGCCAGATCGGTAACAGTATAGTGGTTTTCGTACTCGGCCCGCACGTCTTTCAACGACCAGTATTGATCCAGCCGATCCTCGTTGCCGATGTCACCCATGGGCATGACCTCGATCCAGGTCAGGTCCATGTCGCGCTCGGCGCACCATCGTGTGATCTTGGGCAGTTCTTCCTCGTTGAACCCTTTCAGGGCCACCGCGTTGATCTTCACGCGCAACCCCGCCTTCTGCGCGGCATCGATTCCGCCCAAGACCTGTTTCAGCCGCCCCCAGCGGGTGATCTGGGCGAACTTGTCTTCGTCCAGCGTGTCGAGCGAGACATTCACCCGCCGCACCCCGGCGGCATACAGGTCGTCGGCGAACCGGGCCAGTTGCGAACCATTGGTGGTCAGTGTCAGCTCTTTCAGCGCGCCGCTGTCCAGATGCCGGGTCATCGAGTCGAAGAAACTCATGATCCCACGGCGCACAAGCGGTTCGCCCCCGGTGATCCGCAGTTTTTCCACGCCCAGCCGGATGAAGGTCGAGCACATCCGGTCCAGTTCTTCCAGCGTCAGCAGCTCTTTCTTGGGCAGAAAGGTCATGTTTTCCGACATGCAATAGACACAGCGGAAATCGCAGCGGTCCGTGACGGAGACGCGGAGATAGGTGATTGCGCGGGCAAACGGATCGATCAGCGGAGCAGTCATGCTCAATAGGTAAAGCGGGTAATGCGATACGGCAAGTCGCAACTGCGCTCGAGGGGTGGAACACGGGCGCGGGCAGGGGTAGGTTGGTTGCATGCGATACCTGTTTATCCTCCTTCCTGCGTTTCTGACCGGCTGCGATGCGGTGCGGCAGACCTTGGACCGGTCGCCAGAAACGCCGACCGTTAAACCGGATGCGGTGGTCACGGAAACCGAGGTCGTCGCGGCACAGCCCGTTGCGGCGGCGCAACCCGGTTGGAGCGGTGCGAAACGCACGATCGCGGGGCTAGGCGATCCGAACAAACCGGGGCGCTGGCTGGAAACGCCATTGGTGCGGGTCGAGCGGAATGGCAGGGTCGTGGTGACGAAGACCGGGGCGCAGGCCTATGTGACGCTGGTTCCCGCGTCGGGCCCCGAGGGCGGCGGCGGGCGGCTCTCGCTCGAGGCGATGCGCGCTCTGCTGGTACCGTTTGACGAGCTGGTCGAGCTGGACGTCTATTCCGATTGACTTTTCAGGTACTTGCCGGCCTCTTTGCGAGCAAAGGGCTTCATCGCATCACCGTGCGCGGCCAGAAACGCCCGGACCCGGTCGGGGTCATGTTTCGACAGGTCGCGCAGCCACCAGGCCACCGCCTTCTGGATGAACCAGTCGCGATCGGGGACATAGCCGGCGGCCCAACTCAGAATACGGTCGCGGCGCTGCAGATCTTCGGGCTTGGGGTGGTTCTGCTTGGTCCAGGGCAGGGTGGCGACCAGTGCCGCGCGTCGGGTCCACATGTGATCCGAGTTGGTCCAGCTTTCGACCTGATCCAGCCGCGAAGGGTCAGCCCACAGGCGCTTTTGCATGGCCATGCTGGCATGATCGGCGACCGCCCAGGCGTCGAAATCGGGCAGCCAGATTTGCAGCAGGTCCCAAACCGCCTGATCGGGGCGGATGCGCGCCTGCGTCAGCAGCTTGGCGGCGGCCAGCCGCGCCTCGTGGATGTTGGTCTGCCACAGCTGATCGGCCAGCGCGACACGGGCGTCTACGTCCATCTGCTGCCGCCAGCTTTTGGTCAGATCATTCAGCACTGGGTTCGGTACCCCAAGATAGGGGCGATCGACCTTGTGATAGGCCGCCATCTGGGTGGCCCGGTCCGGGTCGGCATGCGCCTTGATCTGGTCCAGAGGGCTTTCCGGCATGACGGCTTACTCGACCGTGACGGATTTCGCCAGGTTACGCGGCTGGTCCACATCGGTGCCCTTGGCGACGGCCGTGTGATAGGCCAGCAGCTGCGCGGGCACCGAATACAGGATCGGCGCGACCGAGGCGTGGGCATGCGGCATACGGATCGTGCTCCAGACCCCGTCTTTGGCATCGGCGATCCCGTCGTCGTCCGAGACCAGAATGACCTTGCCCTTGCGCGCCATGACCTCTTGCATGTTCGACACGGTCTTGTCGAACACCGCATCGCGCGGGGCCATCACCACCACCGGCATGTGCTTGTCGATCAGGGCGATGGGGCCATGCTTCAGCTCGCCCGAGGCATAGCCTTCGGCGTGGATATAGCTGATTTCCTTGAGTTTCAGCGCGCCTTCGAGGGCCAGCGGGTACATCAGGCCGCGTCCGAGGAACAAGACGTCGCGCGCCTCGGACAGGCGCTGCGCGGATTTCCGGATCGCCTCCTCCTGGTCCAGCGCGGCGTTCAGCAGCGTCGGCAGGCCGCGCAGCGCGGCGGCGTGATCGGCCAGCGCATCGTCGTCCAGCGTGCCCCGGTCGGCCGCGGCCTTGAGCGCCAGCATCAGCAGAACGCTCAGCTGGCAGGTGAAGGCCTTGGTCGAGGCAACGCCAATCTCGACCCCGGCATGGATGGGCAGCGCCACGTCGCTTTCCCGCGCGATCGAGCTTTCGGGGACATTGACCACCGACACGATCTTGTCAGCCTTGCCCTCGCAATAGCGCAGCGCGGCTAGGGTGTCGGCGGTTTCGCCCGACTGGCTGACGAACAGCGCCAGCGTGCGGTCAGTGATTGGCGGTTCGCGATAGCGGAACTCGCTGGCGATATCGACCTCTACGGGCATCCGGGCCAGTTGCTCGAACCAGTATTTGGCGGTCAGGCAGGCATAGAAGGCCGTGCCGCAGGCCACCATGGTCAGGCGGTCCAGCTTGGAGAAATCAAGATCCGCATCCGGTAGAACCACCCAGTCGCTGCCGGTGGGCAGGTACGAGCGGATCGCCTCGGCCACCACCACCGGCTGTTCGGCGATTTCCTTGGCCATGAAATGCTTGTGTCCGCCCTTGTCGGTTCGGGTCTGATCCAGCTGGATCTTGCGGATCTCGCGATTTGCGATTTCGCCCGCCTCGTTGCGGATCTCGATCGAATTGCGGGTGACCACGGCGCGGTCGCCTTCCTCCAGATAGGTGATCCGGTCGGTCAGCGGCGCCAGCGCGATGGCGTCCGAGCCGACGAACATCTCGCCATCCCCGTGCCCGATGGCCAGCGGCGAGCCCTTGCGGGCGGCGACGATCAGGTCATCCTCGCCGTCGAACAGGAAGGCCAGCGCGAAGGCGCCTTGCAGCCGGTCGATGGTCTTGAAGGCGGCCTCCACCGGGCCCAGCCCCGATTTCATGTAGAATTCGGTCATCAACGCGACGGTTTCGGTGTCGGTCTCGGTCTGGAAATCGATTCCGTTCTCAGCCAGTTCGGCCCGCAGCTCGCGATAGTTTTCGACAATGCCGTTGTGGACCACGGCAACCGGTCCGGCCTGATGCGGGTGCGCGTTGCTGACCGAGGGTGCGCCATGGGTCGCCCACCGCGTGTGCCCGATGCCCGACTTACCAGGCAGGGGGTCATGCACCAGCAAGTCGCTGAGATTGACCAGCTTTCCCACCGCGCGCCGACGGCCCAGCTTGCCGCCGTTTACGGTTGCGATGCCAGCACTGTCATAGCCGCGGTATTCCAGCCGTTTCAGTGCTTCGACCAGAATGGGCGCCGCTTCGTGCTTGCCCAATACGCCAACAATTCCACACATTTACTCAGGCTCCCTTGTCCCGGCGTGCCTTTTTCGACTTCAGCATCTCGAACAGTTTGCGGGCATAGCCCGGCTTGTTTTCCTGTTTGGCGCGACCCACCGCCAGGGCGTCGGGTTCGACGTCGCGGGTCACGATGGTGCCGGTGGCCGTCATCGCGCCGCTGCCCACGGTGACCGGGGCCACCAGCATAGTGTTCGAACCGACAAAGACGTTCTCGCCGATCGTCGTGCGGTGCTTCATCACGCCGTCATAGTTGCAGGTGATGGTGCCCGCGCCGATATTCGTGCCCGCGCCGACCGAGGCATCGCCGACATAGCTGAGGTGATTGACCTTGGCGCCCTCGTCGATCTGGGCATTCTTGATCTCGACGAAATTGCCGATACGCGTGTTCTCGGCCAGTTCCGCCCCAGGGCGCAACCGGGCATAAGGGCCGACTATGGCGCCGCGGCTGACATGGCAGCCTTCCAGGTGCGAAAACGCCCGGATCGTCGCGCCGCTTTCGACGGTGACACCGGGGCCGAAGACCACGTTGGGTTCGATCACCGTGTCGCGACCGATCACCGTGTCGGCCGCCAGATAGACCGTCTCGGGGGCCATCAGGGTGACGCCAAGATCCAGCAGCTCGGCCCGGGCGCGGGCCTGGAACACGGCGTCGGCGGCGGCCAGATCAGCGCGCGAGTTCACGCCCAGCGTCTGCGCCTCGTCGCACGAAACGGCGGTGACCTTCAGGCCGCGGTCGCGCGCGATCTCGACCACGTCGGTCAGATAGTATTCGCCCGAGGCGTTGTCGTTTCCGACCGCGTCGATCAGGTCGAACAGGGTGCCCGCGTCACAGGCCAGAAGGCCTGAGTTGCAGAAGGTTATGGCGCGTTCTTCATCTGAAGCATCCTTGAACTCGACGATCCGCTCCAGGGCGTCGCCGTTCATCACCAAACGGCCGTACCGGGCCGGGTCGGCGGCCTCGAAGCCAAGGATCACCAGATCGTTGTCAGCCCGCGCGGCGATCATGCGCTCCAGCGTGTCGGGCTGCAGAAACGGGGTGTCACCGTACAGAACGACCACGTCGCCGATGAACCCGTCCAGCGCCTCGCGCGCTTGGGCGACGGCATGGGCGGTGCCCAACTGTTGGTCCTGCACGACGATGCGCGCGTCTTCATCCTCGGCCTGCGCGACCTTGGCCACCGCCTGCGAGCCGTGGCCGGTGACGATGACCGTGCGTTCGGGTGCCAGGACCGAACCGGCGCGCATGGCGTGCACCAGCATCGGAACCTGGGCGATCGGGTGCAAAACCTTTGGGATGTCCGAATTCATCCGGGTGCCTTTTCCGGCGGCAAGGATGACAAGGGCAGTGCTCATGAATGCGTTTTCTCTTTTGTTTTGTCGCGGTCCGTTTTATCCGCTGGGGGCAGGGGCGCAAGCCGTTCGGCCATCAAACAAGATTGCCGTTTGCAACACGACATGGCGGAAAACTGCCGAGCAAGGAGACAAAATGCGCACGGTCATCTTCGATCTGGACGGGACTTTGGCCGATACGTCGGGCGATCTGCTGGCGGCGGCGAACCATTGTTTCCGGCAGATGGGGCATGGTGATGTGCTGGTGCACGGGCGGGATGCTGCGGTGGCTTTGCGCGGCGGGCGGATGATGCTGACCCATGGGCTGAAACGCGTGGGCGCCTATGACGAAGAGACCGTGAACGCCTATTACCCGGTCCTGCTCGAGGCCTATGGACAGGCTATCGACACCCACACCACCTTCTATCCCGGCGCGCTGCAGGCGGTCGAAGCGCTGAAAGCCGCCGGATACGGTGTCGGCATCTGCACCAACAAGCCCGAGGCGCTGGCCGAGCTGCTGATGACACGGCTGGGCGCGCGGGCGCTATTCGGCTCGCTGGTGGGGGCGGATACGCTGCCGGTGCGCAAGCCCGACCCCGCGCCGCTGCGTGAAGCCGCGCGCCGGGCCGGGGGACATCCCGACCACTGCATCCTGGTGGGCGACTCGGATACCGACAGGAACACGGCCCGTGCCGCCGGGGTGCCGTCGATCCTTGTGACCTTCGGCCCGTCAGGCGATGACATGGCTGCGCTGCAGCCCGAGGCGCTGCTGCACCATTTCGACGATCTGCCCGCAATCGTCGCCGAGCTTGTGGGCGCGGCGGCCTGATCTCTTGACCCGCGCTGCGACTGGCCCCACAAACGACGCCATGACCGAGCGATTTTCTGGCAGTTTCACCCAGCAGGAGCCAATCCCCGACGCGGCGATCGAGGCGGCGCTGGCCGTTCTGCGCCACGGGCGGCTTCACCGCTACAACGTGGCCCCCGGAGAGGTGAGCGAAACCGCCCTTCTGGAACAGGAATTTGCCGTGCAGATGGGGGCGAAATACTGTCTGGCCGTGTCGTCGGGCGGCTATGCGCTGGCCACGGCCCTGCGTGCCGTGGGTGTCCAGCCGGGGGACGCGGTTCTGACCAACGCCTTCACGCTGGCCCCTGTGCCGGGGGCGATTGCTTCGGTCAATGCGCGCCCGGTTTTTGTGGGCGTGACCGAGGGGCTGACCATCGATCTGGACGATCTGGCGGCCAAGCTGGACCGCGCCAAGGTTTTGATGCTCAGCCACATGCGCGGGCATCTGTGTGACATGGACCGGTTGATGCAGATGTGCGACGCAGCCGGGGTGACGGTGATCGAGGATTGCGCCCACACGATGGGCGCCGCCTGGCGTGGGCAGTTGTCCGGCCGGCAGGGAGCGATCGGCTGCTATTCCTGCCAGACCTACAAACATGTGAACTCGGGCGAGGGTGGTCTGTTGATCACCGATGACGAGATGCTGGCGGCCAAGGCCACGATGCTGTCGGGCTCTTATATGCTGTATGAACGCCACCTTGCGGCACCGGGCCCCGAGGTGTTCGAGCGGATCAAGTACACCACGCCAAACGTGTCGGGGCGGATGGACAATCTGCGCGCCGCGATCCTGCGCCCCCAGTTGCGCAATCTGGACCAGCAGGTACGGCGCTGGAACGAACGCTATGCCGAGATCGAGGCGGGCCTGCGCGGCACGCCCGGCCTGACCATCGTCGAGCGGCCTGCGGAGGAAAGATATGTAGGCTCGTCGATCCAGTTCCTTCTGCTGGATTGGGCGTCTGAGCAGATCGCCGAGGTTTTGAGGCGCTGCGCCGATCGCGGGGTCGAGTTGAAGTGGTTCGGCGGGGCCGAGCCAACCGGGTTTACCTCGCGCTATGACAGCTGGCGTTATGCCGAGTCGGAACGGATGCCCGAGACCGACCGGATTCTGCGCGGGATCATCGACATGCGCGTTCCGCTGACCTTCTCGCTGGACGATTGCCGCCTGATTGCCGGCATCATCCGCGCCGAGGTCGGCGCCGTTTTCCAGCAATAATTCAATCGAGTGCGCCATGCGGCGCACGCCTGAACCCTGCAAAAGCCACCCGAGGGGCGGCTTTTTCATTTGGGTCACGCGATGATTGACCGCGAGGGGAAAGGTCTGTATCAGTTTATTGAACACCTGTTCATTAACGCGAGAGAGGAGAGCGCGGATGTTCACGGCGACAATGCAATTCGATCTAGGTGAAGATGTGAACGCGCTGCGCGAGATGGTGCACCGCTGGGCGCAGGAGCGGGTCAAGCCGATGGCGGCCGAGATCGACAAGACCAACGCCTTTCCCAACGAACTGTGGAAGGAAATGGGTGACTTGGGGCTGCTGGGCATCACCGTGCCCGAGGAATACGGCGGGGCGGGCATGTCTTACTTGGCCCATGTCGTGGCTGTCGAGGAGATCGCGCGGGCCTCGGCCTCGGTTTCGTTGTCCTACGGGGCGCATTCCAACCTGTGCGTCAACCAGATCAAGCTGAACGGCAACGAAGAGCAGAAGACGAAATACCTGCCGCGCTTGGTTTCGGGCGACCATGTGGGCGCGCTGGCCATGTCCGAGGCGGGTGCCGGGTCGGACGTGGTCTCGATGAAGCTGCGCGCCGAAAAGCGCAATGACCATTACCGCCTGAACGGCAACAAATACTGGATCACGAACGGCCCGGATGCCGATACGCTGGTCGTCTATGCCAAGACCGACCCGGAGGCCGGGTCCAAGGGCATCACGGCCTTCCTGATCGAGAAAGAGATGAAAGGGTTCTCGACCTCGCCCCATTTCGACAAGCTGGGGATGCGCGGGTCGAACACGGCCGAGCTGATCTTCGAAGATGTCGAAGTGCCCTTCGAGAACGTTTTGGGCGAAGAGGGCAAGGGCGTCGCCGTGCTGATGTCAGGCCTCGACTATGAACGGGTGGTTCTGGCCGGGATCGGTACCGGAATCATGGCGGCCTGTCTGGACGAGATCATGCCTTACATGGCCGAGCGCAAGCAATTCGGCAAGCCAATCGGAACCTTCCAACTGATGCAGGGCAAGATCGCCGATATGTACACGGCGATGAACTCGGCGCGTGCCTACATCTATGAGGTGGCCAAGGCCTGTGATCGGGGCGACGTGACCCGGCAGGATGCGGCGGCGTGCTGCCTCTATGCGTCCGAGCAGGCGATGGTTCAGGCCCATCAGGCGGTGCAGGCGATGGGTGGGGCCGGATTCCTGTCGGATGCGGCGGTCAGCCGGATCTTCCGCGATGCAAAGCTGATGGAGATCGGCGCGGGCACCAGCGAAATCCGCCGGATGCTGATCGGCCGCGAGTTGATGAACGAGATGCTATGAAGAAAAACGCCTCGCCGACGAGGTCACGGCGAGGCGTATCCGATCGAAGGATCAGAAGCGATGGACGTAGGACACGCCAACCAGCCACGGATCGACCTCGGCCTTGCCGATGTTCGCGCCGTTCAGCGTGACGTCCGAGTCGATGTCGAACCAGCGGACGTTCAGGCGAACCGCGCCCTTGTCCGTGACCATGTAGTCCAGACCGGCTTGCAGCGACACGCCGAACGAGTCGTCGACCTTGAGATCGCCCAGCGGCGATTCCTCGTCGAAGAAGATGGTGTAGTTCAGACCGGCACCGACATAGGGCTTCCAGGCACTGTTGGTCGGGAAGTGATAGTTCAGCGACAGGGTGGGCGGCAGGTGCTTGACGCTGCCGGCATCGACGCTTCCGCCCAGCGTGACGTCATGCTTGAACGGGGTTGCGGCCAGCAACTCGATGCCCAAGTTGTCGCGGATGAAATACTCGGCGGTGAAGATCGGGCGGGTGTCCGAGTCGATGTCGGTGCTAAATCCGGCCAGCGTACCGTTGTCGGATTTCGGGTCCAGATACCCGACGCCGATACCCAAGGTCCAGTCGCCCTCCGACTGGGCGAAGGCGGGGGCCGACAGGGCGGCGACGGCGGTGGAAAGCGCGAGGATGGCGAGTTTCTTGTTCATTTTCATGCCTTTGGGTTAGTTGACGCGCCCAGTGTTTCAGGTCGGTCGGGTCGGGACACTGATCTGAGTCAAAATCTGCCTTTTGTTTTGTTTGAGAAAATACGTTCAAGGCATAAGAAATTAAGGGGTAAATCCATTGCATCCCACTAGACGCATACCAGGTTTGCACCGGGGTGGGGGCTGGGTGATTCCGCCCGGGTTGAACATGGCGCGTCAGTGCCTCTCGCAGCCAGCCGAGCAGGTGGCTATCCTTGATCTATCTTCTGTGGTTACGACCGAGATCACCTATGGTGAACTTGAACAAATGACCGATCGGCTGGCGCGCGGGTTGCTCCGCAGAGTGCAACCCGGCGACCGGGTCGGCGTGCTGCTCAGTCAGTCACCGTGGTGCGCGGCCGCGCATCTGGCCATCTGGAAGATCGGGGCAATCTCGGTGCCGTTGTTCAAGCTGTTCAAGCGCGATGCCCTGGCCTCGCGCATCGGCGATGCGGGGGCCGGGTATGTGCTGACCGACGGCGAGGGCGCAGATATGCTGGGCGATCTGGCGCAGCCGCTGATCGTGTCAGAACTGGGGGCGGACGGGCCCGCCGTGGATTTTGCTGACACCGGTCCCGAGGACCCGGCGGTGCTGATCTATACATCGGGCACGACGGGCAAGCCCAAAGGGGCGCTGCATGGGCACCGAGTGCTGACTGGGCATCTGCCGGGCGTGTCCATCAGCCACAACCACCTGCGTGCGGGCGACTGCCTGTGGACACCGGCCGACTGGGCCTGGATCGGCGGTTTGTTCGACGTCCTGATGCCGGGGCTGGCGCTGGGCATTCCGGTCGTCGCTGCGCGGCTCGACAAGTTCACCCCCGAGGCCTGCGCGGAGGTGATCAAGCGCGGCGGCGTGCGCAACGTGTTCTTTCCTCCCACGGCGCTGCGGATACTCAAGGCTGCGGATATAGATATCCCCGGCCTGCGGTCCGTGGCCTCGGGTGGCGAGCCACTCGGCGCGGAAATGTTGGCGTGGGGGCAGCGGGCCTTTGGCCTGACGATCAACGAATTCTACGGCCAGACCGAATGCAATATGGTCGTCTCGTCCTGTGCCGAGGATTTCCCCGCGCGCCCGGGCTGTATCGGCAAGCCAGTGCCGGGCCACGAGGTCGCGGTGATCGACGCCGCAGGCAAGCCGACCGACGCCGAGGGTGATGTGGCCATCCGGCGTGGCTCGGCCTCGATGCTGCTGGAATACTGGAACAACCCGCAGGCCACGGCCGAGAAGTTTCGCGGCGATTGGCTGGTCACCGGTGACCGCGGCGTGTGGGAGGGCGACTATCTGCGCTTTGTCGGCCGCGAGGATGACGTGATCACCTCGGCGGGATACCGCATCGGCCCGGCCGAGATCGAGGATTGCCTGCTGACCCATCCGGCGGTGGCCACCGTGGGCGTGGTCGGCAAACCCGACCCGCTGCGGACCGAGATCGTGAAGGCCTATGTGGTGCTGAAACCGGGGTCTGAGGCCTCGGAACAAGAGCTACAGGATTGGGTCAAGGACCGTCTGGCACATTATTCCTACCCGCGAGAGGTGGCTTTTGTGCAAGACTTGCCTTTGACCGTGACGGGGAAAGTCATTCGCAAGGAATTGAAACGTCGCGCGTCCGAGGAGATGTGCCATGGCAGATAAATCCAGCGTCCGGACCGGAGTCGAGTTCAGCGCGACCGTCATCGCGGTTATTGGGGCCTTTTGGGCCGGAAAGACCTATTTCGAAACCTGGATGCGCGACACGATCGACAAGGCGGTCGAAGAAAAGGTTGCCGTCATCGAAAAACTGCAAGTGGCTGATCTGCTGATTTTTTACGGCTACCCGGACGAGGCCATATCGGAATTGCGCAAGATCGCCGGTCGGGTCGCCAGGCTGGATGCCGAAGATAAACGCAGGATCGCGTTTTATGACAACTATCTGGATGCGGTGGCCGACTCGGAGGGCACACTGAAATACGAACCGGAAATCCGGATGCTGCACGACGTCTTCAGCAACGAGATGCAGACCGATGGCTGGCATGACGAGAAGCTGGCCTATGTCGCGATGTTCCTGCCTGAGGCGCAGGCGGATGACGGGTATTTCGGTCGTCAGGTCGTTGGGCGGCTCAAACTCGCGGTCAACCAATACGAGGCAGACGACGACTATGAGAGCCTTGGGAGCGCCTATCGCAACCTGTCGCTGGCCTATCTGTGCCGCGGAGAACAGGACAAGGCCGTCGAGGCGATGGAAATGGCGGCCGAGATGCAGCCGTTCGAATATTATTTCATGGTTCCGATGTGGGATCTTGAGGATTTCCTCGAAGAGCCGGAAATCAAGAAGCTGGACACCGTCTGCTCCAGCAACGTGTCGCAGGGCTATGCGCGCATCATGCAGAGCTTTGGCGTCAGCGAAAACCCCGTTCGCGAATTTCTGAGAGAGTATACCAGATGAAGCTGCGATCTTCCGCTTTGCCCTCGTCCGATGGCTTCAAGCAAAACCGTGCCGCGCACCTTGAGGCGTTGGCGCAGATCTCTGACGCCGCCGAGGCCGCGCGCATGGGCGGGGGCGAGAAATCGCGCGAACGCCATGTGTCGCGGGGCAAAATGCTGCCCCGGCGGCGGGTGGCGAACCTGCTGGACCCGGGCTCTCCGTTTCTCGAAATCGGCGCGACGGCGGCGCATGGCATGTATGACGGTGCGGCCCCTTGTGCCGGTGTCATCGCGGGCATCGGCCGGGTGCAGGGGCAAGAGGTCATGGTGGTCTGCAACGACGCCACCGTGAAAGGCGGCACCTATTATCCGATGACGGTCAAAAAGCACCTGCGCGCGCAGGAGATCGCCGAGGAAAACCATCTGCCCTGCATCTATCTGGTCGACAGCGGCGGCGCGAACCTGCCCAACCAGGATGAGGTCTTTCCCGACCGCGACCATTTCGGCCGCATCTTCTACAACCAGGCACGGATGAGCGCCAAGGGCATCCCGCAGATTGCTGTGGTGATGGGCTCGTGTACCGCGGGCGGCGCCTATGTGCCGGCCATGTCCGACGTCACGATCATCGTCAAGGAACAGGGCACGATCTTTCTGGCTGGCCCGCCGCTGGTCAAGGCGGCGACGGGCGAGGTCGTCAGCGCCGAAGACCTGGGCGGCGGCGACGTGCACACGCGCCTTTCGGGTGTGGCCGATTATCTGGCCGAGGATGATGCCCACGCGCTGGCTCTGGCCCGCCGGGCCGTTGGCTCGTTGAACCGGAACAAGCCGCAGACGGTGGATTGGGCCAGCCCCGAAGACCCGGCCTATGACCCCGAGGAAATCCTGGGCGTTGTTCCGGCCGATCTGCGCACGCCGTACGACATCCGCGAGGTGATCGCGCGCTTGGTCGACGGCTCGCGTTTTGACGAGTTCAAGCCTCGGTTCGGCGAGACGCTGGTGACCGGCTTCGCCCATGTCAAAGGCTGCCCCGTCGGGATCATCGCCAACAACGGCGTGCTGTTTTCCGAGGCCGCGCAGAAAGGCGCGCATTTCGTGGAACTGTGCAGCCAGCGCAAGATCCCGCTGGTTTTCCTGCAAAACATCACCGGGTTTATGGTGGGCCGCAAGTACGAGAATGAAGGCATCGCGCGCCATGGCGCCAAGATGGTGACCGCCGTGGCCACCACAAGCGTGCCCAAGATCACCATGCTGGTGGGCGGCTCTTTCGGGGCCGGGAACTATGGCATGGCGGGCCGCGCGTATCAGCCCCGTTTCCTGTGGACGTGGCCGAATAGCCGTATCTCGGTCATGGGTGGCGAGCAGGCCGCCGGTGTTCTTGCAACGGTCAAACGCGACGGGATCGAACGGCAGGGCGGCACATGGTCGGCCGAGGAAGAGGCCGAATTCAAACGCCCGACGCTCGAGATGTTCGAAGAGCAGTCGCACCCGCTCTATGCTTCTGCCCGGCTGTGGGATGACGGCATCATTGACCCGCGCAAAAGCCGCGACGTGCTGGCCCTGTCGCTGAGCGCCGCGTTGAACGCACCCATCGAGGACACGCGCTTTGGCGTGTTCCGGATGTAGAAGGGGCGGTTCGATGCTGGAAAGCTTGAAAGAAAGATATCCGGGGGCCGAGACCTTTCAGTTCGGCGACAGCCGGGCATTGTGCGACGACTTGCTGGCTCTGGTCCGCTCGGGGCGCAAGACCGCGACATGTGGCGCGTTGCGTACCTTTGCGGCGGGTGGCGAGGCAATGCCGCAGGTTGGCCGCCGCGACATCGCTTTGGACTGGGACGGACAGCCCGCGCTGGTCATCGAAACGGTCGATGTGACGGTCCGGCGCTATTGCGAGGTGGACGAGGCGTTTGCCCTGGCCGAGGGCGAAAACGACAGCCTGAAAGGCTGGCGCGAGGATCATCGTAGATATTTCGAAAGAAACGGCGGCTTCGACCCAAAGATGGAGTTGGTCTGCGAACGGTTTCGCCTTGTGGAAGATCTGGCAGGGAAAGGGTAACGGCCATGTTTGACAAGATCCTGATCGCCAACCGGGGCGAGATTGCCTGCCGGGTCATCGAAACCGCGCACAAGATGGGCGTGGCCTGCGTTGCCGTGTATTCAGATGCGGACGCGGCCGCCAAGCATGTGCAGATGGCGGATGAGGCCGTGCATATCGGCGGAGCGGCTCCGGCCGACAGCTATCTGAAAGGCGACGTGATCATTCAGGCCGCGCTGGACACCGGCGCGCAGGCGATCCACCCAGGGTACGGGTTTCTGTCCGAGAACCCCGATTTCGTAGATGCAGTTCAGGCGGCGGGCCTGATCTTCATCGGCCCTTCGGCGGATGCAATCCGCAAAATGGGTCTGAAGGATGCCGCCAAGGCGTTGATGGAGCAGGCTGGCGTCCCGGTCGTGCCCGGCTATCACGGCGATAACCAGGACCCCGAGCATCTGGCCGGTGCGGCCGACACGATCGGCTATCCGGTTCTGATCAAGGCGGTGGCCGGCGGTGGTGGCAAGGGGATGCGGCTGGTCGAGAAACCCGCGGATTTCGCGGCCGCCCTGGACAGTGCCCGGGGCGAGGCCAAGACCGCCTTTGGCAATGATGCCGTTCTGGTCGAGAAATTCGTGGCCAAGCCCCGCCACATCGAGGTTCAGGTCTTTGGCGACGGCACCCATGCCGTGCATCTGTTCGAGCGTGACTGCTCGCTGCAGCGCCGCCACCAGAAGGTGATCGAGGAAGCACCGGCCCCCGGAATGACGCCCGAGATGCGCGAAGCGATGGGCCAGGCGGGCGTGCGCGCGGCCGAGGCCATCGGCTACAAGGGCGCAGGCACCGTGGAGTTCATCGTCGATGCCTCGGACGGTCTGCGCCCCGACCGCTTCTGGTTTATGGAGATGAACACCCGCCTGCAGGTCGAACACCCGGTGACCGAAGCCATAACCGGCATCGACCTGGTCGAATGGCAGTTGCGGGTTGCGGCGGGGGAAAGCCTCCCAAAACAGCAGAGCGAGTTGTCGATCAATGGCCATGCCTTCGAGGCCCGGTTATATGCAGAAGACGTACCCAAAGGGTTCCTGCCCGCGACGGGCACTCTGACCCATCTGGAGTTTCCGCATGGCTGCCGCGCCGACAGCGGCGTGCGGGCGGGTGACACGATCAGCCCATGGTATGACCCGATGATCGCCAAGGTGATCGTGCACGGCCCGACCCGCGCGGTGGCGCTGGGACAACTGCACCGGGCGCTGCGCCAAACGCAGGTGGCGGGAACCGTCACCAACCTGTCTTTCCTGGGCGCACTGACCCGGCACGCCGGGTTTGCGGCAGGCGATGTCGATACCGGGTTGATCGGCCGCGATCTCGACGATCTGGTGCGCGAAACCGCCGTCACCCCGGCAATGACCGTTGCGGCCGCGATGGCCGCGACCGGACTGGACAAACCCGCCGAGGATACCGGGTTTACGCTCTGGGCCCCGCTGCACCGCGCGCTTCAGATGAAGCGCGACGGCGAGGTTCTGGAACTGGACGTCCAGGTCGCAGGGCCGGACCGACAGGACTGGCAGGTTAGCGGGACCAGCATGATCGCCGAACGGGTCAACGGCCGCTGGATCATCGACGGCCAGCCGATGCCGCCGGTTGCGATTGCGGGCCACGATGTCACCGTGTTCGACGCCTATGGCGTGAGTTTCGAGGTGCTGGACCCGCTGGACCGCGACGTCAGCGCCGCCGGTGACACCAAAGTGGTCGAGGCGCCGATGCCTGGGCTGGTCAAGGCGGTTTTTGCCGCGCCAGGACAGGCGGTGAAGGAGGGCGACCGGCTGGCCATCCTCGAGGCGATGAAGATGGAGCATTCGCTGCTGGCCGCCCGCGACGGTGTCGTGGCCGAGGTTCTGGCCGAGGCCGGATCGCAGGTCGAGGCCGGCGCGGCGCTGGTCCGGCTGGAAGACGACTGAAACCCTGAACGCCCGCCCTGAACGGGGCGGGCCGGGACTGAACAGGAGGGCACCGCCATGGCGGAACGTGTCGAGATTTTCGAAGTGGGGCCGCGCGACGGGCTGCAGAACGAAAAGCGCGAAATCCCGGTTTCCGAGAAGATCGCGCTGGTCGACTGTCTCAGCCGGGCGGGGTTCAGCCGGATCGAGGTGGCCAGTTTCGTTTCGCCCAAATGGGTGCCGCAGATGGCCGGCAGCGCCGAGGTGCTGGCCGGGATCACCCGCGCCCCCGGCGTGCGCTATGCCGCGCTGACCCCGAACATGCGCGGCTATGAGGACGCGCTGGCTGCCGGGGCGGATGAAATCGCGGTGTTTGCCTCGGCATCCGAGGGGTTTTCCAAGGCCAACATCAACGCAACCATCGCCGAATCCATCGAGCGGTTCGTCCCGATCCTCGAGGCGGCGCGCCATATCGACCTGCCGGTACGCGGCTATGTTTCCTGCGTGACCGACTGCCCCTATGACGGGCCGACGCCACCCGCCAAAGTGGCCGAGGTGGCCGACCTGCTGTTTTCGCACGGCTGTTACGAGATCTCGCTGGGCGACACGATCGGGCAGGGGACACCCGACAGCATCGCGCGGATGCTGCTGGCGGTGCGTGAATATGTGCCCGCGACCCGCTTGGCCGGGCATTTTCATGACACCAACGGGCGCGCGATCGACAATATCGACGCGTCTCTTGCGCTGGGCGTCCGGGTGTTCGACGCCGCCGTGGGCGGATTGGGTGGCTGCCCCTACGCACCGGGCGCGGCCGGGAATGTGGCCACCGAAGCCGTGGCCGCGCATCTGGAGCGGCTGGGCTATGACACCGGACTGGACGCCGCCGTGCTGAACGAAGCGGCGGAAATGGCCCGCGCAATGCGGGCGGGATAAGAGGCTGACATGTTTGAGACCATCTCGATCTCCACCGACCCGCGCGGGGTTGCCACGCTGACGCTGAACCGGCCGGAAAAACACAACGCGATGTCGTCGCAGATGATCGCCGAACTGACCCAGGCCGCCGCGCAACTGGGGAAAACCGACGACGTGCGTGTCGTAGTTCTGACCGGCGCGGGCAAGAGCTTCTGCGCCGGGGGTGACTTGGGCTGGATGCAGGCCCAAATGGCCGCCGATCCCGAGACCCGCTTTGTCGAGGCACGCAAGCTGGCCGAGATGCTGAACGCCCTGAACACCCTGCAAAAACCGTTGATCGGCGCGCTTCAGGGCAACGCCTTTGGCGGTGGCGTGGGCATGGCCGCGGTCTGCGACGTGGCCGTCGGCGTGGACAGCCTGAAGATGGGGCTGACCGAAACCCGGCTGGGGCTGATTCCGGCCACCATCGGCCCCTATGTCATCGCCCGCATGGGCGAGGCCCGCGCGCGGCGCGTGTTCATGTCGGCCCGTCTGTTCGACGCGGCCGAGGCGGTGGATCTTGGCCTGCTCGCTCGGGCCGTTCCGGCGGATGAGCTGGATGCCGCGATCGAAGCCGAAGTGCAGCCCTATCTGTCCTGTGCGCCGGGCGCCGTGGCCTCGGCCAAGGCGTTGGTTCGGGACCTCGGGCCGCGCATCGACGACGCGGTGATCGACCACACGATCCGGGCGCTGGTCGACCGATGGGAAACGGACGAGGCGCATGAAGGAATCAGCGCTTTCTTCGACAAGCGAAAACCTTCATGGAATAGTGAGGTTTGACCGTCCGCGACCATTTGAAGCCAAGGGCTTGCGCCAAGTGCAGCGCTGGGCGTTGGCAAGCCGAATATTCGGTGCCATGCGCGCTTGTGCTCGGTTGACCCTCTGACCCCGCGCGGATAGAGAATGTCCAGTCAACACGCCAATTGACGGCGCGTCTCGTTCGGGATGCGCAGGAAAGGAGCCACTCGTGGAAGAGCTGTTGCGGGAATATCTCCCGATCCTGGTGTTTCTGGCCGTCGCCGTGGGCCTTGGAATCGTCCTGATTCTGGCCGCCGTCGTTCTGGCAGTCCGCAATCCCGACCCCGAAAAGGTCAGCGCCTATGAATGCGGGTTCAACGCGTTCGACGATGCGCGGATGAAGTTCGATGTCCGATTCTATCTGGTTTCGATCCTGTTCATCATCTTCGACCTTGAGATTGCGTTCCTGTTTCCTTGGGCCGTGGGCTTCAAGGATATCAGCGATGTCGGCTTCTGGTCGATGATGGTGTTCCTGGGCGTTCTGACCATCGGCTTTGCCTATGAATGGAAGAAGGGGGCCTTGGAATGGGAGTGATGACGGGTGCAAACACCGCGGGCGTTGACAAGGAAGTCGCCACCCAGGCCCTGAACGCCGAGTTGCAGGACAAAGGGTTCCTGCTGACCTCGTCCGAGGACATCATCAACTGGGCGCGCACCGGCTCGCTGCACTGGATGACCTTCGGCCTGGCCTGCTGCGCGGT
The DNA here is from genome assembly GCF_059613045.1 of Ruegeria sp. BHSC037. NCBI lineage: Bacteria > Pseudomonadati > Pseudomonadota > Alphaproteobacteria > Rhodobacterales > Roseobacteraceae > Ruegeria > Ruegeria sp. BHSC037. Next base: position 232,177 of record NZ_JBXWRT010000002.1, read on the forward strand.
CGAGATGATGCACACCTCGATGCCGCGCTACGATGCCGAACGCTTCGGCATCGCGCCGCGTGCATCCCCGCGCCAGTCGGACGTGATGATCGTGGCAGGCACTCTGACCAACAAGATGGCGCCGGCTCTGCGCAAGGTCTATGATCAGATGCCCGAGCCGCGCTATGTCATCTCGATGGGATCCTGCGCCAATGGCGGCGGTTATTACCACTATTCCTATTCGGTGGTGCGCGGCTGCGACCGCATCGTTCCGGTGGACATCTACGTTCCCGGCTGCCCGCCGACCGCCGAGGCGCTGCTGTATGGTCTGTTGCAGTTGCAACGCAAGATCCGCCGCACCGGCACCATCGTGCGCTGAGGAGGAACCCTGATGAGCGAAGCACTCAAGGAACTTGGCGCACTGATCGAAATCAAGCGGCCCGACTGCGTCCTGTCATGGGACGTCAGCTTTGGTGAGTTGAGCGTCGATGTGGCCCCGTCGAACCTGATCGAATTCGTCGAGTATCTGAAGTCTGACCAGAACTGCAAATTCTCGACACTCGTCGACATCACCGCCGTGGACTATCCCGAGCGGGCCAAGCGGTTCGACGTCGTCTATCACTTCCTCTCGATGTATCAGAACCATCGCATCCGGCTGCGGGTCTCGGTCCGCGAGGACGAGATGGTGCCCTCGATCGTCGATGTGCACCCGTCCGCCAACTGGTTCGAGCGCGAAGTGTTCGACATGTTCGGCATCCTGTTCTCGGGCCACCCGGACCTGCGGCGCATCCTGACCGACTACGGGTTCCGGGGATACCCACTGCGCAAGGATTTCCCGACCACCGGTTACACCGAGGTTCGCTATGACGAGGCGCAGAAGCGCGTGGTCTATGAGCCAGTCTCGCTGGTTCAGGAATACCGCCAGTTCGACTTCATGAGCCCGTGGGAGGGTGCGAATTACATTCTGCCGGGGGACGAAAAGCAGGAGACCAAGTAAATGGGCGGCATCTGGTGGCTGATCCTTTCGGCGCTGACCATAATCCCGATGGTCAAGCTTCTGCCGTTTTTCGGGATCAACAAATACTGGGCGCTGGCCTGTCTGGTTCCCTTCGGCACGATCGCCCTTTTGTGGTGGATGGGTCTGAAGCTGCAGGAACTGGAGCGCCGCTGAGATGCTGACGATGCTTGGAGAACTGGTTGTAATTGGGGCTCTGGGCGCGTTGTTGGCCGGGGCGGCGGTGAAAGCGGCAGACGCCGAAAGGGTCCGGGTTCGGGCCGAGGCAAAAAAGAAAAACCGGGGGCGGCGCTGAGGCCCTCGCTTGCCGGACCGGTCCGGCACGAACGGAACAGCCGGGGTTGATCCCCGGACAGGAGAGACACGATGATGGATGGCGGCAAGGGCTTCGAAGACGCTCTGACGGGCGAACAGAAGATCCGCAACTTCAACATCAATTTCGGCCCGCAGCACCCTGCGGCCCATGGCGTTCTGCGTCTGGTGCTGGAACTGGACGGCGAGATCGTCGAACGCTGCGACCCGCATATCGGCCTGCTGCACCGTGGCACCGAAAAGCTGATGGAAAGCCGGACCTATCTGCAGAACCTGCCGTATTTTGACCGTCTGGATTACGTGGCGCCGATGAACCAGGAACACGCCTGGTGCTTGGCCATCGAAAAGCTGACCGGGGTCGAAGTGCCGCGCCGCGCCTCGCTGATCCGGGTTCTGTATTCCGAGATCGGGCGCATCCTGAACCACCTGCTGAACGTGACCACGCAGGCGATGGACGTGGGCGCGCTGACCCCGCCGCTATGGGGCTTCGAAGAGCGCGAAAAGCTGATGGTGTTCTATGAGCGCGCCTGCGGCGCCCGCCTGCACGCCGCCTATTTCCGCCCCGGTGGCGTTCACCAGGACCTGCCGCCCGAACTGCTTGACGATATCGAGGCCTGGAGCCATGCTTTCCCCGCTGTTCTGGATGATATCGACGGCCTGCTGACCGAGAACCGCATCTTCAAACAGCGCAACTGCGATATCGGTGTCGTAACCGAGGATGACATCCAGAAATACGGATTCTCGGGCGTGATGGTGCGCGGATCGGGCCTGGCCTGGGACCTGCGACGCGCGCAACCCTATGAATGCTACGACGAATTCGAGTTCCAGATTCCCGTCGGCAAGAATGGGGACTGCTATGACCGCTATCTCGTCCGCATGGAGGAGATGCGCCAGTCGGTGTCGATCATTCGTCAGGCCATCTCCAAGCTGCGCGACTGCCCCGGAGACGTTCTGGCGCGCGGCAAGATCACCCCGCCGAAACGCTCGGACATGAAGACCTCGATGGAAAGCCTGATCCATCACTTCAAGCTGTACACCGAAGGCTTCCACGTTCCGGCGGGCGAAGTCTATGCCGCCGTCGAAGCGCCCAAGGGCGAGTTCGGCGTCTATCTGGTCGCCGACGGCACCAACAAGCCGTACCGCGCCAAGCTGCGCGCGCCGGGCTATCTGCACCTGCAAGCCATGGACCACGTCGCCAAGGGCCACCAGCTGGCCGACGTCGCCGCCATCATCGGCACAATGGATGTCGTATTTGGAGAGATTGACCGCTAATGCTCCGCCGCCTGCACCACGAACAACCCGAAAGCTTTGCCTTCACGCCCGCCAATCTGGACTGGGCCAAGGCTCAGATTACCAAGTACCCCGAGGGTCGTCAGGCCAGCGCGGTCATCCCGCTGCTGTGGCGCGCGCAAGAGCAGGAGGGCTGGCTCAGCCGCCCGGCCATCGAATATGTGGCCGAGATGCTGGACATGTCCTATATCCGGGTGCTTGAAGTTGCATCCTTCTACTTCATGTTTCAACTGCAACCAGTTGGTTCCGTTGCGCATATTCAGGTTTGCGGCACCACGTCCTGCATGATCTGCGGGGCCGAGGATCTGATCGCGGTCTGCCGCGAAAAGATCGCGCCCAAGCCTCATCAGCTGTCGGCGGACGGCAAGCTGAGCTGGGAAGAGGTCGAATGCCTGGGGTCATGCTCGAACGCGCCGATGGCGCAGATCGGCAAGGACTACTACGAGGATCTGACCGCCGAGAGCTTTGCCCGCATCATCGATGATCTGGCTGCCGGCAAGGTGCCGGTTCCGGGGCCGCAGAACGGCCGCTATGCTGCCGAGCCCAACGGCGGCTTGACCAGCCTGAAAGAGTACGAGGCCGGCAAGTCCAAGTACAATGCCAGCGTTCAACTGGCCGCCGATCTGGGCGATACGGTCAAGCCCATCGATGGGACCGAGGTTCCGATCCTGACGCCATGGCTGGGCAAGGACGGCAAGGCCGCCGGCGCGAAAGCCGCGCCCAAGCCGCCCAAGGCGGCGGACCCGGGCAAGCCCGCGGCCCGTCAGGCCGCGCCCAGGAAATCCGCCAAGGCCGAGCCATCTTCGCCCGAGGGCGCCGCAGCTAGGCCCGCAACCGCCGAGACTCAGCCCGAAACGCTGACTGGTCCTCGTGGCGGCAAACCCGACGATCTGAAGCTGCTGAAGGGCGTAGGCCCGAAGCTCGAGCAGACGCTGAACGAACTGGGCTTTTACCACTATGACCAGATCGCGGCCTGGACGCCCGAACAGGTGGCCTGGGTAGATGCACGGTTGAAATTCAAGGGCCGGATCGAACGCGACGGCTGGATCGAACAGGCGGCCAAGTTGGCGGCCGGCGAGGAAACCGAATTTGCCAAACGTGCCAAGAAAGAAGGCACTTACGAAGACTGAGAGACGGTGCCCGATACGGGCATCGGAGTGTGATGGACAAGGACAAGGAACAGGCCATCGCCCGCAAGGGCCGACATATCGGCGTGGTCATCGCGGTGACCATGCTGATGTGGCTTGCCGTGACCCTGTTCATCGGCCCGGCGCTGGAACTGCCGGGACGCTATGCGCTGCTGTTTGATTTCGCCGCGATCGCGGCTTTCATCTATGCGGGCGTCAACATTTTTCAACTCTGGCGCATGCGTCAGGACAGCCAAAGGTAACACGCGATGCTGAAGGATCAGGACCGGATCTTTACCAACATCTACGGGATGCACGAGCGCACGCTGAAGGGCGCCCAGGCCCGCGGGCATTGGGACGGCACCGCTGACCTGATCGCTAAAGGGCGCGACTGGATCATCCAGACGATGAAGGATTCGGGATTGCGCGGGCGTGGCGGCGCGGGCTTTCCGACCGGTCTGAAATGGTCGTTCATGCCAAAAGAAAGCGATGGCCGTCCGTCTTACCTTGTTGTGAACGCTGACGAATCCGAACCGGGCACCTGCAAGGACCGCGAGATCATGCGCCACGATCCGCACACGCTGATCGAAGGCTGCCTGATCGCGTCGTTCGCGATGAACGCGCATACCTGCTACATCTACATCCGGGGCGAGTACATCCGCGAGCGCGAGGCGCTGCAGGCCGCCATCGACGAGGCCTATGATGCCGGCCTGCTGGGCAAGAACGCCGCCGGCTCGGGCTGGGATTTCGACCTGTTCCTGCACCACGGCGCCGGCGCCTATATCTGCGGCGAGGAAACCGCGCTGCTGGAAAGCCTCGAAGGCAAGAAGGGCATGCCGCGCATGAAGCCGCCGTTCCCGGCGGGGGCGGGTCTGTATGGCTGCCCGACCACGGTGAACAACGTGGAATCCATTGCCGTCGTGCCCACGATCCTGCGCCGCGGTGCCGACTGGTTCGCCGGTTTCGGCCGCCAGAACAACGCGGGCACCAAGCTTTTTGCGATCTCGGGTCACGTCAACAACCCCTGCGTGGTCGAAGAGGCGATGTCGATCAGCTTCGAAGAATTGATCGAGACCCATTGCGGCGGCATCCGCGGTGGGTGGGACAACCTGTTGGCCGTGATCCCCGGTGGCTCGTCCGTGCCTTGCGTGCGCGGCGAGAACATGCGCGATGCGATCATGGATTTCGACTATCTGCGCAACGATCTGGGCTCGGGGCTTGGAACGGCGGCTGTGATCGTGATGGACAAGTCCACCGACATCATCAAGGCGATCTGGCGCCTATCGAAATTCTACAAGCACGAAAGCTGCGGCCAGTGCACGCCCTGCCGCGAAGGCACGGGCTGGATGATGCGCGTGATGGATCGCCTTGTCCGCGGCGAGGCCGAGCTGGAAGAGATCGACATGCTGTTCGAGGTGACCAAGCAGGTCGAAGGCCACACGATCTGTGCACTGGGGGACGCGGCCGCATGGCCGATCCAGGGCCTGATCCGCAACTTCCGCGAAGAAATCGAAGACCGCATCAAGGCCCGCAAATCGGGCCGTATGGGTGCGATGGCGGCGGAGTAGATCCGATGGAAGTATATTCTGAATACTCGCACACGATTGCCGCGCTGGTGATCTTTACGCTGGTGGTCCTGCTGCTGGCGCCGTTCTCGGCGCTGGCCAAGCAGGGCAAGGGCCTGGCGCCAGGGGCGACGCCGGAACAGAACTATGCCGACAGTGCCTATCGTCTGAACCGCGCCTATCTTAACGGAACCGAAACTCTGCCCGCGTTCCTGACCGTGACTCTGGCGGCCATGCTGCTGGGGGTCAGCCCGGTCTGGGTGAACTGGCTGGCCTCGATCGCCTTGGTGGCGCGTCTGGTGATGCTGGTGGTTCATATCCGCGGCATTGGCAAACCGCACAGCGGCCTGCGAAGCGTTCTGTACGTTGTGGCCTGGGCATGCATGGCTGTGCTGGGCGTCATGGCTTTGGTGGCGGCGATCTGATGGCAAGGCTGATCCCTATTGTTGCCCGTGGTAGGGCCATTGCTCCGTTGACCGGTGTTTTGGCGGTTCTTGCGGTGCTGTCGGCCTGCGGTGGCAAGGCCGAGGATCGGGTGCTGTTCGATGGGCAGGCATTTCGCGCCAAAGCGAAGGCGGTCGACAAGAAAAGGTCGCCGGCCGATTTCACCGTGACGGTCAAGGGCGTGTCGGCTTCGTTGGACGGCGCGCGCGAAGCGGGGCGCTATGAGGCCACGCGGTTCTGTGTGCAGAATTTCGGGTCTTCCCGCATCGCCTGGAAAATCGGACCGGATGCCGAGCCGCAGACTCTGCGGATCGACAATGACAGCCTGACTTTTGCCGGGAAGTGTCAGCGGCCATGACCCATGCCATGTCATATCAGGTTCCGGCAGGCCGCGCGTTATTGCATAGCGGTCGAGGGAAGTGTCGTCTTGGGGAACCCAAGACGAAAGGATATGTCATGAAAGCTGCGAAACTTGCCGCCGTTGCCTGCGTCGTCGCGCTGCCTGCCGTGGCCGGAGCCAAACCGCCCTTGCGCGAAGTTAAAGAGATCGACGACTCGCTCTACTACATCGCCATCGCCAACGAGATTTCAGAAATCTGCCCGACAATCAGCGGGCGTCGTCTGAAGGCAATAGGCGTGATGTGGGGGCTGCGATCCAAAGCGAACCAGCTGGGATATTCGGATGCCGAGATCCGGGCCTATGTGGAATCGGATGCAGAAAAGGCGCGGATGCGCGCCAAGGGCGAGGCATACCTGGCTCAGAACGGCGTAAGCTATGCCAACACCGAAACTTTCTGTGCGCTGGGGCGCAGGGAAATCGAAAGAAACAGCGCCATTGGCGTGTATTTGAGGGCGAACTAGACCATGTCTGACCTCCGCAAGATCGTGATCGACGACAAGGAAATCGAAGTCGATGGTGCCATGACCCTGATCCAGGCCTGTGAACAGGCCGGGATCGAAGTGCCGCGTTTCTGCTATCACGAGCGCCTGTCGATCGCAGGCAACTGCCGCATGTGCCTTGTCGAGGTCGTGGGCGGCCCGCCCAAGCCCGCCGCCTCGTGCGCCATGCAGGTGCGCGATCTGCGCCCGGGGCCGGAAGGCCAGCCGCCGGTAGTCAAGACCAACTCGCCCATGGTCAAGAAGGCCCGCGAAGGCGTGATGGAGTTTCTGCTGATCAACCACCCGCTGGATTGCCCGATCTGCGACCAGGGCGGTGAATGCGATCTGCAGGATCAGGCGATGGCCTATGGCATCTCGGCCAGCCGGTTTCGCGAGGCCAAGCGCGCGGTCGACGATCTGGATCTTGGGCCGCTGGTGGGCACCGCCATGACCCGCTGCATCAGCTGCACCCGTTGCGTCCGCTTCACCACCGAGGTGGCGGGGGTCGATCAGATGGGGCAGACCGGTCGGGGCGAAGACGCCGAGATTACGACCTATCTGAACCAGACGTTGGACTCGAACCTTCAGGGCAACATCATCGACCTGTGTCCGGTGGGCGCGCTTACTTCCAAGCCTTATGCGTTCACCGCCCGTCCGTGGGAGCTGACCAAGACCGAATCAATCGACGTGATGGATGCTCTGGGCTCGAACATCCGGGTTGACACCAAGGGCCGCGTCGTGATGCGCATTCTGCCACGCAACCATGACGGCGTGAACGAAGAGTGGATTTCCGACAAGACACGCTTTGTCTGGGACGGGCTGCGCCGCCAGCGGCTGGACACGCCCTATATCCGCGAGAACGGCCTTTTGCGCCCGGCCAGCTGGACCGAGGCGCTTGCGGCCGCGGCGGACGCGATGAAGGGCAAGACCGTGGCCGGCCTGGTCGGCGACCTGGTTCCGGTCGAGGCCGCCTTTGCCCTGAAGCAGATGATCGAAGGGCTGGGTGGTAAGGTCGAGTGCCGAACCGACAATGCCCGCCTGCCCATCGGCAACCGCTCGGCCTATGTCGGAAACGTGGCGATCGAAGAGATCGACACCGCGAAAGAGATCATCCTGATCGGCACCAACCCGCGGCACGAAGCCCCGGTGCTGAACGCGCGCATCCGCAAGGCGTGGCTGGCCGGGGCTACGGTCAAGGTGATCGGTCCGGCGGTGGATCTGACCTATGATTATGACCATTTGGGTGAGGACCGCGCGGCTCTGGCGAAGGCAAAGGCAGGCAAGGATGCCATCGTGATCGTCGGGCAGGGCGCCGTGACCGAGGCCGACGGCCTAGCCGTTCTGGCTGCGGCCCAGGCCTTGTCGGGCCGCCTGTTCGTGCTGCACACAGCTGCGGCGCGGGTTGGTGCGATGGATGTGAGCGCCGTCACCGAAGGAGGAATCGAGGCAGCGATCGATGGGGCCGAGGTGATCTACAACCTCGGGGCCGACGAAATCGAGATCGAGGACGGCCCCTTCGTGATCTATCAGGGCAGCCACGGTGACCGCGGTGCCCACCGCGCCGACATCATCCTGCCCGGAGCCGCCTATACTGAGGAAAACGGGCTGTTCGTGAACACCGAAGGTCGCCCGCAATTGGCGATGCGCGCCGGGTTCGCCCCGGGCGAGGCCAAGGAGAACTGGGCGATCCTGCGGGCGCTTTCAGCCGAGCTGGGGCAGGCGCTGCCCTACGACTCGCTGGCGCAGCTGCGCACGGCGCTGGTCGCGGCGGTGCCGCATCTGGCGCAGATCGACCAAGTGCCCGAGAACGAAATGCAGCCGCTCGAGGCCGGGCCGTTGGGGCAGGCGACCTTCCGAACTGTGATCAAAGATTTCTATCTGACCAACCCAATCGCGCGGGCGTCGCAGCTGATGGCAGAGCTTTCGGCGCTGGCCAAGGCGCGCGGCAACCAGAAGATCGCGGCGGAATGAGTCTGGCGGCGTTCATACGGCAGAACAACGGCGCGCCGTTGCCCGCCGGCTCGTATGACGGGGCGGCGGCCGCGTCGTGTGCGCGACCGTTGAAACGGAAGAAAAAAGGTGGCGTACGGGCGGCGGATGCTGTTTACACCGACACGCCAAACCAACCGCTTGCGGTGCGAGTCTCTGGCCGTCGGGCTGGGCTTGGCGGCCACGGCGGCAAACGGAATACCCACGGTGTGAGGACCAATGGCTGAATTCTTTGACACCCCGGGCGGAATAGCCCTGATCATACTGGCACAGGTGCTGGCCGTCGTCGCCTTCGTGATGATCTCGCTGCTGTTCCTGGTCTATGGCGACCGCAAGATCTGGGCGGCGGTCCAGATGCGTCGCGGCCCCAACGTCGTGGGCGCGTATGGTCTGCTGCAATCGGTGGCGGATGCGCTGAAATACGTGGTGAAAGAGGTGGTAATCCCCGCCGGGGCTGACCGGACGGTGTTTATCCTGGCGCCTCTGACATCCTTCGTGCTGGCCATGATCGCTTGGGCGGTGATTCCGTTCAACGATGGCTGGGTGCTGTCGGATATCAACGTGGCCATCTTGTACGTTTTCGCCGTATCCTCGCTCGAGGTTTACGGCGTGATCATGGGGGGCTGGGCGTCGAACTCGAAATACCCGTTCCTCGGGAGCCTGCGCTCGGCCGCGCAGATGATTTCCTACGAGGTTTCGATCGGCCTGATCATCATCGGGGTGATCATCTCGACCGGCTCGATGAATTTTGGCGACATCGTGCGGGCGCAGGACGGCGCGTTCGGGTTCTTCAGCTGGTACTGGCTGCCGCATTTCCCGATGGTGTTCCTGTTCTTCATCTCGGCGCTGGCCGAAACCAACCGCCCGCCCTTCGACCTGCCCGAGGCGGAATCGGAACTGGTTGCCGGCTACCAGGTGGAATATTCGGCCACGCCCTTCCTGCTGTTCATGGCGGGCGAATACATCGCCATCTTCCTGATGTGCGCGCTGACTTCGCTGCTGTTCTTCGGCGGCTGGCTGTCGCCGATCCCGGGCCTGCCGGATGGCGTGCTGTGGATGGTCGCCAAGATGGCGTTCTTCTTCTTTCTGTTCGCGATGGTCAAGGCGATCACGCCGCGCTACCGCTATGACCAGCTGATGCGGCTGGGCTGGAAAGTTTTCTTGCCGTTCAGTTTGGTTTGGGTGGTCTTCGTGGCTTTTGCAGCAAAATTCGATTGGTTCTGGGGCGCGTTTGCCCGCTGGAGCGTAGGAGGCTGACAATGACCCAGATCGACTATACCCGTGCGGCCAAGTATTTCCTGCTGCAGGACTTCTGGCAGGGTTTTAAGCTGGGGATGAAGTATTTCTTCGCCCCCAAGGCCACGGTGAACTATCCGCATGAAAAGGGCCCGCTGTCGCCCCGGTTCCGGGGCGAACATGCTCTGCGTCGTTATCCGAACGGCGAGGAACGCTGTATCGCCTGCAAGCTGTGTGAGGCGATCTGCCCGGCCCAAGCCATCACCATCGACGCCGAACCGCGCGAAGACGGCAGCCGCCGCACCACGCGTTATGACATCGATATGACCAAGTGCATCTATTGCGGCTTCTGCCAGGAGGCCTGCCCGGTCGATGCGATCGTCGAAGGGCCGAATTTCGAATTCGCCACCGAGACCCGCGAAGAGCTGTTCTATGACAAGCAGAAACTGCTAGAGAACGGCGACCGCTGGGAAGCCGAGATCGCCCGCAACCTGGAACTGGACGCGCCGTACAGATGAGTGATCCGGTCAAGAACCCATTCGAGCAGATGCTGAAACAGGCACATGACATGGCCAAGGCGTTCAACCCGGCGCTCGAGAGCTATTCGCCCGTCGACGCGATGCGCGGCTTCGAGGCGCTGTGGCCGACCATGCCCAAAGAGGTCATGGAGATGATGTTCGGCAACACCGTCAATCCGGGCGGACTGGATGCCAAGACCCGCCTGTTGCTGACGCTGGCGGGGCTGACCTGTCAGGGCGCGCAGGCCGATACGGCCGTGCGCCAAACGGTGCGCCATGCCATCGAGGCAGGGGCCAAGAAACAAGAGATCGTGGAAACGATCGGTCAAATGTCGGTCTTTGCCGGCATCCCGGCCGTGACCCGGGCGCTGGAACTGGCGCAGGAGGCCATGGGCGAAAACGAGGATGATGACCAATGAGCGTATTTGCCTTTTACCTCTTTGCCATCAGCGCCATCACCGGCGGGCTGTTCACCGTGATCAGCCGGCAGCCGGTGCATTCGGTGCTGTGGCTGATTTTGGCCTTCCTGTCGTCTGCGGGGCTGTTCGTGCTGCTGGGGGCGGAATTCGTCGCCATGCTGCTGATCATCGTCTATGTCGGCGCGGTGGCGGTGCTGTTCCTGTTCGTGGTGATGATGCTGGACGTGGACTTTGCCGAGCTCAAGGCCGAGATGGCGCGCTACATGCCTTTGGCCCTGCTGATCGGTCTGGTCATCCTGATGCAGTTCGTCATGGCCTTTGGCGCCTGGGACAGCGCACAGGGCGCGGCGGCCAACCTGGCCCAGCCGATCCCGGCCGATCGCCACAACACCGAAGCGCTGGGTGTCATCCTTTACGATCAATACTTCCTTCTGTTCCAACTGGCGGGCCTGATCCTGTTGGTGGCCATGATCGGTGCCATTGTACTGACGCTGCGCCACCGCCAGGACATCAAGCGGCAGGACATCATCGCCCAGATGATGCGCGACCCGGCCAAGGCGCTGGAGTTGAAGGACGTGAAACCGGGGCAGGGACTTTGAGACCATGATCGGACTTGAGCACTATCTTACCGTCGCGACGACGCTGTTCGTCATCGGCATCTTCGGTCTCTTTCTGAACCGCAAGAACGTCATCATCCTGCTTATGAGCATCGAATTGATGCTGCTGGCGGTAAATATCAACCTCGTGGCGTTTTCCAGCTTTCTCGGCGATCTGGTCGGGCAGGTGTTCACGCTGTTTGTGTTGACCGTGGCCGCGGCCGAGGCGGCGATCGGGCTGGCTATTCTGGTCTGCTTCTTCCGCAACCGCGGCACTATTGCGGTTGAAGACGTCAACATGATGAAGGGGTAAGGGATCATGGAAACCACAATCCTCTTTGCCCCGCTCGTGGGCGCGCTGATCTGCGGCTTTGGCTGGAAATTCATCGGCGAAAAGGCCGCGCTGTGGACGGCCACGGGCCTGCTGTTCCTGGCCTGTCTGCTGTCGTGGATCGTCTTCTTCAGCTTTGATGGACAGACCCAGCAGATCGAGATCATGCGCTGGATCGAAAGCGGCTCGCTGTCGACCTCGTGGGCCATTCGTCTGGACCGGCTGACCGCGATCATGCTGATCGTGGTCACTACGGTGTCGGCGCTCGTGCACCTTTATTCGTTCGGCTACATGGATCACGACCCGCAGTGGCGCGAGGGCGAAAGCTACAAGCCGCGCTTCTTTGCCTATCTGTCCTTCTTCACCTTCGCCATGCTGATGCTGGTAACGGCGGACAACCTGGTCCAGATGTTCTTTGGCTGGGAAGGCGTGGGCGTCGCATCCTACCTGCTGATCGGTTTCTACTACCGCAAACCTTCGGCCAATGCGGCGGCGATGAAAGCGTTCATCGTCAACCGTGTGGGCGACTTCGGCTTTGCGCTGGGGATTTTTGCGCTGTTCTTCCTGACCGACAGCATCAACTTCTCGGATATCTTTGCTGCCGCACCCCAGCTGGCGGAAACGCAGCTGACTTTCCTGTGGGGCGAATGGTCTGCGGTCGAGGTCGTCTGCGTGCTGCTGTTCATCGGTGCGATGGGCAAATCTGCGCAGTTGATCCTGCACACCTGGTTGCCGGACGCGATGGAGGGCCCGACGCCCGTGTCGGCGCTGATCCACGCCGCCACCATGGTGACGGCCGGTGTGTTCCTGGTTTGCCGTATGTCGCCGCTGATGGAGTTCGCGCCGGGTGCGACCGGGTTCGTCACTGTGCTGGGGGCCTCGACCGCGTTCTTTGCCGCGACCGTGGGTCTGGTGCAGACCGACATCAAGCGCGTGATCGCCTATTCGACCTGTTCGCAGCTGGGATACATGTTCGTGGCCGCGGGCGTGGGCATGTATTCGGCGGCGATGTTCCACCTGTTCACGCATGCCTTCTTCAAGGCGCTCTTGTTCCTTGGTGCGGGCTCGGTGATCCACGCCATGCATCACGAACAGGACATGATGAACTATGGCAACCTGCGCAAGAAAATCCCCTATACCTTCTGGGCGATGATGATCGGCACGCTGGCCATCACAGGCGTCGGCATCCCGCTGACCACGATCGGCTTTGCCGGCTTCCTGTCCAAGGACGCCATCATCGAAAGCGCCTATGCCGGCGGGTCGGCCTTTGGCTTCTGGGCGCTGGTGATCGCCGCCGCGATGACCTCGTTCTATAGCTGGCGCCTGATCTTCCTGACCTTCTATGGCGAGGAGCGGGGCGACAAGCACACGCATGAGCACGCGCATGAAAGCCCGATGGTCATGCTGGTGCCGCTGGGTGTTCTGTCGCTGGGCGCCGTGTTCGCGGGCATGATCTGGTACAACAACTTCTTCGGTCACGCCGATCAGGTGGGCAAGTTCTATGGCATTCCGGTTGCCGAGGCGCATGCCGAGGCCGGTGACCATGCCAAGGCCGATGATCATGGCGACGACACGCATGCCACAGAATCTCATGACGACGAAGCTGCGCACGGTGACAAGGCCAAGGGCGGCGACCACCACTATGCTTTTGTCGGCAAACCGGGCGAGGGCGCGCTGTACATCGCGCCGGACAACCATGTTTTGGACGACGCGCATGCTGCGCCGAAATGGGTCAAGATCTCGCCGTTCATCGCAATGGTTCTGGGCTTTGGACTGGCCTACCTGTTCTACATCGTGAACCCGGCGCTGCCGAGCCGCCTGGCCGAGAACCAGCGTCCGCTGTACCTGTTCCTCAAGAACAAGTGGTACTTTGACGAAATTTACGACGCGATCCTTGTCAAACCGACCGTGGCCCTGGGCCGGTTCCTGTGGAAGGGCGGTGACGGCAAGGTGATCGACGGTTTCCTGAACGGAGTAGCAATGGGCGTCGTTCCCTTCTTCACCCGCCTCGCAGGCAAGGCACAGACGGGCTACATCTTCACTTACGCCTTCTGGATGGTTCTGGGCATCGCAGCCCTGGTCACCTGGATGTCGATCGGCGGAGGCGCACACTGATGGACAATATCCTATCCATTGTCACATTCATTCCGGCCATTTCCGCCGGTCTGATGGCGCTGTTCCTGCACGGGAAGGATGCGGCAGCTCAAAGCAATGCCAAGTGGATCGCGCTGGTAGCAACCACGGTCACCTTTCTGGTCTCGATCGGTATCTATACCGAGTTCGACCCCTCGAACACCGGCTTTCAAATGGTGGAAGAGGGCGAATGGCTGATGGGCCTGAAATACAAGATGGGCGTGGATGGCATCAGCGTTCTGTTCGTGCTGCTGACCACCTTCATCATGCCGCTGACCATCCTGGCCAGCTGGAACGTGACCGACCGGGTCAAGGAATACATGATTGCCTTCCTGCTGCTGGAAACGCTGATGCTGGGCGTATTCATGGCTCTGGACCTGGTGCTGTTCTACCTGTTCTTTGAGGCCGGGCTGATCCCGATGTTCCTGATCATCGGGATCTGGGGCGGCAAGGACCGGATCTATGCCAGCTTCAAGTTCTTCCTCTATACCTTCCTCGGCTCGGTTCTGATGCTGGTGGCGATGGTGGCGATGTATGCCGACGCTGGCACCACCGACATTGCCGCGCTGATGACGCACCAGTTCTCGTCCGAGAGCTTCAGCGTGCTGGGCGTCCACATCGTCGGCGGCATGCAGACCTTGCTGTTCCTCGCGTTCTTCGCGTCCTTCGCAGTGAAGATGCCGATGTGGCCCGTGCACACCTGGCTGCCTGACGCCCACGTTCAGGCGCCGACGGCGGGCTCGGTCGTGCTGGCGGCGATCCTGCTGAAGATGGGTGGCTATGGCTTCCTGCGCTTCAGCTTGCCTATGTTCCCCGTCGGCTCGGCCGTGATGACCGATCTGGTCCTGTGGCTGTCGGCCATCGCCGTGGTCTACACCTCGTTGGTGGCGCTGGTGCAGGAGGACATGAAAAAGCTGATCGCCTATTCCTCGGTCGCGCATATGGGTTTTGTGACCATGGGCATCTTCGCCGCCAACCAGCAGGGCATCGACGGGGCGATCTTCCAGATGCTCAGCCACGGTTTCATCTCGGCCGCGCTGTTCCTTTGCGTTGGCGTGATCTATGACCGGATGCACACCCGCGACATCGAGGCCTATGGCGGCCTGGTGATCCGCATGCCGGCCTATGCGCTGGTGTTCATGCTGTTCACCATGGCAAATGTGGGCCTGCCGGGCACCAGTGGGTTCATCGGCGAATTCCTGACGCTGATGGGCACTTTCCAGGTCAACACCTGGGTGACAGCAGTGGCGGCCAGCGGTGTGATCTTCTCGGCAGCTTATGCGCTGTGGCTGTATCGCCGCGTGGTCTTTGGCGACCTGATCAAGGAAAGCCTCAAGTCGATCACCGACATGAGCACACGCGAACGCCTGATCTTTGCGCCGCTGATCGTCATGACCATTCTGCTGGGGGTCTACCCGTCACTGGTCACGGACGTGATCGGCAATTCGACCGCCGCGCTGATTTCGAACTATGACACGGCTCTGGCCGCGGCCGAGGCCGCGACCCAGGTCGCCTCGCACTAAGGGAGCTTTGGAGACATGATCCAGGCTGATCTGATTGTAATCCTGCCGGAAATCATTCTGGCGATCTATGCGATGGTGGCGCTGATCGGGGCGGTCTACACCTCGAAAGACGCGCTGGCCCCCGTGCTGATCTGGGCCACGGCGGGACTGATGGCCGTGCTGGCCTTCTGGATCGCGGCAAACGGTGAGGGCACGAACGTAGCCTTCAACGGAATGTTCGTCGATGACGGGTTCTCGCGCTTTGCCAAGGTTGCCATCCTGTTGTCGGCGGCCGCGGTTCTGGTCATGAGCCAGGACTATATGGCGCGCCGCAATATGCTGCGGTTCGAATATCCCCTGCTGGTGGCGCTGGCAGCGGTCGGCATGATGATGATGGTCAGCGCGGGCGATCTGATGTCGCTATACATGGGGCTCGAGCTGCAGTCTCTCTCGCTGTATGTCGTGGCCGCGCTGCGTCGCGACAGCGCCAAATCGACCGAGGCGGGCCTGAAATATTTCGTGCTGGGCGCGCTCAGCTCGGGCCTGCTGCTGTTCGGGGCGTCGCTGGTCTATGGCTTCTCCGGGACCACGCTGTTTTCGGGGATCGTGTCTACGGTGCATCATGGCGAGGTCTCGGTCGGCCTGCTGATCGGGCTGGTTCTGCTGATCTCGGGGCTGGCGTTCAAGGTGTCGGCCGTGCCGTTCCATATGTGGACGCCGGATGTCTACGAAGGCTCGCCCACGCCGGTCACGGCGTTTTTCGCCACTGCGCCCAAGGTTGCGGCCATGGGTCTGTTCGCGCGGGTGCTGCATGACGCCTTTGGCGGCGCGGTCGCCGACTGGCAGCAGGTGATCGTCCTGCTGTCGGTCCTGTCGATGCTGTTGGGCGCCATCGCGGCCATCGGTCAGCGCGACATCAAGCGGCTGATGGCCTATTCGTCGATTGCACATATGGGCTATGCGCTGATCGGTCTGGCGGCGGGCACGGCGCTGGGGATCAAGGCGATGCTGATGTATCTGGCGATCTACGTGACCATGAACATCGGCACCTTCGCCTTCATCCTGATGATGGAGCGCGACGGCAAGCCCGTGACCGACATCGACGCTCTGCGCCAGTTTTCTAAGCGTGACCCGGGCAAGGCGCTCGCCGTTCTGATCCTGATGTTCAGCCTGGCGGGTGTGCCGCCGATGCTGGGTTTCTTTGCCAAGCTGGGCGTCTGGCAGGCCGGTGTCGATGCCGACCTGATCGGGTTGGTCATCGTTTCGGCCATCTCGTCAGTCATCGGTGCGTTCTATTATCTACGGATCGTGTTCTACATGTATTTCGGGGACGAGAACGAAGACCCGATCGACACTCGGTCGTCGCCCGTTCTGTGGGCGGCGCTGATGGGGTCGGCGGCGCTGATGTTAATCGGCGTATTCTATCAGTTCGGGATCGAGGGCGCGGCCACCGCCGCCGCGGCAACGCTTGTCAACTGATCTGCTGTCCGTACGAAACAGAGGGGCTCGGTCGCAGGACCGGGCCTTTTTGCGATGAGTGACTGGCCCAAGGGATACGGCCTGCACGTCGTGCAGGAGGTGGACAGCACTTTGAACGAGGCCACCCGTATCGCGCCCACCGCAACCGGGCCGGTCTGGATCATGGCGCATCACCAGACGGCCGCGCGCGGACGCCGGGGCCGGGTCTGGGCCAATCCCAAGGGGAATTTGGCCGCAACCTTGCTGATGCGCCCCGAAGGCAACCCGGAACAGGCGGCGCTGCGCAGCTTTGTTGCGGCGCTTGCGCTGTTCGATGCTGTGGTCTCGGTGACCGGGCGGGCGGCGGGGATGTCGCTGAAATGGCCCAATGACGTGCTGCTGAACGGCGGCAAACTGGCGGGCATTCTGTTGGAAAGCACGGGGCAGGGGCGCGGCGTGTCGCATCTGGCGATCGGCATCGGGGTGAACCTGGCTGACGCTCCTGCGCCCGACACCGTCGAGCCCGGCGCGCTGCGACCGGTCTCGCTGCTGTCGGAAACCGGCGCTCAGGTCCTGCCCGAGGATTTCCTGACGGAACTGGCCGCCGCCTATGCCCGATATGAGGCGCAGTTCAGTACCTATGGATTCGAGCCCATCCGCACGGCCTGGCTGTCTCGTGCCGCAAAGCTGGGCGAGGTCATCACGGCCCGTACCGCCACGTCCGAGACCGTCGGAACCTTTGAAACGGTGGACGCGGGCGGCAACCTTGTCCTAAACACCGCCAAGGGCCGAGTCAGCATTCCGGCGGCAGACGTCTATTTCTGAAAGGGGCGCAGATGCTTCTGGCCATTGATTGCGGCAATACCAACACCGTGTTCTCGATCTGGGATGGCGAGAAATTCCTGTGCACCTTGCGCACCTCGACCCACCATGCGCGCACGGCCGATGCCTATTTCACCTGGTACTCGACTCTGGTGAAACATTACGGGATCGAGGCCGACATCACCGATGTCATCATCGCCTCGACCGTGCCGAGGGTGGTGTTCAACCTGCGCGTCTTTGCCGACCGGTTCTTTGGATGCCGGCCGTTGGTCGTGGGCAAGCCCGATTGCCTGCTGCCGGTTCCGCCGCGGATTGATGAAGGCACGATTCCCGGCCCGGACCGGCTGGCCAATGCCGCGGGTGCCTTCGACCGTCATGGCGGCAACGTCGTGGTGGTGGATTTTGGCACCGCCACCAATTTTGACGTGGTCGCGGCTGATGGCGCCTATGTCGGCGGCGTGATCGCGCCGGGGGTGAACCTCAGCCTCGAGGCGCTACACCAAGGCGCTGCCGCGCTGCCGCATATCGATGTGTCGCGGCCCGACAAGGTGATCGGTACGAATACGGTTGGCTGTATCCAGTCGGGGGTGTATTGGGGATATTCCGGCCTGATCGAAGGCCTGATCGCCCGTATCAAGGCCGAATACGGCATGCCGATGAAGGTTGTCGGAACCGGCGGCCTAGCCCCGCTGTTCGATCAGGCCGATGTGGGTTTTGACGCAATTGAAGATGATCTGACGATGCACGGTCTAACCGTGATCCATCGCTACAACAAGGAAAATGGCTCGGCATGAGCAGTGAACGACTGATCTATTTGCCGCTGGGCGGCGCGGGTGAAATCGGCATGAACGCCTATGTCTACGGATATGGCGCGCCCGGCGAGGAACGGTTGATCCTGGTCGATCTGGGCGTGACCTTCCCCGACATGGACACCACGCCGGGCGTCGACCTGATCTATGCCGACATCTCGTGGCTGAAAGAACGCGCCGACCGGCTCGAGGCGATTTTCATCACCCACGCACACGAAGACCATGTCGGCGCCGTGGCGCTGTGCCATGAAATGCTGGGTGCGCCGATCCATGCGCGGGCATTCACCGCCAACATCGCCCGCAAGAAGATGGAAGAGGCTGGCCACCCCGAGGATGCGGTGCGCACCGTTTCGGCCTGGCCCGAGCAGGTCAAAGCCGGGCCTTTCACCGTGGGGTTCCTGCCGGTGTCGCACTCGATCCCCGAAAGCGCCGCGCTGGTGATCGACACGCCCGCCGGGCGCATCGTACATTCGGGTGACTTCAAACTGGACACGAACCCCGTGGTCGGCGAGCCCTTTGACGAGGCCCTGTGGGCCGAGGTGGCAAAACCCGGCGTCAAGGCGCTGGTCTGCGACAGCACGAACGTGTTCTCGCCCCATCCCGGCCGGTCGGAATCCGAGGTCGGGCCCGCCATCACTCAATTGGTCGAGCAGGCCAGCGGGATGGTCGTGGCAACCACCTTCGCCTCGAACGTGGCGCGGGTGAAAACCCTGGCCGAGGCCGGCCACCGGGCCGGGCGGTCGGTCGTGCTGCTGGGTCGGGCCATGCGGCGGATGATCGAAGCGGCCACCGAAACCGGGATTCTGACCGATTTCCCGCGCGTGGTCAGCGCCGAAGAGGCGTTGGACCTGCCGCGCCAGAACCTGATGCTGATCGTCACCGGCAGCCAGGGGGAACGCCGTGCGGCCAGCGCACAGCTGGCGCGTGGCAAATACCGGGGGATCGAGCTGAAAGAGGGCGACCTGTTTCTGTTTTCATCCAAGACCATTCCGGGTAACGAACGCGGCGTGATCCGCATCATGAACCAACTGAGCGAGAAAGGCGTGGACGTCGTCGATGACAGCAATGGGCTGTATCATGTATCCGGCCACGCCAACCGTCCGGATCTGGAACGGGTGCATGCGCTGATCGACCCGCAGGTGGTCATCCCGATGCATGGCGAACACCGGCACTTGCGCGAACATGCCAAGCTGGCCGAGGCCGGTGGACGGGCTGGTGTGCTGGCCGTCAACGGCACCATGCTGGACCTGTCGGGGAACGCGCCGCAGGTGGTCGACTATGTCGAAACCGGGCGCACGTACCTGGACGGATCGGTCAAGATCGGGGCACTGGACGGTGTGGTGCGCGACCGCATCCGCATGGCGCTGAACGGGCATGTGATCGTGACCGTCATCCTGGACGAAGACGACGAGCCCCTCGGCGAGCCCTGGTGCGATACGATGGGCCTGCCGGAAACCGGCGCGTCGCGTGCCGGGCTGGTCGAGGTGCTGGAAGAGGACCTGAATCAGTTCCTGATGCGGGCCGACGTCAAGACGCTGCGCGACGACGACAAGCTGGAAGAGGCCATGCGCCGCATCGTGCGCCAAAGCGCCCAGATCGAGATCGGCAAGAAGCCCGAAGTGACTGTGGTGATCAGCCGGATGAAGTGATCTGGCCTCAGCCCGTTTCGGGCATCGGGCGGCCTTTGAGACGCTGGAACAGGCTGGCTTCCTCGTTGTTGAGGAAGAAGGGCACCGAAGCTGGCGGGGCCGGGTCGGTGACCCGTGCTTCGACCTCGGCCAGCACCACCTCGGTGATGAAGGGCAGGTCGAAATCGCGGGCCTGATCCAGCGGGATCCACTGCAGGTGCGACAGCTCGTCCGAGGCTTGGCTGAAGTCGTCCGGGTCGTTGGCGATGGCGTCGGCATCCACCAAGAAGAACCGCGCGTCGAACCGGCGCGGCCGGCCCGGTGGCGTGACTGCCCGGAACACGAACTGCAAGGGCTGCGCCGAAGGCAGGAACCCGCGCTCAGCGAAGCTGATCCAGTCCTGCGGGGCAGGTCCGGGCCATTGCCCGGGAACCCCCAGGATCAGGCCGGTTTCTTCCCACAACTCGCGGATCGCGGCTGCTGCCAATGCTGTCTGCAGGCCGTTGGGGGCCTGATCGGCAAGGCGTTGGTGGCAGATATTTGGCAGGGGCGCGGCCAGCGGCACACGGGCATCCTCGGGGTCGACCGCGCCGCCGGGAAACACGAACTTGTTCGGCATGAAGGCCGCGGCTGCGCCGCGCTGGCCCATCAGGATCGCCGGCTTTTCATGGCGATCGCGCAGCACGATCACGGTTGCTGCGTCGCGAATGGCAGATTTGTCTACGGTCATGTTCGGATCAAGCCCGCGGCCAAATCATTTCGAGTCGCCGAACCCGTGCATCCGCCGAGCCCATTGAAACCCGACGACTGCGCCCTTGAGTCGCGGCAGCAGATACAAGGACAACGCCACACAGCCCACCGAGAACATCAGCGCCATGGTCAGCGGGTCCGGCCGGAAGTGGACATAGGACACGTGCAACGCCGGGGCCAGCAGGTGGCCGACGATCAGGATCGTCAGATAGGCCGGGCCGTCATCCGCCCGGTGGTGGAACAGGTCCTGACCGCACTCGTTGCAGGTGTCATTCACCTTCAGATAGCTGTGCAACAGCTGCCCTTTGCCGCAATTTGGACATTTGCAACGGAACCCCTTTACCAAGGCCGGCCAAGTTGGCCGATCGTCATGGGCCATGATTTCCACAGTTTGGTCTGTCATCTTGATACTCGCGCTCGGATTTGGATGAATATTGCGCTTGTTTGGGCCGCCCGGAAAGGGGGGTGCGTCGCTTTGCGCGTGCCGTTTCCGAATATATGACCCCGCAATCCGAATTTTTCGACAAAAAATTTTCGTCAGCGCGACGGAAACCCCACGGCGCGGCGTTTGAACAGATGTAAGCAGCGGCACAGGGCCGCGGCAACATAAGGGAACCGAGCAATGAAAAGCGCAAAATTCATCTCTGCCATCGTTCTGTCTGCGGTTGCGATCACCGGGACATCGGCTTTGGCGAAAGGTCCGCGGGATCATGCCCCCATCAGTTTCCAGGACCTGGATGCGAACGGTGACGGCCAGGTGACCAAGGCCGAGATGGAAGAACATCGCACGCAAAAGTTCACCACGATGGATGCAGATGGGGATGGCAAGCTGAGCGTCGAGGAAATGCAGGCCGCGGCACAGGCCAAAGCCAACGCGCGCGTGACGGACATGTTCGCGCGTCATGATGCCGACAAGGACGGCTTTTTGACCGAGGATGAGTTGCCCAAGCCGCGCCGGGCTGACAAGATGTTCGACCGGATGGACGCGGACGGGAACGGCTCGCTGTCCGAAGAGGAGTTCGCGGATGCGCAGCACCGTATGGGACGACCACACAGGAAAGGTGGTCGCCCGGGCGCAGACAACAAGTGATGTGGGATGGAGGATCTGACCTCCTCAGCGCAGACGTTCCGCGGCGACCGGGTCGCCGCGGAAGACCTGAGCGACGAGCGGTTGCTGAGGTTGTTCGCCGATGGCGACGCGGCGGCGGCGCGGGTGCTTACCGATCGGCTGGGGCCGCGCTGTTTCTCGGTGGCCTTGCGCATGTTGAACAACCGCGCCGAGGCCGAAGACGTGACCCAAGAGGCGATGATGCGCCTTTGGAAGGTCGCGCCGGATTGGGTGCCGGGGCAGGCAAGGGTTTCAACCTGGCTGTACCGGGTGACCCTGAACCTGTGCATCGACCTGCGTCGCAGAAAGTCGGCGGACGCGCTCGACGGTACCCCTGAACCCCAGGATGACAGCGCGGGCGCTGTCGAACGGATGCAGCAGAAGGCCCGGTTGGACGCCCTGAACGGGGCCTTGGCGCAATTGCCGGAACGCCAGCGTCAGGCAGTGATTCTGAGGCATATCGAAGAATTGTCGAACCCCGAGATTGCCCAGATCATGCGAATCTCGGTCGAAGCGGTGGAAAGCCTGGTGGCGCGGGGAAAACGGACGCTGACAGCAATCCTGTCGGGTCGACGAGAGGAGTTGGGATATGACGACTTCAGATAATGACACGGATCTGGACCTGCTGTTCGCCGAGGCGCGGCGGAGCAGCCCTGAATTGCCGGACGATCTGGCCGTTCGCATCCTGACCGATGCCGAGGCGGTACGTCTTGAACGGTCGCGACCGGCCGTGCCCGCAGACCGTGGTCTGATCCGCAGCCTGTACGACGGGCTGGGCGGGTGGCAGGGTCTGGGCGGGCTGATGGCTGCAAGCGTCGCAGGGGTCTGGGTGGGGTTTGCCGCGCCCTCGTACCTGCCTGATCCGGCAAGCTACTTCGTATCGCAGGACACATCCTACTTGGTGGCGAATATGGGGTTGGAACCCACCTTTCTGGAGGAATTGGAATGACCGAAACCGTCAAGCAACCGCGCCGCTGGATGACCATTCTTCTGGTGGCCTCGTTGGGTCTGAACCTGTTGGTTGCCGGTGTGTTGCTGGGCGCCGTCCTGCGGTTCCGTGGCGATCATGTCGATGTCCCCCCAGGGTTCGGGCCGGCTCTGTTCCGGGCTCTTCCCGAAACTGACCGAAAAGCCTTGCGAGATGAATTGTTCGATGAGCACAGGCGCGGGGCCAGGCAACGCGCCCAGGATTTTGCCGAGCTGGGCGAAGCCCTGCGCGCAGTTCCTTTCGATCCGGTCTTGGTCGAGAACGTTCTGAAAGAGCAGGCGGCCACAACTGCCCTGATCCAGTCGAACTTACAGAAAAAATGGCTGTCGCGTGTGACGAAAATGACCGACGCCGAGCGGAAGGCCTATGCCGATCGTCTCGAACAGGTGGTCAAGGATCGACGCTCGCGCAAGCCCGGTCGCGAACACTAGCCCCGTCAGGCGGCGCTCAGGCTCACTTGGTTGCGACCAGACCGTTTGGCGGCGTAGAGGGCTTGATCGGCGCACTTGATCAGACTGAGCGCTGCGCCGGGACTCTCAGCAATCGGATTGGTGTGTGGGTCGCACAGTTTCAGGCCGACGCTGACTGTAACGGTCAGCCGCGTGGGCACATCAGGCAGGACAAAATGCGTGGCAGAAATGCGGGTGCAGATCTCGTCCGCTTTTCTTTTGGCCTCGGCCTCGGTGGTGTCGGGCATCCCGATCAGAAACTCTTCGCCGCCGATCCGGGCCAAAAAGGCGCCCGCGCCCAGGCTGCGCTTCATACGCTTCGCGGCCTCGATCAAAATCTGATCGCCGGCAGCATGGCCGAACCGATCATTGATCGATTTGAAATGATCCAGGTCGGCAAGCATGATCGCATAGCTCCGGCCGGTTTCCCTCGATCGCGCCATGATCCGGGCCAGAGCAGACAGTGCGAACCGGCGGTTGTTCAGCCCGGTCAGAGGGTCGATCAGAGAGTCTTCCAACCCGCGCCGAAGCGCCGCCCGCATGTGATCGTCCTGCGCTTTTCGCGCGATCAGCGCGCCGATCCGCAGCAAAACCTCGTGCGCGCAGAACCCGCCCATGCAGATCGCGTCGGCGCCCCGGTCCAGCGCGTCGGCGGCAAGAGCCGCGTTGTCATCCGCGATGACGCCGATCACCGCGGTCTTGCGGGTACCGTTGCGTGACTTGAGGTCGGTCAGAAGGTTCAAGCCCTGAGCGTCGCGATCCAGGTCCACGACGATGGCGTCCGGGATCGAACCCGACAGCAAGCCGCGCAGGTTGGGAATGGTGTGGGCCGAGATCGTCTGACCGGATAGCTCAGCCAGCGCGCGGCGCCATATCGCACCCCGTGAAGCCGAGCGAGCCAGAACGGCGATCCGGTCGGTGCGGGTACGCGCGACAAACGGGTCGGGCGCCTCGGAAAAGCCGATGGATTGCACGTCATTCCTGCCGCGCAGGTCCTGCGTTTCGGCGCGTGCACGCAGCAGGCTGCGGACTCGTGCCAATAGGTATGTGTCCTTGAAGGGATACGGCAGAACGTCGTCGAGCCCGTCCGAAAGGGCGCGCAACCGGGCGGTCTTATCATTCTGCTGCGCGATCGCGACGACGGGAACATCACGAAGCTGTGGATCGCACTGGACCAGTTTCTTCACCTCCGATGCGGTGCCGTCCGGCAATGTCATCGCCGTCAGAACCAGATCGGGCTGTACACGCCGAACCAAGGCGGGCAGGCCAGCCAGCTTGTTGCCCTGCGCCACCTGATACCAGGCAGCCGTCAGCTGCACCTTTAGCATGATGCGATTGGTCGAGACCCCATCAAGAACCAGGATGGTTCCCTGCACGGACATGGCTTTCACCGTTGGTTGAATGTGTTGCCAAAGTGTTTATGACTCTGGTTAACAAACCCTTTCCAACTGCCGCCGTTCGAGAGATTTATGACGATATCCTTCGAAAATGCCGAGACGCTGGCGTTGAATGCGCTGGGTTGGCTTGCCGGCAATGACGATTTGCTGCCAGTTTTTCTGGGTTCGACGGGGGCGTCGATCACAGATCTTCGTGACCGCGCCGCAGAGCCTGAATTCCTGATGTCTGTGCTCGAGTTTCTGATGCTTGACGATTCGTGGGTCATGGCGTTCTGTGACGACAATTCCGTGCCCTATGACAGTCCGGCGCAGGCCCGGACGGCCCTGGCGGGAGGGGCCGATATTCACTGGACGTGACCGGGCCTGAATCTGGAGAAAACGACATGCAGATCGAAGCCCTGGTGTTCGACAAAGACGGAACTCTGTTCGACTTTGCGGCCACTTGGGGCGCGTTCGGCGCGGCTGTTCTGCGGCGGCTGGGCGGCGGCGACGACGCGCGCGCCGCGCGGTTGGGCGAGGCGATCGGATTTGATCCGGTGCGCGGTACCTACGCGTCCGACAGCATCGTGGTCGCGGGTACGATCGATGAGATCGTGGATGTACTGGCCCCGCAACTGCCCGAATGGTCGCGGGCCGGTCTGATCGAGATGCTCAATGCCGAATCCGCAGGCGCGACGCAGGTCGAAGCGGTTGCCCTGGCCCCGTTTCTGCGCGGTCTGAAACAGGCCGGCAAAAGGCTGGGCGTTGCCACGAATGACGGCGAGATGCCTGCACGCGAACACTTGGCTTCGGTCGGGGTCAATCATCTGTTCGACTTCGTCGCGGGTTATGACAGCGGCTACGGCTTCAAGCCCGCTCCGGGCCAGTTGCTGGCCTTTGCCGAACATATCGGCGTTGCGCCGTCGCAGACCGCCATGGTTGGTGACAGCCTGCACGACATGCAGGCCGGTCGGGCGGCCGGCATGACGACGATCGGTGTGCTGACGGGCATGGCCTCGGCGCAGGACCTGGCGCCTCTGGCCGATGTGGTTCTGCCGGATATTGGGCATATTCCGGCCTGGCTGGGGATTTGACCGGAACGGGAGCCAAAAAATTCGGCGTTTCATGATTTGAAACCGACCATCTCTGTCGCAGACAGAGCGGCTCAACGGCCGACTTCGGGGCTTGCTTGAGAAAAGCCATCGCCGGAGGACCACATGGCCGACACCAGGACTCAGAGGCGCCGCAGCGGCGGGCGCGCAGGTGCCGCCGCCCGCAGGGGCGCCGCCGTCATCGACCAGATGCCGTGGAACCCGCCGATCAATATAGACCACCCTACTGAACCGCTGCCGCCCGAGGGAGTCGAAGCCATCCATGACGGCGCGATGCGCATTCTCGAGGAAATCGGGATCCAGTTTCTGAACGAAGAGGCCATCGCGATCTTTCGTCAGGCCGGTTGCGCGGTCGATGGCGATATCGTGCGGATGGGCCGCGACTTTGTGATGGAGATGGTCGGCAAGGCGCCGTCCACCTTCACCATCACGCCACGCAACCCGGACCACACGATCGAGATCGGCGGCAAACGGCTGCTCTTCGGAAACGTCTCCTCGCCGCCCAACTACTGGGACATGGAAATCGGCAAGAAGGTGCCCGGCAATCGCGAGATGTGCCGAAACCTGTTGAAGCTGACGCAGTATTTCAACTGCATCCACTTCGCAGGCGGCTATCCGGTCGAGCCAGTGGACATCCACGCCAGTGTGCGACACCTGGACGTGCTGTACGACAAGCTGACACTGACCGACAAGGCCATGCACGCCTATTCTCTGGGCAAGGAGCGGGTCGAGGACGTGATGGAGATGGTCCGTATCGCCGGCGGCCTCAGCCACGAGGCGTTCGAGGCGACGCCCCGGATGTACACCAATATCAACTCGACCTCGCCCCTGAAACATGACCACCCGATGATCGACGGCTGCCTGCGGCTGGCGCGACGGGGGCAGGCGATCGTGGTGACGCCGTTCACGCTGGCCGGGGCAATGGCGCCGGTCACGCTGGCCGGTGCGGTGGCGCAGTCGGTGGCCGAGGCACTCAGCGCGATCGCCCTGTTCCAGTATGTTCGCCCCGGCATTCCTTGCGTGATCGGCACCTTCACGTCGAATGTCGACATGAAGTCCGGGGCACCGGCCTTCGGAACACCGGAATACATGCGCGCGACACAGATGACTGGACAGATGGCGCGGTTCTATGGGCTGCCTCTGCGGTCTTCGGGGGTGTGCGCCGCCAACGTACCGGACGGGCAGGCGATCTGGGAGACCTCCAATTCTCTTTGGGCAGCGGTTCAGTCGGGGACCAACATGGTCTATCACGCCGCCGGCTGGCTGGAGGGCGGACTGATCGCCAGCCCCGAAAAGTTCATCATGGATTGCGAGATCCTGCAGCAGATCCAGCGCTACATGCAGCCCGAACTGTGCGCCACGGGCCCGGATGAAATCGCACTGGATGCGATCCGGTCGGTCGGCAACGATGGTCACTTCTTTGGCATCCAGCACACGCAGGACCGCTATACCACGGCCTTCTATCAGCCGTTCCTGAGTGACTGGAAGAACTATGAAGGATGGGAGGCCGCCGGCGGCATCTGGACCGCCGAGCGCGCGCACCTGCTGTTCAAGGAGATCATCGGCAGTTTCGAAGCCCCCCCCATGGATGCGGCCATCCGCGAGGAGCTGGCCGATTTCGTGGCCCGACGCAAAGCCGAGGGCGGGGCGCCGACGGATTTCTGAACACTCTGCATTCGTATCAGGTTGAGATTATTCTGCATTTGCAGAAACTTGGCCGCGCGGATTCGACCTTTGTTAAGATTTCTGGGCTGTGATCGGACTCATACCAAGTCTGAGGCTGTTCATGCACGGATTGATAAACAAGGCCATTCAGTCGTTTGTCTGTGCGACCTACGGGCGCGAGTGCTGGCTGCGTGCCACCGCGGTGGCCGAGCTTGGCTTCGTCGAGTTCGAGGCCATGCTGGTCTATGACCGCGACAAGTCCTATCGCCTGCTCGATGCGCTGTGCGCCGAATTGAAGCGTGCGCGCGACGAATTTCTCGAGGATCTGGGCACCTATCTCGTGTCTCACCCCAACATGGAGGGGTTGCGGCGTCTGTTGCGGTTTGGCGGCGTCACCTATGTGGAATTCCTGCACTCGCTGGACGATCTGTCGGATCGGGTGCGCCTGGCGGTGGCCGATCTGACGCTGCCCGCTCTGGAATTGATCGAGTGTTCGCCCAACGAGTTCGAACTGCACTGTCAGCCCGGGCTGGACGGCTATTCCTGCGTCCTGACCGGCCTTTTAAGGGCGATGGCCGATGACTACGGCGCGCTGGTGTTTCTGACGCGCACTGGCACGAATGAAAAGGGAATCGACATCATTTCCATGACCCTTGTCGAAAGCGCATTCGCCGAGGGCCGAAATTTCGATCTGGGGGCGCCAAGCTGATGTTGGATCACGATCAACTGGGGGTGTTGTTGGGAACCCTGTGCCCCATGTTCGTCCTGCTGGGTGGCGACGGAACCATCCGCCAGGCTGGGCCGACCCTGCAAAAGCTGCGTTCTGACCGGCCGATGCCGGGGCGCGCTTTCCTTGACGTTTTCGATCTGGTTCGCCCCCGGTCCATTACGTCGTTCCGCGACCTGATGGCAAGCGAAGGTGTGAAACTTTCGGTGAAATTTCGCGACGAGCCGCGAACGGCGCTCAAGGGCCTTGTCTCGCCGTTGCCGACAGGCGGGGCGGTCATCAACCTGTCATTCGGAATCTCGATCCTGGACGCGGTCCGCGACTATGCGCTGACAAGTTCGGACTTTTCGGGCACCGATCTGGCGATCGAACTGCTCTACCTGGTCGAGGCAAAATCGGCCGCTATGGAGGCGTCACGGTCTCTGAACCTGCGGTTGCAAGGCGCAATGCTGGCAGCGGAGGAGCAGGCCTATACCGACACGTTGACCGGTCTCAAAAACCGACGGGCAATGGACCACATTCTTGAACATCTCGTGTCCAGCAAGGCGACTTTTGCGCTGATGCACCTGGACCTCGATTTCTTCAAGGCCGTGAATGACGAACTGGGACACGCCGCCGGCGACCATGTTCTGAGTGAAGCCGCGCGCATCATGCTGGAAGAAACCCGCAACGACGATACGGTGGCCCGCATCGGCGGGGACGAGTTCGTACTGATCTTTCGTGGTCTGTCTGACCGAGACGTCCTGCAGCGCATCGCGGAACGGCTTATTTCACGGCTTCAACAGCCGATCGACTATCAGGGCCAGACCTGCGCTATTTCCGCAAGTATCGGCACCGCGCTCAGCGCGCAGATCCCGTCGGTGACGCCGGCCAACATTCTCAATGCAGCGGATATGGCCCTGTACGAGGCCAAGCGCAGCGGCCGGGGCTGCCACCGCTTCTATTGCGAGCAGGAAAAGGCCGGGCACTGAGCGCGACCGGTTTTACCGCGTGACCTCGGCCTCCAAGACCGTGGCAATGCGGTGTTTGACGGCACCCAGCTCACCCACGACCGGCAGTTGCAGCCCGCGGAAACCCGCGCGAGCCAGCTCGGTCGGCACATCGTCCAGAACATGTCCGCCCGTACAGGCAAAGAACGGTAGGCACAGTGCGGTTTCGCGGGTGCCGCAGGCAGCCTCGGATATCGACGGCGCCTCTTCGACAAAGCCCGTTCGAACCGACTGAAAAGATATCAAACCGGCCAGTTTGTCTGCAAAGCTGTTGGCAACAACCGACGGGTTTCGGCTGCGGCCTGACCCGTGTGCGGCGATCACCAGGTCCGTCTCGGCCGCTCGCCAGCCGCGCTGGTCCAACTGCTCGGACAGGGCCGTGGCCACGATCCGGGGCAAGTCCGGGTCGGTTCCCAGCGGGTCGAGTATCCGCACATCGCGGCCGTCCACACGTTTGGGCAGGGCGCTGGTCACGAACCAGCCTTTCGCCATGAACAGCGGATAGATCGCCACTGCGTCGGTCAGGCCGTCCAGAACCTGCTCCAGCGCCCCCGGCGCGGCCAGCGTGGCCGAGGTTACATGGACCTGATCCGTCAACTGGTCGATTTCGTCGGCGAGCCGCGCCAAAGCCGCCTCGGCCGGAGCCGGATCCGAGGGTTGCCCGTGGGCGACGATGACGGCGTTCAGCATTGCGGTCTCCTGTCTTGCTCGGGGTTATGTGCGGCGCGCGACGTCGAAGTCAATCCGGCCTCAGCCCAAAACCACCAGCCACATCCAGACCGTCAGGATCGACGCCGCGGTTCCTATCAGCACGGACGAGGCGGCGACGCGTTTTGCGCGCCCATAGATGTTGGCAAAAATATAGGCGTTGAACCCCGGCGCCATCGCCGCGTTCAGAACGCCCGAGCGGAACAGGTCCTGCG
This sequence comes from Ruegeria sp. BHSC037, assembly GCF_059613045.1. Taxonomy (NCBI): domain Bacteria; kingdom Pseudomonadati; phylum Pseudomonadota; class Alphaproteobacteria; order Rhodobacterales; family Roseobacteraceae; genus Ruegeria; species Ruegeria sp. BHSC037. Next base: position 262,316 of record NZ_JBXWRT010000002.1, read on the forward strand.
GCAGGGCGGTCGCAGTTCCGAACAGCCAGACGAGGCTGGGATGCAGGATCAGCGACACGCAGCAGACATAGCCGATGGTCCGCAGATCGCCCTCGGGGCGATACATGACCAGCACGCCGCCCAGCGCGAACAGCGCGCCGGGCAGGGCAGCGCGGGTGATCAACCCCAGAGCCTCGTCCACGACCGCCGGGATGGCCAGACCCGTCAGGTTCACAATGAACCCAAGCGTGATGCCCAGGATGAGGGCGTTCTTGAACATCGTCGACAGGACGGACCTGACCATACGCAGGCCGCCTTGGCCGCGATTGCGGATGAACTCCATGACCGAGATGCCGACGCAGTAGCAGAACGGCGAATGGAAGGCGATGATGGCATAGTTACCGGTCAGGTTGTTCGCGCCATAGGCGCGCTCGGTGATCGGCAGGCCCAGCAGGACCGAGTTCGAGAACAGGCAGCAGAAGCCGATCGCCACGCAGTCTTCCCAGTCTCGCCCGAAGATGAACCGGGCGCCCAGCATGCCCGCGACAAAGCACAGACCCGCGGCCGAATAGAAGCTGCCCAGCAATCGTGGGTCGAAGCTGGCGCTCAGGTCCAGATGGGCGATGGCCAGAAACAGCAGGCACGGGATTGCAAAGCCTTGGGTGAATTTCATCAACCCGTCGACATGGTTTTCCTTGAAATAGCCCAGGCGGGTCGCAGCATATCCGGCGCCGATGACCAGGAAGACTGGTAAAATGACGTCGATCAGGCTTTGCAGCATCTCACGGTTCGCCTCGGTTCGTTATGCGTCGTGCCTGTCGCGACGGGGGTGGTCATGCGCCCGGCAACGGCTGTTCGATCATCAATCCGTCATGGGCGGGGGTTACATGGTCGGGGGTTTCCCTGTCGACCGTGGCATAGTCCAGATCGATGTGCATGTTGGTCAGGATCGCCCGCTTGGGCTGCAACCGTTCGATCCAGCCCAGGGTCTTGTCCAGATGGGCATGGGTCGGATGCGGGCTGCGGCGCAGAGCGTCGATCACCAGGCAGTCCAGGCCTTCCAACTCGGGCCAGGCGTCGTCATAGATCTCGGCCACGTCCGGCAGATAGGCCAGATCACCGATCCTGAACCCCAGCGCGTCGATCGAGCCATGGTTGACCTTGAAGGGCCGGAACGGGATCGGCCCGCCGGGTCCGTCAACCGCGAACGGGCCATCGATGGTCTTGAGGTCGAGGATCGGCGGGTACGGCGACCCCTCGGGCTGGATGAAGGCATAGCCGAACCGCCCCAGCAGCGCGTTTTGCGTGTCGCCGTCGGCCCAGACCCGGACTCGGCTGCGCATGTTGAACACGATCATGCGCAGATCGTCGATGCCATGCACATGGTCGGCGTGCGAGTGGGTATAGACCACACCGTCCAGCCGCCCGGTGCCGGTATCCAGCAGTTGGCTGCGCATGTCGGGCGAGGTATCGATCAACACCGAGGTCGTGCCGTCCGGGCCGTCGCGTTCGACCAGCATCGAGCAACGGCGGCGGCGGTTGCGCGGGTTTTCGGGATCGCATTCGCCCCAGTGTCCGCCCAGGCGCGGCACCCCGCCGGACGAGCCGCAACCAAGGATCGTGCAGCGCAGCGTGGTCATGCGGCGGCCTCGTGGGCGGCGGCCTTGGTGAACAGACGGTCGAAATTGGCCTGGGTGCGGGCCGCGAAATCGGCATAGTCCAGCCCGAACAGTTCGGCGCCGACGCGGGCGGTGTGGGCGGTGAAAGCCGGTTCGTTGCGTTTGCCGCGATGAGGCGGCGGGGCAAGATAGGGGGCGTCGGTTTCTACCAGAATTCGATCAATGGGCGCGGCGGCGAAGATTTCGCGCAGTTCGTGGCTTTTGGGAAAGGCCGCGATGCCCGACATCGACAGGTAGAACCCCAGATCCAGCGCCGCCTGGGCCAGTTCGGCCGAGGAGGAAAAGCAATGCATCACACAGGAATAGGGCGCGTTGCGAAACTCGGCGCCCAGAATGTCGGCCATGTCGGAATCGGCTACGCGGGCGTGGATGATCAGCGGCAGCCCGGTGCGCTGGGCGGCCTCGATATGGATGCGCAGCGACTTTTTCTGAACCTCGGCGCTGTCCGCGGTATAGTGATAGTCCAGCCCGGTTTCGCCGATGCCCACGAATTTCGGGTGCGCGGCCAGTGCGACCAGCTCGTCGACAGTGGCCATCGGCTCTTCGGCGGCACTCATGGGGTGGGTGCCGGCGGCATAGAACACCGGGGCATGCGCCTCGGCGATGGCGCGTACGGCCGGTTCGTTGCGTAGGCGGGTGCAGATCGTGACCATGCGGGTCACGCCGGCCTGTCGCGCGCGCGTGATTATCTCGTCCAACTGGCCCTCGAAGTCGGGAAAGTCCAGGTGGCAGTGACTGTCGGTGATCGCGGGTGGGGGGCTGGTGTCGTTCATCTGCTCGGGCCGGCGGAGTCCTGTATCTTGAACACCGTATCTAGGACCAGAGCGGCAGGGTCAAGGTTCACCGCCTGACCGTGACGGGCCCTTGCGGATACGGCCGCGGCAACCTCGGCCCACCGGCGGGCCATCTGCGGCGAATTCGACAGCCGCCGGAGCGTTTCCGACTCGTTCGGTGCGGCCTCGGGGCTGGGGGGTGCGCCGGTTGCGCCGGTCAGGGCCAGGCGCGACAGCGCGATGTCGATCAGGTTCAGCAGCAGGTCGAACCGGTCCGCCGCTCCGCGCTGCGCGGCAGCCTCGGCCAAGGCCAGAGCGCGTTGCCGGTCCAGCCGGGGGAGGGTGCCTAGAATGCCGATCACTTCGGCATAGATGTCAAGCCCGCCCAGGTTCAGCAGCCGGACTGCCTCGCCGACCGAGCCCGCCCCCAGGGCGGCCAGATGGTCAGGGTTGGGCGGCAGGTCGGCACCGGCCTGAGCCAGCGCCGCCTGCATGTCCGACGGCGACAGCGGCGACAGGCGCAGGGTCCGGCAACGCGACCGGATCGTCGGCAGCAGCCGCGAGGGCTGGTGCGAGACCAGTAGCAGCGTGGTACGGGCCGGCGGCTCTTCGAGCATCTTCAGCAGAGCGTTCGCCGCACTGGCGTTCATGTCGTCGGCCGTATCCACGATCACGACACGGCGCCCGCCATCGGCGGCGGACAGCCCGAAAAAACGGCCGAGCTTTCGGATATCCTCGACCACGATTTCGTTGCGCATCTTGTCCTTTTCGTTCACCGAGCGGGTCACGACCGCAAGCCCGGGTTCAGCCCCGGCCAGCATGCGATGGGCCACCGGATGATCGGGCGCGATGTCCAAAGATGTGGGAGCCGGAGGGGCTTCGAACAGCCCGTCCTCCTGCGGGGCCGGGGTCGCCAGAAGGAAGCGGGCGATGCGCCAGGCCAGCGTCGCTTTGCCCACGCCACGCGGCCCGGTCAGAAGCCAGCCGTGATGCAGCCGCCCCGAGGCGAACGCCGACAGGAATTCGCGTTCGGCCGCGTCCTGACCGAACAGTTGTTGCGTCTGACGCGGGTGCGGCGCGCCGGGCACCTGATCCGGGGGAAGAATGTCGTCGGTCATGTCTGTTGCAGGGGGCGCAAGGTCTGATGCACGATGTCCGCCACGTCGCGGGCCACGCTGTCGACGTCGCGGTTGCCGTCGATGACGCGGAACCGGTTCGGAAACTCTTTGGCAAGATCCAGAAAGCCCCCGCGCATCCGGCGTTGCAGGTCGGGACCGAAATCCTCGAACCGTTCTTCGGCGCCCTGCCGGCCCTTGGCCCGGGCCAGGCCGGTGTCTGGGTCCATGTCGATCAGCAGGGTCAGATCGGGTTCGCGCCGGATCATCAGGGCGTGCAACTTGTCCACCAGCGCGCGCAGATCGCCGCGCGACAGGCCCTGATACATCCGGGTGCTGTCCGCGAACCGATCGCAGATCACAATCTTGCCTGCCGCCAGGGCCGGCTCGATGGTACGCTCCAGATGGTCGCGGCGTGCGGCGGTGAACAGCAGGATCTCGGTTTCCGCCGACCAGCGGTCGGGGTCGCCCTCAAGCACCAGCCGACGGATCTCCTCGGCGCCGGGTGAGCCGCCGGGTTCGCGGGTCAGCACCACGTCATGGCCTGCGGCGCGCAGGGCTTCCGCCAGCAGACGTGCCTGGGTGGATTTGCCCGATCCGTCGATTCCTTCGAAGGTCAGGAAAAGCCCGCGCCCGCTCACATCGACTCCAGCGGGGAATTGATAACATCCTTCAGCACGATGCCGCCAACTGCCATCAGACGCACCACGAATCCGCCCAGCGGTACGTCCTGGGACGCATAAAGAGGGCGGCGGATCTCGGGCAGGCCTTCGGGCTTGACCACCAGTTCGGCCAGGTGCTGGCCTCTCCGGATCGGGGCGTTTACCGGCCCCTGATAGACCACTTCGGCCGGAACGTTCTGGTCGCCCAGCACCGGGAACAGCAGGGTCAGGTCGCCATCTGGCACCAGGCCAACGGTCTTCTGGGCGCCCATCCAGACCTTGGCCTGGGCTATCGGCGTTTCGGCGGTGGCAACTTTCCTCTCGACAAAATTTCGAAACGACCAGTTAACCACGGCCTCGGCCTCCTCTGCGCGGCGGGCGGTGCTTTCCAGCCCGGACAGAACGAAGATCACTCGCCGGTCGCCCTGCTGGGCCGATCCGACAAGGCCATAGCCGGCCTCTTGCGTGTGGCCGGTCTTCAGCCCGTCAGCGCCGATGTCGAGCTTGAGAAGCGGGTTGCGGTTATTGACGTTCGACGGTGCGCGCCCGTCGAATTCAAAGGTTTCCTCTGCGAACAGCGGGTAATATTCCGGGAAATCGGTGATCAGGCGGTCCGCCAGGATGGCCAGATCCTTGACCGACATCATTTGACCGGCCGCGGGCCAGCCGTTGGAGTTGGCGAAGGTCGAGTTGGTCATGCCAAGTTGCTTGGCGCGCTGGGTCATGTAGCGGGCAAAGCCCGCCTCTGTTCCGTCCGGGCTGAGCGCTTCGGCAATGACGACGCAGGCATCGTTGCCCGACAGCACGATGATGCCCCGCAGCAGGTCCTCGACCCGGACGCGGTCCTGCGTGTTCAGGAACATGGTCGACCCGCCATAGCTCATGGCGTGTTCCGACACCGGCAGCTTTTCATCCAGCGTCAGGCGGCCGTCGCGCAGCGCCTCGAACGCCACATAGAGCGTCATCAGCTTGGACATCGACGCGGGCGGCAGCGGCTCGTCGGCATTCTTGGCCAGCAGGACCGTCCCAGTCGTCTGGTCCATCACATAGGCCGCCCGCGCCGAGGTGTCGAAGGCCAGAGCGGGCAGCGCCGCCAGCATCAGGCCGATGGCAAGAAGGAGGGTTCGAATCAAAGTCGGCATCTTGGGCCTCCCTGTCTATTTCGCGGCGATGAAGGCGTCGGAGAACCCGAGATCCTTCATGTCGCCGAGGATTGCGCGGCGTTCCGCCCTTGTGGCAGCCGGACCCACGAGAACCCGCCAGACCTGTTTGTCGCCCGAAGTCACTTGTTGAACCTGTGCCGACAGGCCGTTCTTGCTGACCTTGTCAGCGGCGGCTTTGGCATTTGCCTCTTCGCTGAACGTCCCGATCTGCACAAAGGGTTTTGTCAGGTTTGAACTGGCCGATTCCGAGCCGGTGCTGGCTGGTGTGGCTTCGGAGGCCTCGATCGCGGCAGCTGCGCCGGCAATCGGGTCCAGCGGGGTCTCCGTGATTTCATCCTTGGGCTTTTTCTGCCACCATTTTCGCTTGGCCGGTTTCTCGGCCGGCGGGGTCACGACGGGGTCGGCCAGGGTGGCGGTCGCGTCAGAGGCGGGGGGCGCCTGCTGGGGCGCCGTCGCGGCAACGGCCGCAGCGCCCGCCGCCACTTCGGCTGCCGCACCGGTCGCAGCGGTTTCGTCGGGTTTCTTCTTTTGCCACCATTTCCGCTTTGCGGGTTTTTCTTCCGGCGCAGTAGTCGCCTCCGAGTCGGTCTTGTCGGGCGTCTCGTCCTTGGTTGCGCTGTCTGCGGCGTCCGCGGCGACATCTTCAGCCGGTTCCGCTTCGGGTGCCGGGGGTTCGACCACCTCGCGGCGCAGAGCCACCACGGTCAGGCGCGCCGGCGCGCCAGCCAGCAACCCGAGTTTCTCGGCTGCCGCCGAGGACACCTGCAGCGCCGGACCGGGCAGATTCCGTTCGCGCCGGAACAACGCGCCCGTAACCGACTTGTCATTGGCCGTATTCGTGATTTTGACTCGTTCGGGTTGGGCTACGTTGGGGTGGGCCACCCAGACGCCACCCAGTGACGGGCGTCCGTCCCACAGGCCGGCCTCGGTCACCTGAAAAACGTCCGGTGCTTCGACGTCGCGTTGCGAGGGGCCTGCTATGTCCGGAAGAAGCTCGGTTGCTCCGCCGTTGGGCTGTCCATCGGGCTTCGGCTTGCTTGCCTGGCCGCCAGCCAGCAGCGCCTCATCACAACCGCTCAACGCCACCAAAGCCATTATCGCAACAGCCGCCGTCCACCGGCCAAAGCGTGTCTGTGTCGCAGTTTCCATGTTTTGCGTTCCCTTGCCTGTATGGCCGGGTCGGACCCCGTCCTAGCTGCCGCCTTCTGGTTCTGTTGCCAGTATGCCGCAACCATATCGCGCGGATCATAGCCCGCGTGTATCGGCAAGAAAAGACAGAGGAACCGGGCTCGGCAAGAAATCCCTCTTTTTGCTTGCCACGGCCGGGTCTTGGCCTTAGACCGCTGCCAGCGCCGGGGAGGTGGCAGAGTGGTCGAATGCGGCGGTCTTGAAAACCGTTGGGCGTGAGAGCGTCCCCAGGGTTCGAATCCCTGTCTCCCCGCCACCCAGTCCCGTCTCACTTCATTGATACTTTCTTTCCGGGATTTCTGTCGAGACTTCAGCGGTTTACCATACCCGTTTTCTATCAGAGACGATCTAGCAAGCACAACTAGGGCACGGTTCTGACGCCAGTCTCAGTTCCGTATTTTCGCGGGGTCGCTTTGGGCGGATTTTCCCTGATAACAAGGAGTTTACAGGGAATTTCGGCATTTTTGGCGGAAATTCCTGATTTCGCCTTTGTGATAATGGCGTGATATCAATGATTTACGCCCCAAATTCCCTAAGCTGTGGAACAGGGAATTTTTTCACGGTAACAGGGAAGTTCTGCGTCGGAACAGGGACGTCACACCGGGTATCAGGGAAGCCGGAATTTCGGCGAGTTTCAGAAGCCGAAGATGCGCTCCTGCTCCGCCCAATCCAGCGGGTGGGTGACGCTGACCAGGCGCTTGAGGGTAAGCTCCGGCGGCTGGCTGCCGTCGAGAATCGCGGCCTGGATCTTCGGCGACAGGAAGGCGAGTTGGGCGCGGGTGCGGATGAAGGTGGCGGGTACCTGTTCCCGGCGCGCGATATTGACCAGCTGGACGCCACTTTTCAGATTGCGGACCCAGCCATGGGCGCGGATCAGCATGGAGCGGAGATGCGGATCCGGGTGAGGCTGCACATCGCCGGCGATGATCTTGGCTTCGACGCCGCGGCGTCGCAGGTCGAAAGGCGCTTCGATTCTGAGCAGGTCCGGGTTCAGACCGTCTGGCGAATGGCCAAGCGTGCTTGCCAGGGCCTTGCCGTCCAGGTCGAGGCAGATCCGCCCGCGCTTGAGCGTGCCAGAGGCAAGCAGGCCGGCGCAAATCGTTCCGCCGGTGTCGCGGAGCCGGGTGGCCAGTTTTGCGACCGCGGACTTGATTACAGATGCGGACCCGGCCTCCGGCTGCGCGAGGATCCGGTGCGATGCGGATGCCTCCTGCAGATGTGTGATCACGATGTTGCAAACCGCCGTCTCCAATGCTGGTCCTGACAATCGCCAACCGGTGGGATCCGTGCCCCCGGAGATCAGCCTGTTGGAGACGTAGTAGCGTAGCCGTCGGCCCTTGCGGGTGGTGTGGGTCGGGGTGAGCCAATCGCCGGTGTCATCTCGCAGCTTGCCGGTCAGCCAGGCGCCGGGGGCCGTCCCTCTGGATGGAGTATCGGGTGAGGGTTGCGCGCGGGACCGTTGTGAGGCTTGCCGCATCCTCTCCTGCACCCGTTCCCACAGGTCCTCGTCGACGATCGCCGGGTGCTGGCCGGGCCAGAGCTTGTCCTTGTGGCGGATCTGGCCGCGATAGACCGGGTTGCGCAGCAGGTAGTAGATCTGGCCGCGCGACAGCAGGCGATTGCCCCTGACGGTGCCATCAGCTCGGACAACCCGTTTCGAGCGCAATCCCTCGGCAGCGGCCCGCTCCGCCACCCGGCGCAGGCAGCGCAGTTCCGCGTAGAGATCAAAGAGGCGCCGGACGGTGCTGGCCTCTTCCTGGTTCACCACCAGCGTGCGGGCTTTGGGATCAGGGTGGCGGTCGTAGCCCAGGGGCAGGTTGCCGCCCATCCAGAGGCCTTTCTTCTTGGAGGCGGCGATCTTGTCGCGGATGCGCTCGGCCGTCACCTCGCGTTCGAACTGGGCAAAGGACAGCAGCACGTTCAGGGTCAGTCGGCCCATGGATGACGAGGTGTTGAAGGCCTGCGTCACCGAGACGAAGGAGCAGTTGGCCTGTTCGAGCCGCTCGACGAGTTTGGCGAAGTCGGTGAGTGAGCGGGTCAACCGGTCGATCTTGTAGACCACCACCATGTCGATGCGCCCGGCATCGATCTCTTCCAGAAGCCGCTGCAGGGCAGGGCGTTCGAGCGTGCCGCCGGAGATGCCGCCATCGTCGTATCGCTGCGGCAGCAGTGACCAGCCCTCGTGACGCTGGCTGGCGATATAGGCGGCGCAGGCCTCGTGTTGCGCATCCAGCGAGTTGAAGTCCTGGTCCAGCCCGTCCTCGGAGGACTTGCGGGTGTAGATGGCGCAGCGGACTTTGCGACGCGGGCTCATCTGGCGCCCTTTTCGGTGAGACCGAAGAAACGGGGCCCGGACCAGTGCGCCCTGGTGATCTCGCGGGCGATGGCCGAGAGCGAGCGGTAGGACCGCCCGTTCCAGGCAAAGCCGTCCTCGGTGACATCGACCACATGGGTCACCCCGTTCCATTCGCGCAGCAGGCGTCCCCCGGGTTTGAGGGCCGGGGGCGTCGGCCGTGGCTTTTGGTCCGCCCCCTTGTCCAGCGCGGCCGTTACCTTCCGGGAGAGCCCGCCATGACGGCGGGCCTGCAGTTCGAAGGCGAGGAAGCGGCGTAGGAAGGGCTGGCTCAGCATTGCCGGGGCAGGGCGGTCGAACAGCTGCTGCCAGAGCAACAGCAAGCCCTTCCGATCCATCGCTTCCAGCTCGGCGATTTCCGCTGGGAAGGTCATGCCTGCGCCTCCGCCTCGGCAACGAGGTGGTAGGTGGCCGGCGCGCCCGGTTTGTCCGATGCGCGGCGTTCGATCGTTGCGCCTTTCTTGCGCAACATGCTGAGGGCGGCCCGGGCCGAGTGTTGCTGCCAGCCGGTGGCCTTGCAGATGTCCGCGAGGCTGGCACCTGCGGGGCGGCGAAGCAGGGCTTGCACCCTATCGGTCTTGGTGTGTTTGGTTTTGGGCATGTCTGGTCTCCTCGTGTTCAGGGGGGCGGGATGCCGTGCCCCGGTACCGAGGTGAGCCCGAACATGTCGGGCGTGGGACCAGTGATGCGTGGTTCGCGCCGGTAGTCCAGCCTGAATCCGCTGGCGCTAACGAAGAATCGTAGGTGTCGTAACGCGCGGTAAATAAACAAAAAACTTGCTTCTTGCTGGCTGGGTGACTATCTTCGGGGTGCCTCACGCAGGGCCTTCATATCCTGCCAGAAGCACTCACCGGGCCCGAACGCCCAAAGGGAGCATCGAAAGAGGCAATGAACCGGATCGCTGGATCCGGGGAGTTGCTGTTCATGCTCTCTCCGATTTCCCCGATGCGATCCATTTTTTCCCCGGCTGTTGCGACAGCCCAGATGAATGGAGGCGCGCATGCGTACTCAACCCAAGACCCCCGATGCCGCGGCATCGACCACCCCTGTCTGGATGGCCGAAAAGGTTGTGCAGACGCCGATTGCAGACCTCAAGCCTTACGCCAACAACAATCGCGTTCACACGGCAAAGAGCATCGACAAGCTGAAAGCCTCGGTACGACAGTTCGGCTTCGTCACCCCGATCCTGGTCGATGGCGACGGCGTGATCATTGCCGGTCATGGCCGGTTCGAGGCGGCGAGGGCGCTGGGGCTCCGGACGGTGCCGACCGTGGTGGCCGGTCACCTGAGCCCGGCCGAGGTGCGCGCCCTGCGCATCGCCGACAATAGGCTCGCGGAACTGTCCGACTGGAACCAGGCGGCGCTGCAGATCGAGTTTGCCGAGCTGATGGACCTGAGCCTGGATGGCGAGCTGGAGTTCGGTCTCGACATCACCGGCTTCGAGGTGGCGGAGATCGACCTCCTCATCGGCGGTGCCGGTGACACGGATGCGCGTCAGCCGGAAACCGTTGAAGAGCCGAACCCGGCACAAGTCGCCATCACCCGGCCCGGCGACATCTGGCTGCTCGGGGATCACCGCATCCTCTGCGGCAATGCATTGGAAGCGGACGGCTATGCCTCTGTGCTGGATGGTGATGTGCCGCGCATGGTCTTCACCGACCCGCCCTACAATGTGCCGGTGCAGGGGCATGTGCGCTTGGGCAAGGATGGCAGCCACCGCGAGTTCGCCATGGCCTCGGGCGAGATGACCGACACGGAGTTCCGCGGCTTTCTCCAGACGTTCCTGACCCATGTCGTGGCCAATCTGCCTGCGGGCGGCATCGCCATGGTCTGCATGGACTGGCGCCACATCGAGGACCTGATCGCAATGGGTAAGGCCGGCGGTCTCGACCTCATCAATCTCTGCGTCTGGAACAAGACCAATGGCGGAATGGGCAGCCTCTACCGCTCCAAGCACGAGATGGTCTGCATCTTCAAGAAGCCGGGTGCGCGGCACATTAACAACGTGGAGCTGGGCAAGCATGGCCGCAACCGCACCAATGTCTGGGACTATGCCGGGGTCAACAGCTTCGGCAAGGGGCGCGAGGCCGATTTGGCCGATCACCCCACGGTCAAGCCGACGGCGCTGGTGGCGGACGCGATCATGGATGTGAGCCATCGTGGCGACGTGGTGCTGGATGCGTTCGGCGGGTCCGGCGCCACGCTGCTGGCGGCCGAGAAGACCGCGCGCCGGGCGCGGCTGATCGAGTTGGACCCGGCTTACGTCGATGTCGCCATCCGTCGCTGGCAGGAGATGACGGGTGAACAGGTCGTGCATGCGGTCACCGGCGAGGGCATTGTCAGATAAACCGGCTTGAGACGGGTGGGGCGGATTTGTAGCGCCCAGCCATGACCAAACGATCCCCGTTTCGCTATTTCAAAACCAGCCCCGAGATCATCCGGCTGGCGGTGATGCTGTATGTTCGGTTCCCGCTGTCGCTCCGGAACGTGGAAGATTTGCTACACGAGCGGGGCATCGACGTGAGCCACGAGGCCGTTCGGTTTTGGTGGCACAGGTTTGGCCCGATGTTCGCGGCCGAGATCCGGAAACGGCGGACCGAAGGCATGCGTTCGAGCCGCTGGCGCTGGCACCTCGACGAGATGTTCGTGAAGATCAATGGCGAACGCCATTACCTATGGCGAGCTGTGGATCACGAAGGCGAAGTACTGGAAAGCTTCGTTACGAAGAGGCGTGACAAGAAAGCTGCGCTGAAATTCCTAAGAAAAGCAATGAAAAGGCACGGCCGCCCCGAAGTGATCGTGACCGACAGACTCAGAACCTATGGCGCCGCCCTGAAGGAAATCGACGCTGGCCATCGCCGGGAAACGGGGCGCTGGTTGAACAACCGTGCTGAGAATTCACACTTACCATTTCGACGACGGGAACGGGCGATGTTGCGCTTTCGGCGGATGCGAAGTCTGCAGAAATTCGCCGCCGTTCACGCTTCCGTCTACAATCATTTCAATCAGGAACGCAGCCTCACCTCCCGAGCCAACTTCAAGCAAAACCGCGCCGCTGCTCTCACTGAGTGGCGCAATCTCTGCGCGGCATAAGGAACAGCAATCCTGCCCTTGCCGAGACTGGTTAGAATCTGTCTGACAGCACCCTCAGGGCGGATATTCTCCGGACCTCATGACTGCGCGTGTTTGGTGAATAGCTTGTAGGGGTATGGAATTAAGCCGTTTTTCCGAGGCTGGCCTCATCGCTTCGATGACGGTGGCACTCGCCCAAGATGACACTAGGACCGAACACTCGCCGACTATGTGGCTCCGGTTCTGCGGTGCGCTGGCAAGTGGTCAATGACTGTCCGCTGGGTATCTGGCTCCCAGAAATAGTAGATCCTGAGGCATCTTTTAGGATCGCGCACATTGCCACCGTTTTTCAGGTGCCAGTCGACGACATGGCGGCGACCATTCCACTCCGCTTCGTACTCATCGCCCCCACAGAGGGCATTGCGAATCCCACTTTCTATAGCTGCATCGCGGAGAGTACCTCCTCCGTCAAGCCGGCGGTCGTAGTGCTCTGAAGCCAACCAAGAGACGCATCGTGCCACAAGCGCCACGTCCTCGAACTCCGGTGCCCTCACCATGCGTCGTGCTGCCGGTGTGAGAGCGATACGGTCGGGATAGGTCTGATCTAGCCAGTCCAGAAACTCAGGCCACTCCTGCGGAATGGGTGGTTCTGTAGTTGGGGTATCGCCACCCCTTGCGAGTACGTGCTTGAGTTGTCGAACTTGGTACAGAAGCGCGCGGTTCTCCCGCTCTGCTTCCTGTGCGCGTGCCTCGGCAGCTTCTGCGACCTCGATGTAGCTGTCGATCTCCTTGTCTTTTTCCTCCACCTGCTTCTCTAGGCTATCGACCAGTTCCTGTGCTGTTTCCAACAGCTCGGCTTCCGGAGCCTCTGCCTCTCTCACCCGATCGGTCCGCAACCTCCGGCTCGCGGTCCTGACCATCGTAAAGTCGAGCACAGAGCGCCCAAGCCTCGTGTTGGTCACGCTAAAGTCAGCAGCTGTTTTCCTGAGCCAAACTGCGCAAGCTGCGGAGCCCTCTTCGGACGCAAGGTGTTCGGCCAGAAACAGACGGTGTCTGTAGGGGTCGTCGGCAGGTGAGAAACCCGGCATGTAGACACGGACCGCGCCACCGAAGACTGAACGAAAACGTCCGAAACGTCTCGTCAGAATCCATGTCAGATCGGCAGGTACGCGTACGACTCGGGCAATGCCGGCGGTAGCCTTGGCGATGACTTCGTCGGCGATCAAAGTGCGATCCGAGACGCCTTCCGGCATTGTCACCACGAACAACGGGAGCCTGCGCTCGGGGTCCTCCAGGTGATCGCAAAGATCCTCCGCAGCGTTCTCGCTCTCGATCGCTCGGGGAATCGATCCGAGAACACGGCCGCCTCGGACGAGGCCCGGTCCTTCAATCAGCTGCAGGACGAGACCAGGGACATGAGGCTCGATCTGGAAATCGCCCTCATTGGTGCTGGTTATGAGCCTCAGACTGACATGTGGCCGCTCACCAAGCTTGCCGCCGATCACAACCTCAGTGGACCACACCCGCCCAGCTACATCTTTGTCGGGATCCTCGGCGCGCAGCGCCCAAAGGTCCGTGTCATCGGTCTCGATCCGCACCGCCGAACTGTTTCGGCCTCCACGAGGAAGGTCGAAGTCTCGCATTTCCCAAGCTTCTAGCGGAAGCGCCCCCCCGGCGCGCTTCTTCGCCCACGCGAGGACCGCGCGCCGGGCCTGTTCTGTCGCGGCACCGAAGTCGTCGCCGTCAAGCTGAGCAGCAATCCGCAGGATTTCAATGTCGCGGACGGCACGGGGCATCCGCGCTGCAAGCGGCGCAAGGAACTCAGAAATCTGGCTCATAACAAAGCCACTTTGAGTACGAAGACTCCTTTTGCTGAAGGCAATCGATGTATCATGCGATTGGTGCGGGCAGCTTTGTACCAGGAGTGTCGAAAAGCTCTTCGTATTGCTTAGCAAGCGTCGCGAGTTCAACCTTCTCGAGTCGCTCTCCAAGATAGTATCCAATGAAGCGCGCCCCGAATTTTCGTGCCTGCTGTCCCGTGATGACCTTATCACCGTTCATTAGAACTCGCTGCCAAATAGAGTTCGCCACAGTCCAATCAGCTTTATTAACTCGCGCGTAAATCTCATCAGAGGAAAGGCGGGTTCCTGCGTCATCTGGCTCCGCGAGCCTGACGATTGCTTCAATTAGAGCTAGCTGCACAATCGGCTTTCCCAGAACGTAATCTGCTCGGAACTGCTTCCGCTTATCGTCCCCAGAATCTGTGGGATCCATCAAGGGTGCATTGAGATCGTTCATCTTCTCTACGAAGTCCTTCCAGAAGCCGTGTGCCGCGGTTTTCAGCACCTTTTGTTCAGCTTCTGGAGGCAGGGATGTTCTATCAATTTTCTTGTTTACCCCCAAACTACTCTCCAAGACAGCACCCGTCGCTTCATAAAGCGTGCTGAGAGTTGTGAACTCCGGGGCGGACTTCCCAAGCGTGTTTGATTTAAAGTTGACGATTCTATCGCTAAGATGGGCGTGAACAATTTCCCTTGTAATCACAGCGACAACATCGTCATCCGCCGTAATCAGATTGTCCGATTTTGAAGTTGCCTTTGCGTAGCGATTTACCTTGTTAAATATCTTGCGGGCTTTGGCTGTATCATGCTTTATCATGATGCAGGTGCAGGTATCAGCTCCAACCTCTATAGAGGGATCTAACCCCGAAATCTCCGCGCCTTTTTCGTCCCGCCCTGTTATTGCGAACTTGATGGCCGTGAGCCGGTGCTGTCCATCAAGGGGCACGAACACTTCATCACCTTGAAGGATCAAGAAGCCAAACTCACTTATTCCTTTTTGATAGTGCTTTGGGACGGATTTAATTATTTCGCTCAGTGGCTCAAATTCAACATCATCGCCATTATATATATCAACTATGAAGGCGCCGAAAAAACGGTCAGGGTCGCTAGCCAAGTACGGAGCAATATGCTCCTTGACTCGCTTGAAATTCACTTCTCGCTGAAATCTTTCCTCCATGGTGAAATCTTCCCACCCATCTAGCTCTTTTGGAAGCCGGAGGGTCCTTTCGAGTTGGCTGGCTGGCATAGTTACGATAAAGAACTCCGTAGAGCCGAACTTTCCGCGCATCGCTGGGAGGGTAGTTGTCATCAGTGGTCACTCCTATTTCGTCCTGTTGGTTCGTGGGGCATAGAGCGCGATGAACTTCCGCTCGAGACTGTGAATCGAAGATCTATTTTCAATTGGCTTAACCGCAAATTTAATATCTTTTGAGAACGCTCGAAGCCAGTCCTTGAGGTCGGGGTTGTGGCAGTTGATGAAGTGGTCCATTAGCCTCTTCTTGATTGGCTGAAATTCAGCCTTGCCAATGTATAGACATATTTTGTTGTACCAAAGCCCATAAACACCAAAGGCATCCTCAGGCAATCTCTCTATATTGCGTTGCGTAAATGGGCGCGATATGGTATTAGGATTGCAGCTCATGATTCAACAATATACTTTGCCATTTTCTGGTCGCTTTCCTTGCGCACCCAAAATTCGAGTCCAAGGAAGCGATTGTTATTCTCTTCAACAAGTGCCGACAGCGCTAGAGATAAGCTCTTGGAGCCAATCATGAGTTCGTAGGATCGCCTCTTCTTTTTTTCAAATACTGCGACGGCGACTTGATATCCAAATTTGGTGAGCACCGCGTAAGGCTCGGACGTCACGAGCAGCAGCCGAGGTTCGACATCGATTTTGATGCGTTCGGTAGGGCGCTCAACAGATGTGGATGTATTGGTCATTCGAAAACCTCTAAGAGGTCCTTCAATTGCATCAATGCTCTTAAAGTCTTGAGCATCTAACGCGGTACTGACTACCTCGCCCACGCTGACGCTCGGCTTCTCCGTGAAGTGGCGCAAGTGTGGCGGGCTGGAAACTATGGTCACTTGTGGCAGACTATGCATGTTGCAGCGACCTCCGGAGTGCCATAGGCGTCATCGATCTCGATGTCGTCGATGTTTGCGCGCAGCGGATTCTTCGGGCGGCGGGCTTTTGCGCGCGCTAGGCGCTTCTCGTAGTCATCCTCAATCTGCTTTATTCGCTCCGGTTGCTCTAGTTCGGCTAGCGATTCCCGATCGCTCCATGTGAACGGTGAGCCATGTTCAAGGGCTGTTTTCTCATATGCCTTGGCTTCTTCGAAGGCTTCCGGATGGGTTCGCTTGAGACGTACCCATTCGATCTTCTGTTGATAGAAGCAGAAGGTACAGCCACTTCGGGAGCGCCAATCATAATAGGTTGGAAGGCCCAGACCCGAGGATTCTAGAAGTTCCACCACTGCGGCCTTGTTGAGGCCATGTTCTTGAAGAGGGAAAGTGATCTTCAAGTTGGGATGGGTGGACTGCATCCCGGTACGAGCTGGCTCATCGGCGCGGATCGCAACATAGCTGATGATTTCAGTGCCGGCCTTGAGGTCGTCTTTCACCCACTTCTCAAAGGGACGCAGCTTGAGCTGGCGCGTGCACCAGCGTGTGCGTGGAGAGGGGAGGAAGTTCCCATATTCCTTGAGCCAAAAATCAAAATCTCGGTCAGGATTGAGATACGCAATAGGTCTTCCGAGGAAGCCCTCTAAGCGACCCAGGAACTCGTATACCTCAGGCAGCTCCTTGCCCGTGTCAGTGAAGAAATACTCGATCGGCAGATCCGGATAAGTCTGGCGCATGAACACAGCTAGTGCTGCGCTGTCACGCCCGCCGGACAAGCCCAGAACATGGCGCGTACTCATACTGCTTGGCTCCTTATATCGTCATTGGTATCGCTCATGCGCTGCATCCCAGCCTCTACCAGAGCGGCGAGCGCCACGGCGTCACTTACGCCCGCTTGGGCAAGGATGTCCTGCAGGGTCTCTGCGAGAACCTTGGCAGCGTCTTGCTCTTTGGCCGATAACTCGACAGCTCGAAGCGCCGTCGTGCCGTGTTCGCCCGTACCGACCACCACACCAAGCGCATGGCGGCTCGGATCGCGGCCCTGCACTTTGGCAAGCATCTCGGCTTGGCGGAAGGCCAGCGCAAGCTGGCCGGCTTCCATCGCCGCTCGGCTGGGCTCTAGATCACTCCAATTGCGGGGCGGTTTGTTAACAAGCAAACCGGCCAAGGATTCCATATCTGCAAGGGTTCCGGAGAAGCTCTGGAGGCGCGAGGCGAAAGCGTCCAAGCGCAGATCGCCCGAGATACCTTTGATTGTCTCAGCGCGGCGCTGCAGGTCCATGAGCGGGCCGCCATCATGGCCAAGTGCATCCAGCATCTTGCCCTTAAGACGGGTCAGCATTGCTTCGTAAGCTTGATGCAGCTCACGCAGCATCCCGCCGATTTCAGCCGCTACAGCTTCTGGAGTGTCGCGACCGCCTAGCTGCACCAGGTCGACAAAGATGGTGCGGTGAGGATCACTGGCAGCGCGCATGATCCGGCAAAGCTCTTGCGATTGCTTGGATAGAGAGGACGTGCGCCGGGTCCAGTCCGGCAGGCGCATTACGAATTCCACCAAGGCTTGTGCGATATCCAAAGGCTTCGGTTCGGGCGCTCGTCCCGTCACGGTTTCTATTTCTTCACTCAGTGCTTTGAGCAGAGCTTTTCCATCCGTCTTGTGGTCAACATGCCGGAGGGACAAATCGCGTGGGTCCTGCAGCAACCGATCAATCACGTAGTCATTGATCTCCGGCTGGAAGATGCCCTCGATATAGACTGCAATCGAAGAGCGATGGGCTAGGACAAAGGCTGCAGCGAGCAAAGGCAGCAAGCCAGAGCGCACCCCAAACGGCGGCTGCTGCCATAGGCTATAGACGTCCAACAAGGGGAACTCGCCATCCCGGTTCTGGGCATGCTCCTTGGCTGCATCCCACATGGGGATTAGGCTCGAGCCGGTTGCCTTGGTCGGTGCACGGAAGTCGAAGGTACCATTGTATTTGCGGTGCAGTCCGTTAGCTCTGAGGACGGTGCGATAGAGCCCCATCTCAGCCGGGAACCCTTCCATGCCGAGATCATCCTCATTTGAGTGATTGACCATGGCGTGCAACAACGCACGTACGGCGGCCTGGCTGTTTCGGGAGGGGTGCTCGCGGTTCACCAGCTCACTGCGGATATGCGGCGTCAGAGGGAAAGTTTCGTCCGCCAGAGTTGAGGCAATCTGCGCGATCGCTTTGGTGCTGCCGGCCTCGTAGCTGACACCACGCACATACCAGGTCGCTTGGGCAAAACCTTTGCGGAGGGCATCTTCTAACTCCGCGCTAACCACGGCGAGCCGTGCCTCTACCTCTCGGCGCGCAACCGCATCGCCCTCCAACTCCGGGTGCCCTTGGCGAATGGCCTCCAAAGCCAACAGGGCCGAGCCAGCTCGACGGATATGCTGCGCATTGGGAGGCACGCCTAGTGCCACAGGATAGCCGCCCGCTCTGCGAGACGCGTCACAGCAGCTCTGCGCTAGCTGGGCGACTGGCACCTCATCATCGGGGATCACCAAGAGAAACTGGCCTGAAGCCCCATTGGTCGGCTGATAGCATTCAACCAGTTTCGGCGCGGCCTGCGGCGAGGTGAGCGCCGTCGTGAACCAACGCAGAGTGCCCGTGGTGAAGTAATGCTTCTTGGCAAGGACTGGCTGCAAATCAGCGAAAGCTGACAAGCGATCCAGGTTGAGTTCGCCGAGCTGAGCCTGTGCTTCACTCAGGGCCGTCTCGATGTCGAAGTCACTGCCGGCGAACAGAGCGAAAGCATTTAAATGGCCCCTGAACGCCGCAACAGACCATTCCTGAAGCTGCTGTAGCGCCTGATCAATTTCCTCAGATGTGGCCTCCGGCGTGCAGCTTTCGAGTATGCTGCGCTCTGGAAGGATGCCACTGCCGCCATGGAATAGTTCGATTACCGCAATGCTCTTGGCCAATTTCACATGCAGTGGCCCACCCCGGTGCTCGCAGCGCTGCAGTGCTTCGACCGCCTGCGACCAGCGATGGGAATCCGGCGAGGCCAGGATGGCTGGCTCTAGGTTCGCCCGAAGATAGTCCCAAAGCTGTGACGGGTCATAGAGCGTCCCGCCTGCCTCATGGGTTTTCAGGAACTCCTGAAACCCGCCCGGTTCAGCAGAATTGAGAAAGCCGAACACGCTGCGCTCGTTCTGGCCGAAGCGCCGGCGCGACAAGGGGCCAATCAACGACGCCGTGACTGGATGCAGCGGCCAGCACGCAGCCAAGCGCGTGGAAAGATCCTCAGGGCTACCAGGTCTGCGTCGGCGAATGGCGCCGGCCACAGTCTCGATGATAGCGGCGGGGACCTCAGCCTCATCCGAATGAATCAGGGCACGGCCAATCAGATCGAGCACCTCATCAGTGGCAGTGACAATCGGGATATCCACATAGCGGCCCTGAATCTTGGCCCAGTCTTCCTGCATCTCGGCACCGAAACGACGCGCATACTGGTCGAAGGATTGGTGCAGGACCCCAACGATCAGCAGCCGGCCCTCGCAGCGCGCGGCAGCCTCAGCAAGATCTTGAAAGAAGTGTATGTCAGCAGTGCCGTCAGCCGCTGCTTCGAGGTATTTGCCGAGTTCATCAATGACTAGAAGCACGCCGGCCTCTGGTCGTGCAGAGGCTTCCTTCACGAGTCGCTCGATTACATCCCGACCTGCCGGATCGATCTGGCGGCGTTTGGTGCGCGCCGGCTTAGCCTCCCGTGCGACCGCATCTGCCAAAGCCTCGCGAAGATCAGATACTGGATCCGCGCGGCGTCCAACGAGGGGGACTACAAGCCACGGTTCTTCCTCCTGTGGGAAGGCGTCATGAAAGCAGGGCATATCTCCAAGTAGCTCAAGGCCGTCTTGGTTCTGCTCGAAGCTGCCGCCGAGTATTTGGCAGAGCAAAAGCGCCAGGCTTGACTTGCCTCCACCATAGGGACCGGTCCAGGTGAAGGCCCGCTGACCTGTTTCCTGGAATAGTCGCGCCATAGTCTCTATCGCCTGCCGGCTGGAGCCATGGCACACGTATCCCTGCAAGGCGCCATCAATTGCGTGATCTGTGTCGAGCCGGAGCGAACGCTGGAACCGGCGAGAAACTGTTACGATGTCGGACAGCTTGCTCATGCGGCACTCCTCTGCGTGGCGGTCTCGTAGGCGGAGGCCAAGAACATCATGGGATCAGGGTTGTGCGAGCGGCGCGCAACGTTGCGAACCCCGGCCGTGTCGGACCAGAGGTAAGCGCGGGCAGAGCTTTCCTCTATACGCGCCAAGCGCTCAACCAACGCATCCTCATCAAGCTTGAAGACACGCCCCGGCGAGCCTGGCTCGAAAGCCAGCGCTTCGACCGAGAGCGTCTGCTGGTGCGGCGCATGCCGCATCCAGAACTCATGAAGCGCATAGAGGAAAATGCCATCGGGTAGGGTCGGCTTCGCTCCGCGCCGGAACTGATAGGACTTGCTGCTCACAGCCCGGATCAAACCGAGCGGCACCAAGGCCGGCTCAAAAAGATCATCGCTGAACTTGCCCTGACGGGTTGGCACGTAGCTCCGCAAGAAACACTCGACGTCCCGCTTGATGGTCGCATCGGATGCGCGGATCTTATTCTTCAAGCGCGCATTCTGCTGATCGCGATAGTCGCGGAGCGGCGCTGCAATCGCGTCGTGGTCGAAGGTCTGAACGGCGAGGTGATTGAAGACATAGAACCACGTCGTGCTGCGCTCAGGCGTACCCGCCATCATCCAATGGAGCAGCCATAGCGTTGCGGGAGCCTCAAGGAAGGGGTCGACGCCGGTCGCATCGGCAAACAGATAGTCGCCGATGGTCGTAGTGCGGAAAACATCGCCGTCTTCCTCCAAGATTCCGCAGGTAAGCGCCCAATGGCGGATAGCGCCGACCATATTCTTGCCAACCCCGAAGGTGACAATGGATTCAGCGTCGTTGAACAGAGATTTTGGCGCGACGCCGCCCTTGGCAACGGCAACCTGATCGTACGCCTTCTTCAGCCAGAGATGGCGAAGCGGAAAGGTTTCATGGCCGGAGAATTGGGCCCGGAAAGCAGGATTGGCGAGGGGGCCTCTTATCATAAAATGCTCCTCTTGGACGTGTTATCCAATCTGTGAGGCAGAGGGAATCTTGCGAGGGTTCGGCGATCCATCTTCGCCTCACTCCGCAGCGACGGCTTGAGACAGGCGGGACGCCTTTTCGCAGATCAGCTCTACTGCCTGATCAATCTCATCAAGTGTGGTAAAGCGTCCGAAGCCGAGGCGCAGTGATGCGCGCGCCTCGTCGGGTGTAAGGCCAATCGCGCCAAGCACATACGAGGGCTCGATCAGGCCGGCATTGCAGGCGGATCCCACTGATGCGGCAAGTTCTGCCTGCAACATCATCAGCAAAGCATGTGCGTCGATGCCGGGAATGCGAATGTTTAGACAGCCACTGAGGCCGCTTGCCTCTGAGCCATTGACCCGAATACTGGGGATCCTCTCGCGTAGGCTGGTTAGCAACCGCGCCCTGAGTGCTGTTGTATGCTGCTCATCTCTATGTTGCTGGGCAATCGCCTTCTCCGCAGCGGCCGCAAGGCCCGCGCAGAGCATCGGTGCAAGTGTGCCAGGGCGCATCCCGTCCTGCTGACCGCCACCATACATGATCGGAGCTATCTGTGAGCGCGCATTGCCAGCGATGTAGAGCGCGCCGACACCCTTAGGCCCGTAGAATTTATGGGCTGACAAACTCAGCAGGTCGATGCCGAGAGCGAGCACATCAAGAGGCATTTTTCCGGCGAGCTGTGCAGCGTCGCTGTGGAAGAGCGCACCCACTTCGGAGCAGAGCGCGCTTATCTGTTCCAAAGGCTGCAGCGTGCCAATTTCATTATTGGCAGCCATGACAGAGACTAATGCCGTGTCGGGCCGGATAAGCTGCGCCAAACGCTCCAGATCGATGATCCCATCTGCGTCGACTGGGATTGCCTGGACTTCAAAGCCCTGTTTCGAGAGGATTGCCGCCGGAGCAAGAACGCATTTATGCTCAATGGCGGACACCAGAATGTGCCGGCGCCGCGTACGCTGCGCGACGCCCATCACGCTGAGGTTGTTTGCCTCAGTTGCGCCCGCTGTGAGAATAATCTCGCCAGGCGCAGCGCCGATAAGGTCAGCCACGGCGCGACGAGCTTCGTCCACTGCCCCAGCGGCTTCCCAGCCTAGTTGATGCTCTGAATGCGGGTTGCCGAACCTGTCCTCAAGGAATGGGAGCATTGCCGCCCGCACTTCTGGATCAAGCGGGGTAGTTGATTGATAATCCAGGTATATCGGTCTGCGGCGGTTCATGTTAATCCTTCGGTACCGATTGCGAGAAGGGCAATTCGGCTTGCTTGGTTTCGTCTTGACGCTCCACGAACTCCGACACTGCGCGGCGCACGGCCCATGAGAGCGAGAGGTCGTTGGCCTCTGCGATTCGAAGCAACTTCGCGTGGAGCTGAGGGTCCAAGCTCACCGTGAAGCGGACAGCGTCCTTCTTGCCTTTTGGTCGGGGCATGTTCCTCAAGCTCTATTTTGCGCACCATCTATCACCAAAGTAGCATCATCTTCAACCCCGGACTGGAGGATTCGTCCAGATTCAGCCTCTGAGTGGCGTTCACACACTAGATGATGGCCTATGTTCATGTAACGTTCTGCCTTTGCGTTCGCTCGCATGGACCGGTCGTGTGGTTGGCTGGACATCCTTCATATGTAGCTATCAGTCTGAAATTGAATGGTTTTAAAAGTTCTGGGCCGACCACTCTGCCGGATGCGGCTCCAGCAGCCGCGCCAGCGTCACCTCCGGCCCCTGCTTCCCGTCCAAGATCGCCTCGACGATATCGGGCGCGAGCAGCCTGAGTCGCAGGACGCGGGTCATGTAGGAGGGCGCGATGCCCTCGCGCTCGGCTAGTTCGTTGATGGTGGCGAACTCGTCCGTTTCCAGCATGCGTTTCCAGCGGAAGGCGCGGGCCAGTGCCTTGACCAGCGTGTTGTCGGTTCTGCGCTGAACCGGCGCGCCGTCGGGCAGCTGCACCTCCTTGCGCCCGCCGCGCTTGGTGATGCGGAACGGGACGTGGATCGTGATGGTGTCGGGTGTGGCGACTGGTTTCATGCGGCCGCCCCCATGTCGCCCGCCATCATCTCGCGTGCAAGGCCCCGCAAAAGGGTTCTGTTTGTTGGTCCCCATCAAGAATTGACTCAGGTGTGACTGTAGGGGCCTGCTAAAAAATGCAGGAAACCTTCATCACGCAAATGGCTACTTGTGAACTTCCGAGCGTTGTCTGTTGTCCAGGGTTTGCCGTCCAGCGAAGGGTAGCCGCTTGAATTGAGCCGTTCGGCAACTTGGGGGCAACTTTTTCCTGTCTCACGCAAGTGGTGAACCCGAGGATTTGTTGCCTGTGTAAGGCCAAGCGCTGCACCACGGGTGCGACCGAAAACACCCTCATCGGCGTAGCGGTTGAGACGGTTGCGGGCGGATTGAGCGCCACCATCGGCTGGTCACAGCTGAATGCGAGCTTCTGAAGCGCTCAGATGCTGACTAAATAACGTCGCCTCAGGTTCTCGAGATGCTCATGCAGCCATGCTGGCGTCGATGCGTTGTCGCGCCAGAAGTTCCAAAGTTCCGGGTAGCTGAACACCTCGAACGCCGGTGACGATCCTGCCACACGCATCTTGAACTCCTCCGTCTCGTCACGATGAGCCGCGAACTCGGAACGCGCGTCCGGGTTCGCAGGTTCCCAGAACAGATATAGCAGCGTCACGGGACGGTTGGGAAAGGTGCGAGACAGACCAAAAGCGTGCTTGATGAGCTGTGCAGCGTCGAGCCATTTGTAATGGTCCGGTCGATCCTGGAGACGCAGCATCTCGTGGAAGTATCCCTGATCGCGCCGCGTATCCCTGATCTGCTTATCATAGGCAGGAGAGAACTTCGGACGGTGACCAGAGAGGTATTCGGTCAGCTTGGACTCGATCGCTACGACATTGTCGGGACCAGATAGCACGACATCAAGGTTGGGAGCCCGCCCGCCTCGAAGCCCGGTGGGACATTTCCGTTCGAACTGGAGTTCATGAATGCGGCGTGTCCCGGCATCTTCAGATGAGCGATCCGCCGCCTGAACAGTGCAAAACAGTTCACCACCAGCCCCGATGAAGAGTGTGCCGCCCGGAACTTGGTCTTCAGTCCGTTGCCGTCTCCGGATGACAGGTCCGGTTCGAAATCCTCGGGCGAAACCCTCGGAAGGAGGGCACCGCGGAAATCCGCGACGTAGCCCTTCGGGTCGAGCGCAATGTCGGGGTACTGACGAGAGAATGCCTCTGACAGCGCTTCTAGGGCGCGGACCTTCGCAGGGCGTTCTGAAATCGTTTCCTGTTTCATGGGGGCAGTATAGCCAAAACCAGCGCCTACGCATCCGCTCTCGACGTCTCCTTTGCGGGCGCCCATCTCGACCACATCGCCATTACGCCATTCCATTGGTGCAATCGCACGGTTTGATTTGCGGGAGACCTTCGGGTTTCCAATTTGACCGAGTTGAGAAGGAGGCACCACCACACCTAATTGACCACCGGATAGAAAGGCCGCCCCCAGTCCTCTTGCGGGTTGTCCATCATGATGTCCACGAAGACCGGTAACAGGAATTCCAGGATCGCAGCACCATCGCGAACCTGTGCGCGGTTGACGCCGCTGTTCCAAGTGGAGCCGCCGTGCACCAGTTGGTTGCGCAGCACATAAAGGCGGTCAAAGACAAAGCTCAGTACCTTGGCGCAATCGCCGTTCTGAAAGGCCTGAGCAAAGCTGCGGGCCGATGCGGTAAAACGCTCCTGCCAGTTCTCATAACCGGGGATGCCGTTGTGATGCTGCCAGAACGGATGAAACACATAGCGGTTTTCCATCAACAGCCGGACGGGGCCGTGAAACCTCTGCCAAATGGCACCATAGATGCGGTTCTCGCCATCCAGACGCGCCATCTTGTCGAAAAAGCCAGAGAATGTTGCGCGTTCGCTGGGAGCGAAAGTCTGGAGTTCTCTCTCGTCAGCATAGGCCGCGTTGAAGGAAACCCAAAGAAAAATGAAACGCGCGTCATGATCCTCGCCGCAAGCCTCGGCCCGCCCAATCCAGCTGATCGCGCGGTGAACACGCAGTCCCATGGTTTCGGGAAATCCGTCACGAATGGCGCGTTGCTTGGCTTTCAAGGTGGCGTGATCGAGTGGATCGTTCATGGCAAAATCCTTGTTGCTAACATGTCAGGGAAGTGCGTCAAAATCGGCTCTCTGGTGGCCTTCGACAAGGTCGCGAAGGCCCTGCGGTTCCAGAACCTCGACCTTGTCGCCCCATTGATAGAGATGCCAGGCCATCTCCAGCCAACCAGCCGCGTGGAAGCGCACGACCAAGCTGCCGTCGAGCTGGGGCTCAAACTGCTGCGTTGGGTGAAATCGGAACTCGGAAGCACGTTCGGCAGCTTCGGGGGCGAAGCGCCAGACGACCTCGCCATATTGCGCCGGATCCTGGTAGACGCCAAAGGCGCGGGCGGCGTAATCCTCAAGCGAAAATCCAGCCTTGAAGGCAAAGCTGTCATCCAGCACCTCGACCGCGAAGATCCGGTCCAGTCGAAAATTACGCAGTTCGTCGCCGCGTTCTGGTTGGCGTGCCACCAGGTAGCTGTGATGGCCGCTCAATAGGCCGTGCGGCTCGATGATACGTGGCGCGGCATCCGGTAAACGATAGCGCATCTGCATCCGAAACGGGCCGCGCAGCGCTTCAATGATGGCGTCCAGCACATTGGGTGCCACCATGACCTTCGGTCCAGGCCTTGCCACCTGCCCAAGTGCCAAGAGAACGGCCTCGGCATCCGCCTCGCCACGTGCGACATCTTTGGGAGGGAGCCGGGCGATCATACCGTCGCGTATGTCGTTCAAGGCCTGCGCATGACGCAACCGGCTCTCGCCCTCAGCAGCCCTGACGGAAATCTCCAAAGCTTCCAGCGCGCTTTCGGTCCGCAGCTCCAACCGGGCAGCTACTGGGTCAGCGATGCGCCAGCGGCGGCGCCGGTCCGGGCCGTCATGGTGGGTCACGTTCTGAAAGGTGGTTTCCAGCGCCTCCGTCATGCGTTGCGCCGTCCGGTGTGAAACTTCGAATTCGGCGGCAATGTCGTCCAGACTGATGCCGCCATGTCGGGTTGCCGCGATTCGGGCCAACCGAAGAAGAACCTGTGCTTTCGAGAAACTCATGCGCACCCGTGACAGAGATTGACACCCATGTACGCTATTGATGACCTTGAGTTGTGTCGAGGTGATTCTCTCACTGGTTGTGAATTGGTTGGGTGTGCGCATGAGGAAATTTGACGGAGGCATTCTTTTGTCGGCATCCGACCTCATGCGTTTCACGGGCTGCCGCCATGCAACCGCACTGGATCTGGCCTACATGCAGGGTCAGGGTCCCGAGCCACGAGAAGACACTGAGGACGCCGAGCTTCTTCAAAAACAGGGCGATGCACATGAGGCGGCGCAGCTCGCTCGGCTAAAGGCTGAGGGTAAACAGGTGATTGAGATCAAGCGCGGGGAGCTGGAGCAGGATGCCCAGGCTAGCCGCATTGCGCTGGCCAGTGGCGCAGAAGTGGTCTTTCAGGGCGCGTTTCTCTCGGGCAATTGGGGCGGCTGGTCGGACTTCCTCGAGCGCGTGGATAAGCCCTCGGAACTTGGAGATTTCAGCTATGAAGTGGCCGACACCAAACTGAAGCGCAAAGCGCATCCAAAGCATGTCTTGCAGCTCGTGCT